>NZ_JAMYRN010000006.1:0-332443 GCF_040321435.1 Mesorhizobium sp. M0410
GACTATATCGCCACCTGGACGGCCAAAAGATCCGGCGCGTTGCCGGCCTAGTAGCCGCTCGACCATCATCGATCGAGCCGGGCGACGCCGCCCGGCTCTTTCACATTTGGAACAACGATGCCCGCACCTGCTATTCTCGTCGACGCCGACGCTTGCCCGGTGAAGGCCGAGGTCGAAAAAGTCGCCGAGCGGCACGGCATCGTCGTCACCTTCGTCTCCAATGGCGGCTTGCGTCCGTCGCGCGATCCGATGATCCGCAATGTCGTCGTCTCCAAGGGCGCCGATGCCGCCGACGACTGGATCGTCGAAAATGCCCGGTCCAACGACATTGTGGTGACCGCCGATATCCCGCTTGCCGCGCGCGCGGTGGCGCTTGGCGCCCACGTACTTGGTCCGACCGGACGCCCGTTTACGCCCGAAACGATCGGCATGGCGGTGGCGATGCGCGACCTCAAGCAGCACCTGCGCGAAACCGGCGAGAGCAAGGGCTACAATTCGAGCTTCGCGCCGCAGGATCGCTCGCGGTTCCTAGGCGAGCTTGACCGCATCCTACGGCGAGCGCTGAAATCCGCGCCAGCGGACTGAAAACCATGGCGACCGGTACCACGACCAAGATGCCCATGCGACGCCACACGCTGTTCGCGGTGTCGGCCTGCATCGGCGTGGCAGCCTTTGGCGCAGCGCTGATCTGGCGTGCGCCGCTTGCCTATTCGATCGGCGCCAACGTGTTCTTTGCCGCCTATCTCGTTCTTGTCATCGCCCACATGCCTCGGCTTACCGGCAGCTATCTGCGCAAGAATGCAGGCGAGACGGACCTGCCGGTACTGGCGATCTTCGCGGTCACTCTGGTTGTGGTCGCTATTGCCATCATTTCGTTGTTTCAATTGATCAACAGGGAGAAGAGCGCGGATCCCGTCGAGCTTACGGTCGCGCTATTGTCTATCCCGCTTGGCTGGTTGACCATCCATGCCATGGCGGCACTTCACTACGCGCATCTCTATTGGTTGGACGGCGATGCGATGGATGGCGACACCAAAAAGAGGATTCCAGTCGGCGGCCTCGACTTCCCGGGCGGCAAGCGGCCGGAGGGCTCGGATTTCCTCTATTTTTCGACAGTGATCGGCATGACGGCGCAAACCGCCGACACCAACATCACGACCTCGCAAATGCGCCGTGTCGTGCTTGTGCATTCGATCCTGTCGTTCTTCTTCAATACAGTCATCGTCGCAGCCGCAGTCAACCTAGCCGTCAGCCTCGGCAGTCCGTAATAAATCCGTGATCGGGTGAAACATCGCTTAGGCTGGCGACGTATTGGGAGGAGAAGATATCTGACAGGCCGCGGCGAACGCGCGGCCGGAGGAACAACAGATGGAATCGCTTGCCAGAAACCAAGCCGCCGGAGCAGATACCGCCGCGCCGAGCGATGTGACGCTGATCTATCGCCAGTCGCGCTGGACGCGGCTGACGCATTGGCTATGGGCGATCGCGCTGTTCTTCATGCTGCTTTCCGGCCTGCAGATCTTCAACGCCCGCCCGCAGCTCTACATCGGCAAGGAGTCGGGCTTTGGCTACAACAACACCATCTTCGCCATTGGCGCCGAGAATACCGCGGCTGGCCCGCGCGGCTACACCGAAATCTTCGGCAAGCGCTTCGATACCACTGGTGTGCTCGGCTGGTCGGGTCCGGCCGGCCAGGAGACTTCCCGGGCCTTCCCGTCCTGGGCTACGATTCCTTCCTACTACGATCTCGGCACCGCGCGCGTCGTTCATTTCTTCTTTGCCTGGGTGCTGACCACCACGCTGCTGGTCTGGCTGGTCGCCAGCCTCATCAACGGCCATTTGCGCCGCGATCTTGCCCCGCGCCTCGATGACATCAGGCGGCTGCCGCAAGACATTGTCGACCACGCCAGGTTCAGGTTTCACCACAGGCGCGAATACAACACCTTGCAGAAGATGGCTTATGGCGGCGTGCTGTTCGTGCTGCTGCCGCTGATGATCATCACCGGCCTTGCCATGTCGCCGAGCATGGATTCGGTCCTGCCGTTCCTGAACGATTTGCTCGGCGGCCGACAGACGGCGCGCACCATTCATTTCACGGTGATGCTGCTGCTCGTCGCCTTCTTCATTATCCACATCCTGATGATCCTGGCCGCCGGTCCGATCAACGAGCTGCGCTCAATCATCACCGGCTGGTATCGAACCGACCCGCCGGCGCATGCCGACAATGCGCCAGAGAGGAGTGCCTGACATGGCGAAATTCGAGATCAGCCCCAAGCTACAGATAAGCCGAAGAAAGTTCCTGACCTCGGCCAGCCTCGGCCTTTCCGGCATCATGCTGTCGGGCTGCGACGCCTTCGACAGCCAGCTTGGCGTCGGCGACAGCCTGCGCAGCTTCCTCGAAAGCGCCAATGGCCTGACCTGGCGGGCGCAGCGACTGCTTGCCGGCGCTGATGCGCTGGCGCCGGAATTCACCGAGGCCGACATTCGCCAGCCGCAGCGGCCGAACGGCGTCACCACACCCGACGACGATTTCTACAAGGGCCTGCTCGCCAGCGATTTCGCCGACTGGCGGCTGGAGGTTTCCGGCCTTGTCGAAAAGCCGCTGTCGCTGACCCGCGAGCAGCTGATGAACATGCCGAGCCGCACCCAGATCACCCGCCACGACTGCGTCGAAGGCTGGAGCTGCATTGCCAAATGGACCGGCACGCCGCTGTCGCTGGTGCTCGACCAGGCCGTGGTCAAGCCGCAGGCGCGCTATGTCATGTTCCACTGCCTCGATACGATCGACCGCAGCCTTGCCGGCGATATCAAATATTACGGCTCGATCGACCTGATCGATGCCCGTCATCCGCAGACGATCCTTGCCTATGGCCTCAACGGCAAGCCGCTGCCGGTCGAGAACGGCGCGCCGCTGCGCGTCCGCGTCGAGCGCCAGCTCGGCTACAAGATGCCGAAATACCTCTACAAGATCGAGCTGGTCGACGGCTTCGCCAATATCGGCGGCGGCAGAGGCGGCTATTGGGAGGACAATGGCTACGATTGGTACGGCGGCATCTGACTGAAACTTGACCTCAGTTTCACCTAAACTAACTGTCGTCGTCGCTGTCGTCGCTGTCGTCGCCGTCGCTGCGCAGGGCCGGATTGAGGTCGGGATTATCGTCCGGGGTGACGAGCTTCCCCAGCCCGTGCGGTCCTTGGTAGTTGCCGTGGGTATCGAAGTTGGGATTGCCCTGATTGTCGAATTGGGGCGTCGGATCGATTGATTGGTCGTAACGGCGCGGGCGCGGCTTCGGATAGTAATTATCGGAATGATGGCGATGCGAATTGCTGTTGTCGAGAATGGCGCCTACCACGCCGCCGACGATAATGGCTGCGGCAACGTCGCCAGCAGAGGGATTGCGGTTGGGGCCGGCGACCGCGAATTCGGCCGAGCAACCATTGTCGACCCAGATGCCGCCGCCGTCATAGCCCCAGCTTCTACCGTATACGCAACGCGCCTTCGATAGACGGGAGGTCAACTGCACGCCACGTCGCGTATCGACCCCGCAATAGGAATAACGGTAATCGGCGCTGGAGCAGACCACGCGTTTTGCCCCCGCAGCCTGCGCTGCCGCCGGCATCAACGAAAGTTTCGCCGGGTTGCCCAGGATGCAACCCAGGAACATCATCGAACCGGTAACCGCCATCCGTGCCGACATCGCAACTCTCCATCAGGGTCCGCTATCGACAGAATGGCACCTCTGTGTAAGTCTGACAACCGGACGGGCTCAGTGAGGTTATATTAATGCGCGCTAAGATTATCGCCACTATTATACTTGCCCTTTCTGCATGGTTGGCTTTGTCGCTGCTGCCAGCCCGGGCGGACGACAGCCTCAAGCGCATCATCGATCAGAAGACACTGACGGTCGGCGTCGCGCTTAATCCGCCATGGATCCTCAAGAAGGCCGACGGAAAGTTCGCCGGCTATGATGTCGACCTGACCAGTGCGCTGGCGTCCGATCTCGGCGTCGACCTGAAGCTGGTCGAGGTGCCATGGAACGACCTCAAGACGCGATTGCTCAAGGGTGATTTCGACATGATCGCGGCGGGCTACGCCAGCACGCCGGAACGCGCACGCGAGGTGGTGTTCTCCGACCAGACCGGTACCGCCGATATCCGCATGGTGGCGACGATCGCCAGCCTTGGGAAAAGACCGGGCAAGGCACTGGCCGCGCCGGGCTACAAGATCGCCGTACTCTCCAACTCGACGGACGAAGCCGCCGCGAGGGAAGCATTCCCGAAAGCGGCCATCGTTTCATTCGACAATGCGGCCGATGTTGTCGCCGCCGTCATCAGCGGGCAAGCACAGGCGATGGTGGCGACATCGCCGACGCCGCAAATGGCCGCCAGGCTTTATGACGCCAGGCTCAAGCTGGTGGGCGGCCCGCTGTTGCGGACGCCGGAAGCGTTTGCCATGCGGCCGGACGATGTCCGCCTCATCCAATACGTCAACAACTGGATCGGCGCGCGCACCGCCGACGGCACCATAGGCGGCGTTCGCCGCTACTGGTTCGGCAGCTTCAAATGGATGTCGCGCTTCGAGACAGCCAAGCCCGAGCCCCCAAAACAATAGGGTCGCGACCTGTTCGCGACGAGGCAGCGAAGACTTGCCAGTAAAAATGTCGCTGGCAGGTGACAAGGTGTCGTCCACGGGCTATGGATGACGAGTCGAGGGCTCCTGACCGAGTCCTACCTGTTTGCGGGAGAGAGCAGCGAGAGCTGCCGCCGAAGGGGAAATCGCCCGAAATCTCTCAGGCAAAAGAACCGTAGACGGGAAAGACACTCTGGAAAGTCGGGGCTTGCCCCCGCGCCGAAGGTGTAAGCGCTGCCGACAGAGTTACGGGGCGCGAGTCTCTCAGGCTTCAGACAGAGGGGCACGGACTGGTCGCCATTCGCGGCCGCTTGCGTGCGACTCTGGAGATGACATGACGGGCGACGACACCAAACACCTCCCCCTCGAAGATCTGCATGTGGCAGGCGGTGCGCGCTTTGGCGCCTTCGCCGGCTGGTCGATGCCGCTGACCTATCCGGCCGGTGTGATGAAAGAGCATCTGCACAGCCGCGAGCATGCCGGCCTGTTCGACATCTCGCACATGAAGCTGTTCGAAATCAGCGGTTCGGGGGCAGCAGCGCTTCTGAACCGCGCCTGCCCGTTCGATGCCGGCGCGCTTGAGGTTTCCCTGTCCAAATATACGTTCTTCCTCAACGAGGCCGCCGGCATTCTGGACGATCTGATCGTCACCAGGCTTGGCGCCGAGCGCTTCATGATGGTCGCCAATGCCGGCAATGCCGCCGCCGACGAAAAGCATCTGCGCGCATTGGCCAAAAATTTCGAAGCAGAGGGCGATTTCGACGTGAAGGTGGACGCACTCGACCGCGTCTTCCTTGCCATCCAAGGCCCCGAAGCATGGGCTGCCCTTTCCCGCGCCGGCATCGAGACGGGTTCGCTGGTGTTCATGCACGGTATCGAGCCGCGCGAAAAATGGTTCATGAGCCGGTCCGGCTATACCGGCGAAGACGGCTTCGAGATCGGCCTGCCGGAAGCGGATGCAAGAAACCTCGTCGCCAGGCTGCTCGAGGACGAGCGGGTGATGTGGGTCGGCCTTGCCGCCCGCGACAGCCTGCGGCTTGAAGCCGGACTGTGCCTGCACGGGCTGGACATCACGCCGGAGATCGATCCGGCCAGCGCCGGGCTGATGTGGGCCATCCCCAAGGAGGTTCGCGCCTCGGGCGCCTTCATCGGCGCCGATGCGCTGCGTGCCATCCTGGAGCGTGGTCCAGCGCAAAAACGCGTCGGCCTGAAGCCGGAAGGCCGCCAGCCGGTGCGCGCCGGTGCTGCCCTTTTCGATGCCGACGGCAACCCTGCCGGCCATGTCACCTCTGGCGGCTTCGGCCCCTCGGCCGGTCATCCGGTCGCCATGGGCTACGTCCAGACGCCGCTTGCCAAATCCGGCGCAAAACTGTTCGCCGATGTCCGCGGGACGAAAATCCCGGTCGACATCCACCCCTTGCCCTTCACGCCCCATCGCTACCGCAAAGGATGATTTCAATGGCAAAGACCTATTTCACCGAAGATCACGAATGGCTTCGCGTCGAGGGCGGCGTCGCCACGGTCGGCATCACCGACTACGCACAGCAGCAGCTCGGCGACCTCGTCTTTGTCGAGCTGCCGGAATTGGGCAGAAAGCTAGCCAAGGGCGACACCGCCGTGGTGGTCGAATCGGTCAAGGCCGCATCGGATGTCTACGCGCCGGTCGACGGCGAGATCACCGAGGCCAATACCGCGCTGTCGGCCGATCCTTCGCTCGTCAATTCGGCGGCAACCGGCGACGGCTGGCTGTGGAAGATGAAGCTGGCCAATGAGAGCCAGCTCGATGGGCTCCTCGATGAAGCCGCTTACAAAGCCCATATTGGTTGATAGCAGGACCAGGAAGATGACCGCAGCACCCTACCCCTTCTCGGCTCGCCATATCGGCCCGGGCCTCCATGACGTCAGAGCCATGCTGGCGACGATCGGCGTCCCTTCGGTCGAGACCCTGATCAGTCAGGCAGTGCCGAAGTCGATCCGGCTCGACCGGCCGCTGGCCCTGCCCGCCCCCGCAAGCGAAGCGGAAGCGCTGGCCGAGCTCGCGGCGACGATGGCAAAGAACACGGTGCTGAAGAGCTTTATCGGTGCCGGCTATCATGGCGTCCATGTGCCGCCGGTGATCCAGCGCAACCTGTTCGAGAACCCGGCCTGGTATACCGCCTACACGCCTTACCAGGCCGAGATCAGCCAGGGCCGGCTGGAAATGCTGTTCAACTTCCAGACGCTGGTGACAGAATTGACCGGCCTGCCGGTGGCATCGGCCTCGCTGCTCGACGAGGCGACGGCGGTGGCCGAAGCGGTCGGCATTGCGCTGCGCCATCATCGCGACAAGCGCACCAAGGTGGCACTGGCCGGCACGCCGCACCCGCAGACGCTGGACGTCGTGCGCACCCGCGCCGAGCCCCTCGGCATCGAGGTGGACGGCGAGGTGATCGACGACAACACCGCCGCCCTGCTGGTCTCCTGGCCCGATACATTCGGCGTCTACGGCAATCACAAGGCAGCGATCGACAAGGCCCGTGCCGCCGGCGCGCTGGTCGTCTTCATCGCCGACCCGCTTGGCTTGACGCTGACCGATGCGCCGGCCAGGCTTGGCGCCGACATCGCCGTCGGCCCGATGCAGCGTTTTGGCGTGCCGATGGGCTTTGGCGGGCCGCACGCCGCCTATTGCGCCGTCTCCGACAGGCTGACGCGGCTGATGCCCGGCCGGCTTGTTGGCCAGTCGACGGATAGCAAGGGCCGTCCCGGTTATCGCCTGGCTTTGCAGACACGCGAACAGCATATCCGCCGCGACAAGGCGACCTCCAACATCTGCACCGCACAGGCGTTGCTCGCCAATATGGCGACGGCCTACGCGATCTGGCATGGCCCTGCCGGGCTGCAGGCGATTGCCGGCCGCGTCCACACGCTGGCCAACTGCCTGGCCGTCGGCCTCAAGGCAGCGGGCGTTTCGGTGATCGGCGAAAGCCGCTTCGACACGGTGACTGCGGAAGTGAAGGGCAGAGCCGGCGCGATTGCCGCCGCCGCAGAAAAGACGGGCCGCCTGCTGCGCGTCATCGACGCCGACCATGTCGGCATCAGCTTCGACGAGACCTCCACCGAAGCCGATCTGGAGGCGATCGCAGCACTTTTCGGCGCTAAGGCCGGCGTTGCCGCCGGCAGTTCCACGCCCGGAAAACCGCGCGGCAAGGAGTTCCTCACCCAGCCCGTCTTCCGCGAAAACCACTCGGAAACCGACATGATGCGCTTCCTGCGCCGGCTGGCCGACAAGGACCTGGCGCTTGACCGCGCCATGATCCCGCTCGGCTCCTGCACCATGAAGCTCAACGCCGCCGCCGAAATGATGCCGGTGAGCTGGCCTGATGTCGCCAACCTGCATCCCTTCGCCCCGGCAAACCATTCGATAGGCTATCGCGCCATGATCGACGAGCTGGAAGGCTGGCTGGCGGAGATCACCGGCTTCGACGCGGTGACCCTGCAGCCCAATGCTGGCAGCCAGGGCGAATATGCCGGGCTGCTCGCCATTCGCCGCTATCATCTGTCACGCGGCGAAGGCCATCGCACCGTCTGCCTGATCCCCTCCTCGGCGCATGGCACCAATCCGGCAAGTGCGGCCATGGCCGGCATGAGCGTCGTCGTCGTGCGCTGCACCGAGGACGGCAATATCGACATGGACGACCTGCAGGCCAAGGCGGCCGAGCATGCGCATAATCTCGCGGCGCTGATGTTCACCTATCCTTCGACGCATGGCGTCTTCGAGGAAGGGGCGCGCGACCTCTGCGCCCTCGTCCACAGCCATGGCGGCCAGGTCTATTTCGACGGCGCCAACCTCAACGCACTGGTCGGCCTCGCCCGTCCCGGCGATATCGGCGCCGATGTCTGCCACATGAACCTGCACAAGACCTTCTGCATCCCGCATGGCGGCGGCGGCCCCGGCGTCGGCCCGATCGGCGTCAAAGCACATCTGAAGCCGCATCTGCCCGGCCACGTCACCGAAGGCTCGGTCCATGCCGTGGCGGCAGCACCGTTCGGCAACGCCTCGATCCTGCCGATCACCTGGATGTATATTCGCATGATGGGCGCTTCCGGCCTGAAGCAGGCAACCGAGACGGCGATCATCTCCGCCAACTATGTGGCGACGCGGCTTGGCGAGCATTTCCCCCTGCTTTACAAGGGGCGCAACGGACGCGTCGCGCATGAATGCATCCTCGACACCCGCGTGCTCAAGGACAGCGCCGGCATCAGCGTCGACGATATCGCCAAGCGGCTGATCGACTATGGCTTCCACGCGCCGACCATGTCGTTCCCGGTCGCTGGCACGCTGATGGTGGAGCCGACCGAATCCGAGCCCAAGCGCGAGTTGGATCGTTTCTGCGAGGCCATGATCGCCATAGCCGGCGAGGCAGCCAAGGTGGCGAAGGGCGAATGGCCGTTGGCCGACAATCCTCTGGTCAACGCTCCGCACACCGCCGCCGAGGCACTGGCCGGCCAATGGACCCATCCCTATTCGCGTCTGGAGGCGGCCTACCCCGCCGGCGATGCCGATACGGCAGCAAAGTACTGGCCGCCGGTGTCACGCATCGACAATGTCGCCGGCGACCGCAACCTGGTCTGCTCCTGCCCGCCGCTGTCGGAATATCTGGGTGCGGCGGAATAGATCATGATTCCGAAAAGTGGAATCCGGTTTTCCGACAAGATCATGGGTCTAACAAGAAGATAGAAACCCCAATCAGGCAGAACGCAAGGCCGGCCCGTCGGCCTTGCTCGCCCGGTCCCGAACGACGACGCGATTTCGCCCGGCGCGCTTGGCCGCATAGAGTGCTGCGTCGGCTTCGGCCAGCACATCGTCGAGACCGGTGCCGTTTGTTCCGCCAAAGCCGATGCCGCCGCTGACTGTGCTTCGCAACGGACCAAGTTGTGTGGCCACGACTTCCGTGCCGAAGGCGACGCTGATCTTGCTCGCAATGTCATAGGCCTTCTCTTCCGGCATCCGCGACATGACGAGCACGAACTCCTCGCCGCCCAACCGGAACGCGTCGACGCCGGTCCTGGCGTATTTCCTGATGACGGCGGCAAAGCGGCGCAGAACCTGGTCGCCGACCGGATGACCGAAAACGTCGTTCGTCCTCTTGAAATGGTCGAGGTCGAACATGGCGACGGACATGAACGGGCCGAAGACCCGTTCGCCGTAGAGTGCCGTCAACGCCCGCCGGTTCATCAGCCCGGTCAATGGATCGGTCATCGTCTCGGCCTTCAATTCGATCTGCGCCTGCAAATGGTGCAGGGAGAGCGTCAATGCGCCGAGCCCGGTCATGCAGGCGACGGCTACGACGGAATTCACCCGCTCGGCCCAATTGTCGGGCGCAACACCCAGCACCCATTGCCCCTTGACCAGCAGGACCGCGCCGCAAAGTCCAAACGACAGCGCACAGACGCCGCTCAGGAACGAGACGACCAGCAATATCCGGCGATCGTGACCACCCTCAATCCAGAACATCGCCCCGATGAGCGAGAGCAGCGCCGTTACCGTCGCGTAGGTGACAATAAAGCCGACACCATCAAACCCGAGATACGTCGCGCCCGCGCAAACAGCCATCGCAACCAAGGTCGGCAAGATGGCGCGCCTGTAATCGCCTACGCCGAGATATTGCATGGCCGACAGGCAGATAATCAGGAAACCGAGGCTGAGAGGCGCAAGCACGATCTGGCAAAGCCAGAGGCTTGGATCCCTGGTGTAATGCCAGAACAACACCACATGTGCGACGAGCACGAGAATGCCACACGCCACCGTCAGCACAAAGCGTGCCTGTGGCGCGCTGAACCAGATGGCGAACATGGTGATGCTGAGGCACGTGCCCGACAGCGCCGCCGCGAGCAGGAGCGAACTGTAATCCAACATGCTTAAGCGACAGCCTCTTGAGGGTTCCGCTGCATTCTAGGTCAGCGATAGTCCGCAAATACCGCTTTTTAGCCAATCTTCCGGCGTAACCTTCGGACTGGGTTTACAAAACGTCGATGCTCCAACTTCGACCCCATTTCCGCCGCTTGGCTGTCGAATGGTTTTGCAGTAAGAGGCTCTATCCTCGAACGTAACAGGAACCTCCGTCGCCTGCCCGCGAAAAGCGTGGCAGTATCGGGTGGTGATTCGCAGCATCGGAATCCAGGACCGGCATGGACGACAACAACGATCTTTTCGCCAAATTGGACAAGCAGCCGCAGCCGGCTCGCGCCGCCACGCGCCCGGCCGATCCGCTGGTGCAGGCGGCGAAGCGGCCGGCGCCCCGCGACGCCAGCGAGAGTTACAGTGCCGCCGACATCGAGGTGCTGGAGGGGCTGGAGCCGGTGCGCCGCCGCCCGGGCATGTACATTGGCGGCACCGACGACAAGGCGATGCACCATCTGTTCGCCGAGGTCATCGACAACTCGATGGACGAGGCGGTCGCCGGCCATGCGACCTTCATCGATGTCGAGCTTTCCGCCGACGGATACCTGTCAGTCACCGACAACGGCCGCGGCATTCCGGTCGATCCGCACCCGAAATTCAAGAAGCCGGCGCTCGAACTCATCATGACGACGCTGCATTCAGGCGGCAAGTTCGACAGTAAGGTTTACGAGACGTCCGGCGGCCTGCACGGTGTCGGCGTTTCCGTCGTCAACGCGCTGTCCGACCATCTCGAGGTCGAGGTCGCGATTGGGCGCAAGCTCTATCGCCAGCGCTTCTCACGAGGCGTTCCGGTGACCGGCCTTGAGCAGCTCGGCGACGTGCATAACCGGCGCGGCACGAAGATCCGCTTCCATCCAGACGAGCAGATTTTCGGCAAGGGTGCTGCTTTCGAGCCGGCGCGGCTCTACCGCATGGCGCGGTCAAAGGCCTATCTGTTCGGCGGCGTCGAAATCCGCTGGACCTGCGATCCCTCGCTGATCAAGGAAAAGGACACGACGCCGGCCAAGGCAGAATTCCATTTTCCGGGCGGCCTCAAGGACTATCTGAAAGCCTCGCTCGGCGACGAATTCCAGGTGACCCGTGAAATGTTCGCCGGCAAGAGCGAGAAGCAGGGCGGTCACGGCTCGCTCGAATGGGCCGTGACCTGGTTCGGCGGCGACGGTTTTATCAATTCCTATTGCAACACCATTCCGACCGCCGAAGGCGGCACGCATGAGGCCGGCTTCCGCAACGTGCTGACGCGCGGCTTGCGCGCCTACGCCGATCTGGTCGGCAACAAGCGCGCCTCGATCGTCACTTCCGAGGATGTGATGATCTCGGCGGCGGGCATGCTGTCGGTGTTCATCCGCGAACCGGAATTCGTCGGCCAGACCAAGGACAGGCTGGCGACGATCGAGGCGATCCGCATCGTCGAAACCGCCATCCGCGACCCGTTCGACCACTGGCTGGCGGACAATCCGCAGGAGGCCTCGAAACTGCTCGAATGGGTGATCGCGCGCGCCGACGAACGGGTGCGCCGCCGCCAGGAAAAGGAAGTGTCGCGCAAGAGTGCGGTGCGCAAGCTGCGCCTGCCCGGCAAGCTCGCCGACTGCACGCAGAATGCCGCCGCCGGCGCCGAGCTCTTTATCGTCGAGGGCGATTCGGCCGGCGGTTCGGCAAAGCAGGCGCGCGACCGCGCCAGCCAGGCGGTGCTGCCGCTGCGCGGCAAGATCCTCAACGTCGCCAGTGCCGGCAGCGACAAGCTTGCCGGCAACCAGCAGATATCCGACCTGATCCAGGCCTTGGGCTGCGGCACGCGCTCGAAATACCGCGACGAGGACCTGCGTTACGACCGGGTCATCATCATGACCGATGCCGATGTCGACGGCGCCCATATCGCCTCGCTGCTGATCACCTTTTTCTACCAGGAGATGCCAAACCTGGTCCGCGGCGGCCATCTCTACCTGGCGGTCCCGCCGCTTTATTCGATCCGCCAAGGCGGCAAGGTCGGCTACGCCCGCAACGACGCGCACAAGGACGAACTCCTGCGCACCGAATTCACCGGGCGCGGCAAGGTCGAGATCGGCCGCTTCAAGGGGCTGGGCGAAATGATGGCCGCCCAGCTCAAGGAAACCACCATGGACCCGAGAAAGCGCACGCTGCTCAGGGTCGATGTGATCGAGGCCGAGGCGGCCACCAAGGATGCTGTCGACGCACTGATGGGCACCAAGCCCGAGGCCCGTTTCCGCTTCATCCAGGAACGCGCGGAATTCGCCGAGACGGAAGTGCTGGATATCTGAGCGTCTTCTGCCAGGTGAGCCACAGACGGCGGTTGTTGCGATCCGGATATTTTCGCGAAGGACGAGGCCTGGAACGGTTCAGCGTTCACGGAAACGCCGAACCGCTCTTTCCTTTGTTTTAAAGCAATTCCGGACGGAAAACCGTTTCACAGTTTTCCTGGAATTGCTTTAGGCAGCCGCGATCGCCAGCGCGTGCTCGCGCGCGTTCTCGCGCAACGCGTCGAGATGGATCGACTTGACCAGCCCGGCAAGATCGCCCTCGGCGGACTGCCCGCCCAATTCCTTCAGCATCAGCCAGCTGACTTCCTGCACGCCGGCGAGGCGTTTGCCATTGGCGACCTCGCGCCAGACCTTCAGCGCGCGCAGGATGATTGCGTGGGTGGCGGCGGCAAGCCCGGCGCTGCGGAACAGTGCCTGCAGCGCCACGTCATGGCCGCCGGCCAGCAGTGCTCTCACCCGTTGTTCGGATTGCTGGCTGAGCGCGACCAGGGCCGAACCAAAGAAGTCGACCTTGCCGTGCGCGATGGTGCGGATGACGAAGCTTGCGGTCAGGTCACCGCGCAGACGCAGATGTTCGACAAGCGCTGTATGTTCCTCGGCACGCGTGCCTTCGATCAATGTCACGGAAGCTTTGACGCAGGCATCGCGAGTGACCCGCTCGGCTCTTGCGGCGCCCATCAGCGCCAGCACCAGCGGCGAGCCCTTGAGCGTCTCGCCCACTTTGACCAGCAGCAAATGCCGACAATCGGCGGGCAGGCGCGCATCGGCAATCAGCGCCTCGCGTACCAGAGGCAGATGGCCGTGCCGCTCGGCCATGCGCCGAAAGCTGATCGATGCGATGTCGGCGCCGCTGTTGGCGAGCAGCGTGGTGCAGGCCTCCGGCTCGCCGATCTCGGCGATCGCCGCCGCAACCGACATCGACACCCGCGGCCGGTCGGCGATCACCTTCTGCGTCGCTTTCTGGCCGCCGGCAACCCGATCAATCAGGTCGGCATCAGTAAGCAGTGGCGACCGCGCCAGCACCAGGGCTGCGACTTCCGGCTGGTCCGAGGCCAGCGCGCTGACGATCTGCGGCGGCGCATGATGGCTCATGGAAAGCGCGTCGGCGATCGCCAGTCGCACCTTCGACGATGCGTCATCGAGCAGCAATGTCAGTGCCGCCTCCGCAGCGCAGCGGTCCTCGAAAGGCAGGTCCGAATCGACATATGCGCGAGCAAGTGCGCTTGCCGCTGCAACGCGCTCCGACACCTTCGCCGTGTGGATCCATTTCAGGAAATGCGAAACGACCATGTCGCCTGCTTACGCCCTTTGCCAGAACGCTTCTGGCCCCTGTCGCGACCGTAGGCACAAATGGTTTACGAACGGTTCACCATGTTCGTTAACTGGCTTGCGAGCCCGGTATGCAACGCCTATCACCCCTTAAGCAGCAGAGGAGATCGACCATGGCCGGGCTTTATCTTGAGGAGTTCGCTGTCGGCCATGTGTTCAAGCACGCGCTGCGCAAGACCGTGATCGAAAGCGACAATATGCTGTTTTCGGTGATGACGCTGAACCCGCAGCCGCTGCACATCGATTTCGATTTCGCCGCCAAGAGCGAATGGGGCAAGCCGCTGGTCAATTCGCTGTTCACGCTGGGCCTGATGATCGGCATCTCGGTCAACGACATCACCGTCGGCACCACCATCGCCAATCTCGGCATGAAGGAGACGGTGTTTCCGCACCCCGTCTTCCACGGCGACACCATTCGCGTCGAGACCACGGTGGTTTCGGTGCGCGATTCCAGGTCCAAACCGGACCGCGGTATCGTCGAGTTCGAGCATCGCGCCTATAACCAGAACGACGTGCTGGTTGCCAAATGCACGAGGCAGGCGATGATGATGAAAAAGGCGGTGTGAAGATGCGTTCACTGCTCTTCGTTCCCGGCGATTCAGAAAAGAAGCTGGAGAAGGGCTTTGGCGTGGGCGCCGACGTGGTCATCGTCGACCTCGAGGATTCGATTGCCCCGCAGAACAAGGGGCTGGCTCGCGACACAGCGGCGCGTTTCATCGCCGGGCACAGGCACCAAACCAGCTCCGCGATCTATGTGCGCGTCAACGATCTTTCGACCGGACTGACCGACGACGATCTGGCAGCGCTCGTGCCGGCAAAACCAGACGGCATCATGCTGCCTAAGTCGAACAGCGGACTGGATGTCCAGCATCTCTCGGCCAAGCTCAGGGTGCACGAAGCTGAAAGCGGCCGGCCGGATGGAGCTATAAAGATCCTGCCGATCATCACAGAAACGGCCGCAGGCGTCTTGGCCGCAGCGACCTACGCCCGTGCAAGCGCGCGGCTTGTCGGCGTCACCTGGGGGGCCGAAGATTTGTCGGCGGCGATCGGCGCGCGCGCGACACGCGACGCGAATGGCCGCTACACGGATGTGTTCCGCCTCGCCCGCACCATGACCATGCTTGCCGCAAGTGCCGCGGAAGTCGCGGCAATCGACACCGTCTTTCCGGACTTTCGCGACATGGCGGGCTTCGAGGCCGAATGCGCCGAGGCCGAGCGCGACGGTTTCACCGGCAAGATGGCGATCCATCCGGCGCAGGTGCCGGTCATCAACGCCGCCTTCACGCCTTCGGCGCAAGCGGTGAAAAGCGCCCTGGCGATCGTCGAGGCATTTAAGGCGGCGGGAAACCCCGGCGTCGTCGGAATCGACGGCAAGATGTACGACCGGCCGCATCTAAAACTGGCCGAGCGGCTCCTGGCGCGGGCCAGGGTAGCTGGGCTTGGCGCTTAGGTCTGTTCCGCGCCGAAATTATCCCAGCCACGGCCCTGAATAATCGGCAGAGAGCTTTGCGGGATCGGGCCGTGGCCGCTCCGGTGCCGGCCCCTGGTAGGAGCCGATATGGACAAAACCGACGACCCGTTCATGCGGCGCCAGGCCAAGGATCGCCCTGCCCTCGGGCACGTCGGAATACCAGTTACTGATCATGTTGGTGCCGTAGCCCAGCGCATTGGCGGCAAGCATCAGGTTCATCGCCGCCATGCCGCCGGACAGGAACATCTCCCATTGCGGGATCTTTGGATTTTCCCTGGGGATCGAGATCACGCCGATAACCAGCGGCGCCCGCGAAAAGCGCGCCAATTCCTGGTTGCGGCGGCCTTCCGGCAGCGGTCCTTCACGCTGCTCGGCAAGTGCCGCCAGCTTCTTGCCGATCTCGATGCGAGACTCGCCGCGATAGAGGATGAAACGCCAGGGCTCCAGCCGGCCGTGGTCCGGCACCCGCGAGGCGGCGGCGATCATCGTCGCGATCTCCGTATCGCCCGGTGCCGGCTCTTTCAAATCTGGGATCGGCGCGGAATTTCGGGTCAGCAGAAAATCGATGATCGGCGACGCCATGGGCGCAAGTCTCCTGGAATTTGAGCTGAAGCGCACCATCGGGACATCGGGCGGCTTGGGCATTGGCGCAGCGCGCCGGACAAAGAGCCCTGTAGCAGAAGCCGACCGGACTCTTAAGCCTTGAAATTGCCACCGCCTTGGGCTTCAACGCAAGGCATGTTTGAGGGGACATTGCGTCTTTTCCTGATATGGCTCGCTGCCGCACTGTTGATGGTGCCGGTTTCGCTCGCCGTCGCCCAGGATGTGGACGGCCTCGGCGAACTGGAACTTCCCGGAATTTCGGGCTATGCGCCTCCGAAAAGCGAGACATCGCTGGTGTTGGGGAGCAGCGGGGCAATCACGCTGTCGGCGCAATTGACAGACAAGGGCGCCGACATCACGCGCGGCATCGTCTGGCGCGTCTTCAAGCCCGAATCGGCCAGCGACGGCAAGTTGCCGATGGTCGCCTCCGCTCATGGCGGTACCGCCGTATTCCAGCTCGAGCCGGGTTCCTATCTGGTCCACGCCTCCTACGGGCGGGCCGGCGCCACCAAGCGCATCACCGTCGGCAAGGAAGCCAAGCGCGAGAGCCTCGTGCTCGATGCCGGCGGCCTCAAGCTCGATGCCGTGCTGTCCGGTGGGGTGCGCATACCGCCGAAGAAGCTGCGCTTCTCGATCTATGAGAGCCACGCCGCGGCCGACGGCGATCGCGCCCTGATCATACCCGATGTCGAGCCGAACAGCGTCGTGCGGCTCAATGCCGGCACCTACCACGTTGTTTCGACCTATGGCGCTGTGAACGCGGTCATCCGCTCCGACATCCGCGTCGAGGCCGGCAAGCTGACTGAAGCGACCGTCGAGCACCGTGCGGCCGAGATGACCATGAAGCTGGTGCGCGAACCGGGCGGCGAGGCGATCGCCGACACCTCCTGGTCGCTGCTGAACGAATCCGGCGATCCGATCAAGGAAACCGTCGGTGCCTTTGCCTCGATGGTGCTGGCCGAGGGCGACTACACCATCATCGCCAAGAACCGCGACCGCATCTACCAGAAGGATTTTACGGTGGTGGCTGGGCACAACCAGGACATCGAGGTTCTGGCCACAGAGGCTTCGGCCATCGATTCCGAGGAAGGCGCCGACTAAGCCCTGCCTCTCTAAGCTGCCTTGCGCATGCGTCGCGCCAACCGGATAGCCGGATAGGCGCGCGGCGTGACAGGCATATGAAAATGGCGGTGGATCGCTCCACCGGCATTCATTGCAGGTCGGCTGGTTCAGGCCGCGCGGCGCTTGCGGTCGGGTGTCACCGCCTCGTCGGCAAGCAGCTTCACGGCAGCTGCGAGACCAAGCGATTCCTGGTCGCGCGAACCGAGACGGCGGATATTGACCGTTTCTTCCTCGGCCTCGCGCTTGCCACAGACGAGGATGACCGGGACCTTGGCCAGCGAATGCTCCCGGACCTTGTAGTTGATCTTCTCGTTGCGCAGGTCGGCTTCGGCAATCAGCCCGGCCGCCTTCAGCTGCGCAACGACCTTTTGGGCGTAATCGTCGGCATCGGAAGTGATCGTCGCCACCACCACCTGCAGCGGTGCGAACCAGAGCGGGAAATGGCCCGAATAATTCTCGATCAGGATGCCTAGAAACCGCTCCATGGAACCGCAGATGGCACGATGCACCATCACCGGCTGCTTCTTTTCCGAATCGGAGCCGATGTAGAAGGCGCCAAAACGCTCCGGCAGGTTGAAGTCGACCTGTGTGGTGCCGCACTGCCATTCGCGGCCGATGGCGTCCTTCAGCACATATTCGAACTTCGGCCCGTAGAACGTGCCCTCACCCGGATTGACGCCCGTCTTGATCCGGTTGCCCGACCGCGCCGCGATCTTGTCGAGCACGTCCTGCAGCACGCCCTCAGCATGATCCCACATCGCGTCGGTGCCGACCCGTTTTTCGGGGCGGGTCGCCAGCTTGACGGTGATTTCGTCGAAGCCGAAATCCGCATAGGTCGAGAGGATCAGATCGTTGATCTTGATGCACTCGTCGGCGAGCTGTTCCTCGGTGCAGAAGATGTGGGCATCGTCCTGGGTAAAGCCGCGCACGCGCATCAACCCGTGCAGCGCGCCGGACGGCTCATAGCGATGCACATTGCCGAATTCCGCAAGTTTTACCGGCAGATCGCGGTAGGACTTCAGCCCGTGCTTGAAGATTTGGACGTGGCCGGGGCAGTTCATCGGCTTCAGCGCAAACACCCGGTCGTCGTCGGTGTCGTCGCCAGCAACCGTCACCTTGAACATGTTGTCCCGGTACCAGCCCCAGTGCCCGGACGTCTCCCACAGGCTCTTGTCGAGCACCTGCGGCGCGTTGACTTCCTGATAGCCCTGCTCGTCGAGGCGGCGACGCATGTAATTGGCCAGGTTCTGGAACATCCTCCAGCCTTTGGCGTGCCAGAACACGACGCCCGGCCCCTCCTCCTGGAAATGGAACAGGTCCATCTCACGGCCGAGCTTCCTGTGGTCGCGCTTCTCGGCCTCCTCCAGCATCGTCTGGTAGGCTTCGAGCTGCGCCTGGTCGGCCCAGGCCGTGCCGTAGATGCGCGTCAGCATCGGGTTGTTCGAATCGCCGCGCCAATAGGCGCCGGCGACCTTCATCAGCTTGAAGGCGCTGCCGATCTGGCCGGTCGAGGCCATATGCGGGCCGCGGCAAAGGTCTAACCAGTCGCCCTGCGCATAGATCTTGAGATCCTGATCCTCGGGAATGGCGTCGATCAGCTCCAGTTTGTAGCGCTCGCCCTTGTCGGCAAAGATCCTTTTCGCCTTTTCACGCGACCATACCTCTTTGGTGAACGGCTTGTTGCGCGCAATGATCTCGCGCATTTTCTTCTCGATCACCGGGAAATCGTCGGGCGTGAACGGCTCGTTGCGAGCAAAATCGTAGTAGAATCCGTTTTCGATCACCGGCCCGATAGTCACCTGCGTACCCGGCCAAAGTTCCTGCACGGCCTCGGCCAGCACATGGGCTGCATCGTGACGGATGAGCTCCAGCGCGCGCGGGTCCTCGCGAGTGATGATCTCGACCTTGCCCGGCTTGCCGATCGGGTCGGAAAGATCGCGCAGCGTGCCGTCGATCGAATAGGCAACGGCCTTCTTGGCCAGCGACTTCGAGATCGATTCCGCCAGGTCGGCGCCGGTCATCGCCGCGTCGTAGTCGCGGACGGAGCCATCGGGAAATGTCAGGGAAACGGAATTCAGCATAAGATTCTCCTATCCAGTCCCGCAAACGAGCGCGGGTGGTGAAATGCATGTCGCCCAAAACTGCCTAGCGGTTTTGGGGCTACGACATGCATCAGTAAGAGCCGGATGCGTCCGGCGGCGAGCGGTCTTTTATGGACAGTTTTCGGCGCCGTAAAGCCGGATATAGGTCACCTGACGAGATTCGGCAGCTCGTTCAGGAACATCGCCCGCGTCTTGGGTCCCTTGGGCGTGTCGGAACGTTCCGTATCGATTACCAGGCGGGCAAAGACGATCTTGCGAGCATCGGTCTGCGCCCAGCCGACAAACCAGCCAAGCGAGCGCTTGTCGGCGCTGTCGCCGAGCCTGGTCGTTCCAGTCTTGCCCTGCACCGTCCAATCGCCCGCTCGAAACGTCGGTATGATCGCACCGGTCATGGCGTGGGCCTTGTTCGAAACCGGCAGTTTTCGCGCCAGCAGCCTGCGCAGGAAATCGACCTGCTCGACGGGCGATATCTCGAGCGAAGAATTCACCCAGGAATGGGTGAGTCCATCATTCTTGCCGGGAGTTCCGGAAACGTCCGTGTTGCCATACTCGAATTTCGACACATAGCCGGCAAATTGTTTGCTGCCGAGCCGGCGCGTAATCTCGCGTGAGAACCATATGACCGAATCCCTTTCCCAGATCGTCGGGTCGACGGTCTTGCGGTCCCGTTTCGGCGCATTGAACTCTGCCTTGTACTCCCAGCTTGGCGTGTGCTCGTCGCTCAGGATTCCAGCATCGTAGCCGATCAGCGCCAGCGGAACCTTGAACGTGGAGGCGGGGCTGACGCGCTGATCGCAGGTCCCTTCGCGATACAGCGTCTCGCCGCCTGCGGCGTCGACGATCAGCGTGCATTCGACGTCCCCGAGCGGCGCCGATTGCGCACGGATCGGAAAACCCAACAGCCACGCCAGGACATAGAGAACCACGGCGAAAACGAAGGGAAGACGATCTATCCGGCGCATTTGGCAATCTCTCCTGAAGGGTGTCAGGAGCGGCTTAGCCAGACGTCTTGTCTCGATTTTGTCTTAAATGCGCTATGTCCGCGCAAGCTGCGGTTAACCCTACCAGATCGTAAAAGCGGTCCGGTTGTGCACCGAACAGTTGCGGTCAACTGTCCAGGTCGCCACGTTTTTTCCCGATCCGCCAGTACCGCCATGGCGTGAACCAACGGTAACGATCAGCCAGGATCTCCGGTACGCGGTCGATGCCGTGCGTTCCGAACGGTCCGCAGCGCAGCACCCGGAAAAACCCCATCCAGCCACCGGCCCACAGCCCGTGGCGGGCGATCGCTTCGTGCGCGTATTCGGAACAGGTCGGCAAATGCCGGCAGGAATTGCCGACAAAGCCAGACAGCGTCAGCTGGTAGAGTCGGACAAGCGCGGTACCGAAGAGGCGGCCCGGCGTCTTGCGCCACGGGCCGGGCCAGTTGCGTCCTTGTCGAATCGGCCTGGCACCGCGCGCATGCCGATATTGGCCAACCACCGCAGTCTCCACATCACGTTTTTCAACACGATAATGTGCGCATCGGGCCAGAAACGCAATGGCGTTTCGGCAATCCCGTCATGGCCTGGCACGGCGAGTCGGGTAGCGGTCGGGCGTCGGCTTCCGGCATACGGCGACGCTGGTCGGCGGCCTCTCCTCGCACCAATCCCTATGGGTTTCTCGTCATGCCATTGAAACGTCGCGATCCGTACGACATCGCCCAGAACGTTGAGAAACTGGATCATGGCAGCACTCCTTGAGCGCCGATTAGAGCGCCGCTGGCCTTGCCCTTCAAACGAGTATAACGTCCACGTCAGATAACTCTGAGTTATGCGAATGAAGCGCGGACACCTCCCCCTGACGGCTCTCAGAAGCTTCGAAGCAGCCGGTCGTCACCTGAGCTTCAGCCGTGCGGCCGCGGAGCTTTACGTCTCGCAGGCAGCGATCAGCCGCCAGATCCGCGAGCTCGAAGCCTTCCTGCGCCAACCTCTGTTCTTCCGCCATCATCGCCGCGTCGAGTTGACCGACACCGGCCGGCGGCTGCTCGACCAGTTGGTCAGAAGTTTCGAGGGCATCGACAGGCTGCTTTCGGAGTTGACGGCGGCCCAGACGCAGTCCGTGGTCCGTGTCAGCGTCGAGCCATCGCTTGCATCCGTATGGCTGGTCCCGCGGCTCAACCGCTTTCGCGAGTTGCGACCCGATATCGACGTTTCCCTTGAGGTCGACCCGAGGTTGATAGAGTTTCGCAGCGATCAGCCCGAACTTGCCCTGCGCTTCAGTGCGCACGCCACCTCATGGCCACGCAGCGAAGCCGAACAGCTTGCCGCGGTCGTCGATTCACCAGTCCTGTCGCCGGCGCTTCTTGCATCCGGGCCAGCTCTGGAAAAACCGATCGACCTTGGTCGCTACGCATTGCTGCACGAAGAAAACCGTCAGGCTTGGGCGCGCTGGTTCGAAGCGGCTGGCGTGACGGCTGAGGCCGTGCCTGCGCGCGGCCCGATGCTGGCGGATGCTTCGCTTTCGAAGCAGGCAGCTTTGCTTGGACATGGTGTCGCGCTGGGCGATCTTCTGCAGATCGGCGAAGAACTTGCGTCCGGCGCGCTGATCAAGCCTTTCGACATCGACGTCGCGTCCGGCGCCTATTGGCTGGTGGCCAGAAGGCTGAATGACCTTTCAGAGCCGGCCAGGGCTTTTGCCGACTGGGTCCGGGCGGAATTCGCCGAAAGCCGGCGTTTCCTTGCCGAGATCTAGGCCGCCTCCTCGGCCCGCTTCTTCTCAATCTGACCGATGGCGTCGACCACTGCGTCGAAGGTCAGCATGGTCGAGGCGTGGCGCGCCTTATAGTCGCGCACCGGTTCCAGATATTTCAGGTCGGCGAAGCGGCCTTCGGGCGGCGGACCATTTTCCTTCAGCATCTTCAGCATCGTCTCGCGCACGCTGCGCAATTCTTCGGCGCTGGCGCCGACGACATGCTGCGCCATGATCGAAGAGGACGCCTGGCCAAGCGCACAGGCCTTCACGTCATGCGCGAAATCGCTGACGACCCCATCATCCATCTTCAGATCGACGGTCACCGTCGAGCCGCACAGCTTGGAATGTGCTCGTGCGGTTGCGTCGGGCCGGTCGAGCCGGCCGATCCGTGCGATGTTTCCGGCAAAACCCAGAATTTTCGCATTGTAGACATCGTCGATCATATTTTTCCAATCCGTCGCCGCCCAGCGAACAGTCATTGCCGCTCTGGCGTCTTCCTTTCGCTCGGCACGAACATATATAATGGCGGTAGTCGGGTATCGACAAGGCGACCACAAACCTCGTCGTGCCCAATTCTGTTCACGCCACTTACGGGCTGGAAACCGGGCGAGTTTCTGACACCCGAAAGGTCGTGGTCCGTTCAACTCGTTCCTCCTGAGAGAGGAACTACGGGAGACGCCTTTATGGACGCCGTTATCAAGAAACTCATGCCGCGGTCCGCCTATATGGAAAAGCCGGTCACCGACCGGCCGAGCGAGGCCGAAGTCGAAGCCGCTGTGCGCATCTTGCTGCGCTGGACCGGCGACAACCCTGACCGCGAGGGCCTGATCGACACGCCGAAGCGCGTCACCAAGGCATTCCGCGAAATGTTCAACGGTTATGATATGTGCCCAGCCGAGGAACTTGGCCGCACCTTCGAGGAAGTCGCCGGCTATGACGACCTCGTCCTCGTCAAGGACATATCCTTCCACTCGCATTGCGAGCATCACATGGTGCCGATCATCGGCAAGGCGCATGTCGGCTATCTGCCTGACGGCAAGGTTGTCGGCCTGTCCAAGATCGCCCGCGTCGTCGACATCTTCGCCCATCGCCTGCAGACCCAGGAAGCGATGACGGCGCAGATTGCCGGCGTCATCCAGGACGTCCTCAATCCGCGCGGCGTGGCGGTCATGCTTGAAGCCGAGCATATGTGCATGGCCATGCGGGGCATCCGCAAGCAGGGCTCCACCACGCTGACCTCGACCTTCACCGGCGCCTTCAAGGATACACCCGAAGAGCAGGTCCGCTTCGTCACCATGGTGCGCGGCGGCGGAACTGATCAGACCCGCCCCACCTTCGTTAAATAAGGACCGGCGAATGTCGGCATTGGAATTCCCGAAAGCTCCCTCAGACAAGAAGGCGCTTGAGGAAGGCACGGTCCTTTCGCCGCGCTTCGATGCCGGCGGCCTCGTCACCGCCGTCGTCACCGATGCCGAAGACGGCATGCTGCTGATGGTCGCGCATATGAATGCCGAGGCGCTGGCGCTAACGCTCGAGACCGGCATCGCGCACTACTGGTCGCGTTCGCGCAACGCGCTGTGGAAGAAGGGCGAAACCTCGGGCAATGTCCAGCAGGTCGTCGAGATGCTCACGGATTGTGACCAGGACGCGATATGGTTGCGCGTCAAAGTGCTGGGTCATGAAGCAACTTGTCACACCGGCCGACGTTCATGCTTTTATCGGACGGTGGGGCTGAGCGATGGCAAAGGGACGCTTGCCAGCGACGGCAGCAAGCCGCTGTTCGATGCGGAAAAAACCTATCGAAAGCCCAATACACCATCAATATGAACCATTCGCAGCACTTCAGCCACGTGTATTCATGATTTCGATACGGCCCGCCTGTAGGATGACCGTGGGACAAGGGAGATTGTGATGCTCGACTGGGCGTCATTGCGCAACAGACCTGACGTTCGGGAGGCGAATGGCCTCTCCTCGGCCGCGGGCGCATCCGAAACCATATCTCCGGGCAAAACAGGGATTTCGCTGGCATTGGGTGGCGGCTGTGCGCGCGGCTGGGCGCATATCGGCGTGCTGCGCGCGCTTGACGAAGCCGGCATCGAAGTGTCGATGATCGCCGGCACCTCGATCGGCGCGCTGGTCGGCGGCTGCTATGTTGCCGGCAAGCTCGACGAGCTGGAAGAATTCGCGCGCAGCCTGACCAGGCGGCGCATTTTTGGCCTTCTCGACCTCAATCTACGCGGCAGCGGCCTGTTCGGTGGCATGAAGCTCGATGCGCGGCTACGCGAGCACATAGCCGGCATCCGCTTCGAGGACCTGCCAAAACCATTCGTCTGCGTCGCTTCGGAAATCCGCACCGGCCATGAGATCTGGCTGTCGAGCGGCTCGTTGAGCACCGCAATGCGCGCCTCCTACGCGCTGCCCGGCGTGTTCGAGCCGGTCGCCTGCAATGGGCGTGTGCTGGTTGACGGCGCCCTGGTCAATCCGGTGCCGGTCTCGGTTTGCCGTGCCTACGAGCAGCCGCTCGTGGTCGCGGTGAACCTTCACTACGATCTGTTCGGCCGCGCCGCGGTGATCAAGCACAATGCCGGCGAGTTGGTCATCGAGAAAGACGCGCCGCGGGCCGGCCACGCCGATCCCGAACGCCAGTCGCGCGAGACGCGGCTCGGCATTACCGGCGTCATGGTCGAGGCCTTCAACATCATTCAGGATCGCATTTCGCGCGCCAGGCTGGCCGGCGACCCGCCGGACATATCGCTGCAGCCGAAGCTCAGCCATATCGGCCTGACCGAATTCCACCGCGCCGACGAAGCAATCCGTATCGGCTACCAGGCAACGATGGCGCAGATCGGCGACCTGACCCGGCTGCAGACCGTCCTCGCTTAGGCAGAGCGGACGGCGAGCTTCTCAGGCAAGCGCCGCGTCGACGATACGAAATTGCACCGTGCGGTTGCCGTTCCAGTGGTTGCCCGACAGCGAGCCGGCTACATGCACCGGCTTACCCCTGTTCTTGAACAGGAATTCGCCGAGCGCGGTATCGACGGCGCGAAAGGCGATCGCCTGGATGCGGCCGCCGCTTTCCGACTGCAGGTCGGCGCGGATGTGGTTGGTGCCGACCGCCCGCGCATCGACAAGCCGGTGGCGCGGCAGCGCGAACACCGGCGCGACATGCCCTGCGCCGAACGGCCCTGCCCTCTCAAGTGCATCGAGCAGCGCGAGCGTCGCGCCCTCGGCGGCAAGCGCACCGTCGATCGCCAGGCTCTCCTGCCCTTGCAGGCGGAACACGTCCACCGCCGCGCGCTCTTCGAAGAAAGCCCTGAGTTCGCCGAGCTTCGCCCGCTCGACAGTGATGCCGGCCGCCATTCCGTGGCCGCCGCCCTTGACGATAAGTCCGGCATCGGCAGCCTCGCGCACCAGCCGGCCGAGGTCGAAGCCAGACACTGAACGGCCTGAACCCGTACCGACACCGTTGGCGTTGAAGGCAATGGCAAATGCGGGCCGGCGCGCATGGTCCTTGAGCCGCGAGGCAAGCAGGCCGACAATGCCCGGGTGCCAGTTGCTGCTGGCTGTGACCACGATCGCCGGACCATTGCCGCCGGCAAGCTCGGCGTCGGTCTCTGAGCGCGCCGCGGCCAGCATCTCCTGCTCCATCGACTGCCGCTCCTGGTTGAGCCGATCCAGCGTCTCGGCGATGGTGCGGGCTTCGACCGGGTCGTCGGTTGCAAGCAGGCGGCTGCCAAGTGCTGCGTCGCCGATGCGCCCGCCGGCGTTGATGCGCGGACCGATCAGAAAGGCCAGATGGAACGTGCTGATCGGCTCGCCTATACGCGAGACCCGCGCCAACGCCGCCAGCCCTTCGTTTCTCTGCTGCCGCGCCACCTGCAGCCCCTTGATCACGAAGGCGCGGTTGACGCCGGTGAGCGGCACCACGTCGCAGACTGTGCCCAGCGCCACCAGGTCGAGCAGGGCAAGCAGGTCCGGCGGTGCGGCATCCGGCAAGCGGCCGCGCAGGATCTTCGCGGTCTGCACCAGGCAAAGGAAGACGACGCCGGCGGCACAAAGATGACCTTGGCCGGAAAGGTCGTCCTCGCGATTTGGGTTAACGACCGCAGCCGCCGCCGGCAACGGCCCGCCGACCTGATGGTGATCGAGCACCACGACGTCGGCGCCGGCGGCCTTCGCCGCATCGATGGAAGCAGCACTATTGGTGCCGCAATCGACGGTGACGATCAGCGTCGCGCCGCGCGAGACGAGTTCGCGCATCGCTTCCGGATTGGGGCCGTAACCCTCGAAGATGCGGTCCGGTATGTAGATCTCCGACGGCACCGAGAAATGCGCGAGAAAGCGCTTGAGCAGCGCCGACGAGGCGGCGCCGTCGACATCGTAATCGCCAAAGATCGCTACCTTTTCCCTGGCCGTCACCGCCTGGGCGATACGAGAGGCGGCCTTGTCCATGTCGGTCAGCGATGCCGGGTCGGGCAGCAGGTTGCGGATGGTCGGATCGAGAAACCGCTCGGTCTGCTCGGCGGTGACGCCGCGCCCGGCCAGCACGCGCGCCACGATGTCGGGCACGCCATAACCTTGCGCGATGGCGAGCGCGGCCATGTCCTGGCGCTCGGTCAGCCGGTGTTCCCAGGAAACGCCGGTGGCCGATTGCCTGACATCGAGGAAAAAGCGTCTTTCCCCCGTCACGTGATGCGCCGTCTGCAATTTGTCATTGCGCACAATATGCAACGGCTAACTGAGTCGAAATCAAAACTTTTCCAGATCCTGGTGCCTGGCCTTGATCTCGCGCACGGTCCGCGATGACGAGCGCAGCACGATCGTGTGCGTGGTGATGAAATTGTGGCCGAACTTGACGCCGGCCAGCATATTGCCGTCGGTGACGCCGGTCGCGGCAAACAGCACGTCGCCGCGTGCCATGTCTTGCGTGTGGTAGATCCGTTTGGGGTCGGAGATGCCCATCTTGGCGGCGCGCGCCAGCTTTTCCGGCGTATCGAGGATCAACCTGCCCTGCATCTGGCCACCGGTGCAGCGCAAGGCGGCAGCTGCAAGCACGCCTTCCGGCGCGCCTCCGGTGCCGAGATAAATGTCGATACCGGTCTCGTCCGGATCGGTGGTGTGGATGACCCCGGCGACATCACCGTCGCCGATCAGACGGATCGCGGCGCCGGTCGCCCGCACGGCTTCGATCAACGCGCCATGGCGTGGCCGGTCGAGAATACAGGCGGTGATCTCCGCCACCGGCACGCCCTTGGCCCTGGCGAGGCTGGCGATGTTTTCGGCCGGCGAGGCATCGATGTCGATGATGCCGTCGGCATAGCCCGGGCCGATCGCGATCTTGTCCATATAGACATCCGGCGCGAACAAAAGGCTGCCTTTTTCGGCAATGGCGATAACGGCCAATGCGTTGGGCAGGTTCTTGGCGCAGATCGTCGTGCCTTCGAGCGGATCGAGCGCGATGTCGACAGCCGGGCCTTTGCCGGTACCGACTTCCTCGCCGATATAAAGCATCGGCGCCTCGTCGCGCTCGCCCTCGCCGATCACTACCGTGCCGTTGATGGCAAGACGGTTGAGTTCCTGCCGCATGGCATCGACCGCAACCTGGTCGGCGGCTTTCTCGTCGCCGCGTCCGCGCAATCTGGCGGCCGCGACCGCGGCGCGTTCGGTGACGCGCACCAATTCCATGGTCAGTATCCGGTCGAGGCCGGCGACAATGTTCTGGGCCACATTCATCGATGGACAATCCTCGTTGGCACTTTGTTTTTATGCATGTCGTCGTCCCAAAAACCGCCGCACACGTTTGGGCGACATGCATTAGCCTCCCGCCAGAGACGCGCTCCTTGTGTCAAAGCCCCGTGACAACAGCAAGACCTGCGCTGGACCTTTTTGAAAGCGCAGCAATATCAATCGATTAAACGCAAAATGTGAGACTGCTATCCGGCCCGCTCGATGCGGATGACTTGCGGCTTGTCGGTCAGAAGGCTGTCCCTGGTGATGCCGTCGACGGCCTTACGCACCGCCGCCTCGGTCGTCTCGTGGGTCACCAGGATGACGGTCTTCTGTGCCTCGGTTTCCGGACCGGCGGCATGCTGGACGATCGATTCCAGCGAAATGTCGTTGTCAGCCATGCGCTTGGCTATTGCCGCGAAGACGCCGAGGCGGTCGTGCACGGTCAGCCGGATGAAATAACCCCCGGCATGGCTGCGCATCTGCGCCTTCTTGTAGGGCTTGAGCTCCTTCGCCGGCCGGCCGAAGACCGGACCATGCTGGAACCCAGGCCGGCTCTTAGCGATGTCGGCAATGTCGCCGATCACCGCCGATGCGGTGGCGTTGCCGCCGGCACCGGGGCCGGAGAGCAGCAATTCGCCGAGGATGTCGGTCTCGATGGCCACCGCATTGGTGACGCCGTGCACCTGCGCGATGACCGAGGCCGTCGGCACCATGGTCGGATGCACGCGCTGCTCGATGCCGCTTTCGGTGCGTTGGGCGACGCCAAGCAGCTTGATCCGGTAGCCGAGATCGCCGGCCGCGCGGATGTCGGCCTGGCTGATGTTGGAGATGCCTTCCATGTAGATATCGTTGGCGGCGATCTTCGTGCCGAAGGCAAGGCTGGTCAGGATCGACAGCTTGTGTGCGGTGTCGTGGCCCTCGATGTCGAAGGTCGGGTCGGCTTCGGCATAGCCCAACCGTTGCGCATCCTTCAGGCAGGCATCAAAGGACAGGCCCTCGGCTTCCATGCGCGTCAAAATATAATTGCAGGTACCGTTGAGAATGCCGAAAACGCGGGTCACCGAATTGCCGGCCATCGCCTCGCGCATCGTCTTGATGACCGGAATGCCGCCTGCCACCGCCGCTTCGTAGTTGAGCAGCACACCCCTCTTTTCTGCGATCTCGGCCAGTGAGACGCCGTGCTTGGCAAGCAATGCCTTGTTTGCGGTAACGACATGTCGGCCGGCCTCGAGCGCCGCTTTGACGGACGAGCGCGACGGGCCTTCGTCGCCGCCGATCAACTCGACGAAGACATCTATCTCGGCGATCTGCGCCATCTTGACGGCATCGTCGAACCACTGTGCCGTACCAAGATCGACGCCGCGGTCGCGTTTGGGATCGCGGGCCGAAACCGCCGACACCACGATGTCGCGTCCGCACTGCCGCGTCAGTTCGGCCGCCTTGTCGCGCAGCACACGGGCCACAGACGCACCGACGGTGCCGAGGCCGGCAATTCCAACACGCAACGCTTCAGCCATGTCCGGCGACGCCCCTCAACAATTCGGTCGATGTGTATAAGATCAGCGATGCGCGGCGAGCGGTACGACATTATTCGGCTGCTTGGCGCTGGATGCGAGGAAGCGCTTAATGTTGCGCGCCGCTTGCCGGATCCGATGCTCGTTTTCGACCAGCGCGATGCGCACGTGATCGTCGCCATGCTCGCCGAAGCCGACGCCCGGCGCCACCGCGACGTCGGCGTGCTCGATCAGGAGCTTGGAGAACTCAAGCGAGCCAAGGTGCTTGAACGGCTCCGGGATCGGCGCCCAGGCGAACATCGATGCCGCCGGTGCGGGAATGGTCCAGCCGGCACGGCTGAAGGAGTCGACCATGACATCGCGGCGTTTGCGGTAGACGTCGCGCACTTCGGCGATGTCGGCGCCGTCGCCGTTAAGCGCATGCGCCGCCGCCACCTGGATCGGCGTGAAGGCGCCGTAGTCGAGATAGGATTTCACCCGCGTCAGCGCCGAGATCAGCCGTTCATTGCCGACCGCAAAACCCATGCGCCAGCCCGGCATCGAAAAGGTCTTCGACATCGAGGTGAACTCGACGGCGACGTCTATGGCGCCCGGCACCTGCAGCACCGAAGGCGGCGGATTGCCGTCGAAATAGATTTCCGAATAGGCAAGGTCCGACAGGATGATGATGTCGTTCTTCCTGGCGAAGGCCACCACCTCCTTGTAGAAATCGAGCGAAGCGACCAGTGCCGTCGGGTTGGACGGATAATTGAGGATTAGTGCCAGCGGCTTCGGGATCGAATGGCGGATGCCGCGCTCCAGGGCCGGGATAAAGCCGTCGTCCGGCTCGACCTGCAGCGAGCGGATGACGCCGCCCGACATAATGAAGCCGAAGGCGTGGATCGGATAGGTCGGATTGGGGCACAGGATCACGTCGCCGGGGGCGGTGATCGCCTGCGCCATATTGGCGAAGCCCTCCTTCGAGCCGAGCGTCGCCACCACCTGGCTGTCCGGGTCGAGCTTCACGCCGAAGCGGCGGGCATAGTAGTTGGCCTGTGCACGGCGCAGACCCGGAATGCCGCGCGACGACGAATATCGGTGCGTGCGCGGATCGCGCACCACCTCGCATAATTTGTCGACGATGGCCTTGGGCGTCGGCAGGTCCGGATTGCCCATGCCAAGATCGATGATGTCGGCGCCGCGCGAACGGGCGCTGGCCTTCAGCCGGTTGACCTGTTCGAAGACATAGGGCGGAAGCCGGCGGACCTTGTGAAATTCTTCCATGGCAGTTCCAGACAGTGAGGTTGCGGTCGCGCGTATAAGCTTATTTGCAACTAGGGTCGAGAGCGGGGTCGCATTTGCCTTCGATCTGCTTCAGCGCCTCGGCGCCGTGTTTTTTTGCCAGCTGGTCCAGCGCTGCCTGGTCCGCAACCTTGACGCCGCCGCCCTTGGCGGCCTGGCTCTGCTTCTCGGCCTTCAGTTGGGCGAGCTTGGCGTTCTTTTCCTCGTCGGTGAATTGCTCGGCCGCCACCTGCGGCCGGATGTTCAGGTTCGGATAGGAACCGGTGTCCTTCGCGCCGACAAGGCCGGTGGCGGGCGCCGCACCTTCCATGTTGCTGCTCGTGCAACCGGCCATCGTCAACATGACGAGCGCCATGCGGCAAAAACGACCAGTGCCGGAAAAAACGTTCTTGCCAATATTAATCGTCATATTGTTTTCCTGGCGGCCGGGTTAGAGCACATTGGACCCTGTTCGATATCCCATGGTAATATGTCAACAAAACGCTTCGGGAGGAACCCCGCGAACCATGGCCAAAACACCCGATTCGGGCAAAGCGGAAGATGACCAACCTTCGACCGTCGAGCAATATCTGGTGAAGGACCCGGAACGCTTCGCTCTGAACATGGCCCGCATGATCGAGCAGGCCGGCAAAGCCGCCTCGGCATGGGCCGAGCCGCGGGAAAAGGGCGAGGTACGCGATCACGTCGCCGAGCCGGTCGTCGACATGGTGAAGACGTTCTCCAAGCTCACCGAGTACTGGCTCTCCGACCCGCAGCGCGCGCTGGAGGCGCAAACGCGGCTGTTTTCCGGCTACATGACCGTCTGGGCCAATGCTGTCCAGCGCGTCGGCGCCGGCGCCGAGGACGCGGTCAAGCCCGAGCGCGGCGACAAGCGTTTCCAGGACCCGGAATGGGGCCGCAACGCCTTCTTCGATTTCCTCAAACAGGCGTATCTGGTCACCTCGCGCTGGGCGGCCGAACTGGTCGAGCACGCCGACGGCCTGGACGAGCATACCCGCCACAAGGCCGGCTTTTATGTCAAGCAGGTGTCCAATGCCATCTCGCCGTCGAATTTCATCCTGACCAATCCGGAATTGTTTCGCGAGACTGTCGCCTCGAACGGTGAAAACCTGGTGCGCGGCATGAAGATGCTCGCCGAGGACATCGCCGCGGGCAAGGGTGACCTGAAGCTGCGGCAGGCAGATTATTCGCCCTTCGAGATCGGCAAGAATCTCGCCGCCACGCCGGGTAAGGTGGTCGGCCGCAGCGACGTCGCCGAAATCCTGCAATACGAGCCGACTACCGACACCGTGCTCAAGCGGCCGCTGCTGATCTGCCCGCCATGGATCAACAAATACTACATCCTCGATCTCAACCCGCAAAAATCCTTCATTCGCTGGGCGGTCGAGCAAGGCCACACCGTGTTCGTAATCTCCTGGATCAACCCGGACGAGCGGCACGGCGCCAAGAGTTGGGAGGCCTATATCAGGGAGGGCCTGCAATACGGCCTCGACACGATCGAGAAGGCAACCGGCGAAAGGCAGGTCAACGCCATCGGCTATTGCGTCGGCGGCACGCTTCTGGCGGCGGCCCTGGCGCTGATGGCGCAGGAAGGCGACCACCGCATCAAATCCGCCACCTTCTTCACGACCCAGGTCGATTTCACCTATGCCGGCGATCTAAAAGTGTTCGTCGACGAGGAGCAGGTCGCGGCCGTCGAGAAGGCGATGAACGAGAAAGGCTATCTCGACGGCACCAAGATGGCGACCGCCTTCAACATGCTGCGCTCGGGCGACCTGATCTGGCCCTATGTCGTCAACAACTACATGCGAGGCAAGGATCCCCTGCCCTTCGACCTGCTCTACTGGAATGCCGATTCGACCCGCATGGGCGCTGCCAACCATTCCTTCTATTTGCGCAATTGCTATCTCGAGAACAGGCTCTCGCAAGGCATGATGGAACTGGCGGGCCGCACGGTTTCGCTGAAGGACGTTACCATTCCGGTCTACAACCTCGCCTCTAAGGAGGACCACATCGCGCCGGCGCTATCGGTATTCCTCGGCTCGAAATATTTCGGCGGCGAGGTCGACTACGTCATGGCCGGCTCCGGCCACATCGCCGGGGTCGTCAATCCGCCGGCGGCGCAGAAATATCAATACTGGACCGGCGGCAAGCCGGCCGGCGACTTTGACAAATGGCTCGCCGGGGCCACAGCCCACCCCGGTTCCTGGTGGCCGCACTGGCAACGCTGGATCGAAGCCAAGGACAATACCCGCGTTCCGGCCCGCAAACCGGGCGAGCACATGCAAGTTCTAGGCGAAGCCCCCGGCACCTATGTCAAGGTGCGCGTGTAACCATCTGTAATGTGTGGTGAGTTGACGCGCCGCCAAAAGCGGGCGAAATGGTGCCGTCAACCCTGAGCAGCCTTGATTCATCCTCTAGCCGCCAAATTACTTTGAGGCTTGCAGATTTGACACAGGTCTCGTTTCCGGTTCGGGGAACAAGGGTCATTTCGACGAGACGTTTCGGCGCCGCGCCAATGACGAACCGGTCGGATATCGAGGGGGAATTTTGTTTTGAGATCAGCAGGATCGCGCCTCGCGAAGGGAGAAAGCCGCGCCATTGTGGCGGCGCTTTTCTCGGTGCTCCTGGCGTCCTGCACCTCGGCCGGCGACCCGACCATGTCGGTCGGCATGCCAGGCTACAATACCTCGGCTACCGAAATCAGCACGGCCGCCGGTGCGCCCCAGGCCAGCACGGCCGCATTATCGTCGCAGATGACAACCGCACAAATGACGATGAATGCCGACGGTGACGCCAACCTTCCCGAGCAGGTCGCCTATGTGCCAATAGCCAAGCCAGGGGCCAAGCCCGATGCCGGCTTCCCGATCGCCGTTCCAACGGCAGCCGAGACGATCGCGGGACACACGCCGCAGCCGCTGCAACCAAACGCCCAGACGGCCGAACAGGCCGTGGCACAAAACAGTGCTGATGCATCGAAGCCCGACGCCAAGGCCGCCGCGCCGGCGATGAACAACCCGGTCTATGTAACCGCCGGCGAGATGCCGCAGCCACAGGCCTACGCACCGAAGAAAAACTTCCTAGCCTCGCTGTTCAGCGCCACCCCCGCTTCGGCAGCATCGCCGGCCAACAGCAGATCGGGCGGGCAGCCAACGGCCGTGCAGGCCAAGGCGACGCCTGCGGCGAAACCCACCGTTACCTTGGCCTCGGCCAATCCGGCTGAAAAGCCGGTGCAGTTGGTGTCGACCGGCGATACCAGCCATTTCACGGCCGATGCGCTGCCCGGAGTGCGCCAGACGGCGTTGTTCGAGATCAAGCGCAAATCCGGCCTCGACGATGAGAGCGACGTCGATCTCAACGAAGACGAAGGTTCGGGTGGTGCCTACCAGGTCGCCTCCGCCGCCGGCCTCGCCAGGCTCGCGCCCAACGGCCTCCTGAAACAGAACGAAAGCGTCGATGTCGCCTGCTTGAAGCCGTCGCTGGTTCGCGTGCTGAAGACGATCGAAGGCCATTACGGCCGCAAGATGACGGTCACCTCCGGCTATCGCGACCCGGCCCGCAACCGCCGCGCCAACGGCGCCAAGAATTCGCTGCACATGTACTGCGCCGCCGCCGACATCCAGGTCCCCGGCGTCTCGAAATGGGAACTGGCGAGCTATATCCGCACCATGCCGGGCCGCGGCGGCGTCGGCACCTACTGCCACACCGAATCCGTCCATGTCGATGTCGGCCCCGAGCGCGACTGGAACTGGCGTTGCCGCAGGCGCGGCTAGGGAGAGGTTCTTCGGCCACAGCGAAGTCCCCTCGGCGACGTTGCAGCATGCTGCAAAACCACCTTGGCTGTCGGAAAGACGCGGTTTGGAGCCAAAGGAAAAAAGTTGTCGCAGCCGGCGGCAGACGGGTTGCCGGTTTGCCGCGACGCAACTATAAGCGCTCACATCTGAGCGCGCCCATCGTCTAGCGGTCAGGACACCGCCCTTTCACGGCGGTAACAGGGGTTCGATTCCCCTTGGGCGTACCAGCAATTTCAACTCGGCATATGTCTATCGCCAGCGTGACGCTGGCAAACTTGGCCGGACCCCACCCACTCTGATGGGGGTGTCAGCAAAGGGCGAAGACAAACTGCGGATTGTGCCCAGGGCTCCCTACGCCCGCAGCCCCCTCGCCTCGCCGCCGCGCTTGCGCGGAGGAACCATCATGTCCCTGGCAAGCAGGCCGCTCACCCGGCAAAAGGCCATGAAGGCCCGCCATGCGTCTTCGGTCTCGACGATGTCCACCGTGGCGCCAAAACAGGCATTGAACGCAGCCTGGTAGGTTGGCCCCTTCCGGCGAACCGGCCACGTTTGCAGGAAATCGAGCGCCTGCTCGACACTGTAGATTTCCTCGACCGGCTGGCTGGGCACAGGCGCGATACGCACCGGCACCGCAAATTGCAGTCTGTCCATTCGACCTCTCCCGAACCGACACCCCCGCAGCAACATCGTTCGGCATAAAAAGTTGCCGTGGCGGCTTCATGCTTGGGCCGACTTCTCGCCTAGAAATGTGTCGTCACTGCGGTAGCCAAATGAACCGGTCGGGAGCATGGGCAGCTACAGGCAAGGAGAGTGCCCCAAAGACCTGAATATCGCCGGTCTTCGGTCGTCGCCGGCAGTTCGTCCTTGAACCTTGCGCCTTCCAGTGCCAAATCTGGGGAGATTTCTCTGGCGGGGGCTCATCCAGCCCTCGCATCCCTGCAAGACGGACAAAAATGGTCACCTATCTCGACGCCGCCACGGCACCGCTCAGAAACACCGGCCAGATCCGTCTTTACGACGAGGAAGGCTTTATCGGCATGCGCAAGGCTTGCGATCTCACCGCGCGCTGCCTCGACGAACTGGTATCGATGGTGGCGCCCGGCGTCACCACCGAAGCGATCGATCGCTTCGTCTTCGAGTTCGGCATGGACCATGGCGCGCTTCCGGCGACACTCAACTACCGCGGCTACACGAAATCATCCTGCACCTCGATCAACCACGTCGTCTGTCACGGCATACCCGACAGCAAGCCGTTGAAGGATGGCGATATCGTCAATATCGACGTCACCTATATACTCGACGGCTGGCATGGCGACTCCTCACGCATGTATCCGGTGGGCACGATCAAGCGTGCCGCGGAGCGGCTGCTCGAAGTCACGTATGAGTGCCTGATGCGCGGCATCGCGGCAATCAAGCCGGGCGCCCGCACCGGCGCCATCGGCGCCGCCATCCAGACCTACGCCGAAGCCGAGCGTTGCTCGGTGGTGCGCGATTTCTGCGGCCACGGCGTCGGCCGGCTGTTTCACGACGCGCCGAACATCCTGCATTACGGCAGCGCCAGCGAAGGCGTCGAGATGCGGCCGGGCATGATCTTCACCGTCGAGCCGATGATCAATCTCGGCCGGCCGCATGTGAAAGTGCTGTCGGACGGCTGGACCGCGGTGACGCGTGACCGTTCGCTTTCGGCGCAGTACGAACACACGATCGGCGTCACCGAAACCGGCTGCGAGATCTTCACGCTGTCGCCAAAAAACCTCGACCGCCCCGGCCTGCGGGCCTAGTGTCTGGCAGATCGGGCGTTACCTTGCCCGGCAAATGCTGGGTGGGCAGCCATGAACGGTGACGACGACGAGCGGGCCTTCTTTCCCGAAAGGCCGGTGCGGTCGCCTGCGAAGGCGGTGGCCGCCGACAAGCCGCATTATCTCGGCCATCGCGACCGCTTGCGCGAGCGCTTCGCCGCCAGTCCTAACACCCTCCCCGACTACGAACTGCTCGAGCTTCTATTGTTCCGGCTGATCCCGCGCGCCGACACCAAGCCGGTCGCCAAGGCCTTGCTGGCACGCTTCGGTACATTGGCCGAGGTCCTCGGCGCGCCCGTCGAGCGCCTGCAGGAAGTGAAGGGCATCGGCCCGATGGTGGCGCTCGACCTCAAGGTGGTTGCGGCAACGGCGCAACGCATGGCGCGCGGCGAGATCGCCGGCCGCGAGCTGTTGTCGACCTGGACGCAGGTTCTCGAATACTGTCGGTCGGTGATGGCCTTCGAGGAGCGCGAGCAGTTCCGCATCCTGTTCCTCGACAAGAAAAACGCGCTGATCGCCGACGAAGTGCAGCAGGTCGGCACCGTCGACCACACACCGGTCTATCCGCGCGAGGTGGTCAGGCGCGCCCTGGAGCTCTCTGCCACGGCGATCATTCTGGCGCATAATCATCCGTCGGGAGACCCGACGCCGTCGCGCGCCGACATCGAGATGACCAAGCTGATCATAGAGACGGCCAAACCGCTTGGCATTGCCGTTCACGACCACATCATCATCGGCAGGAAAGGCCACTCCAGCATGAAGGGCCTGCTGCTGATCTGAGGTTTGGCGTTGTTTTCAGCTTTGTCCGCTGTGCGCCTATGTACCGCAACCTCAAGGCGATCGGCTCGATAAATTCTGGCGCCGAGGCTCAGCTGGCCGTGCGCAGGCGCCGCGATCGGACAAATGTCTTAAGTCCCTCGGAGTCTAACGGGTGGCCGAAGGCATAACCCTGCAATATGTCGCAGCCCAGGCCCTTGAGTAGCCGTGCGTGCTGCATCGTCTCGACGCCTTCCGCCACGACCTCGATACCCAGCGATTTGCCGATTTCGATGATCGACGAGACAACCTGCCTTCTCTGCGGCGATTTGACGATTGGGGTGACCAGCTGCCGATCTATCTTCAGCCGGCGCGGCTGCAACTTCAGCAAACTGACCATCGAAGCGTAGCCGGTACCAAAATCGTCTATTTCGATGTCAATCCCCAGTTCTTTTATTTGCTCGATGTTCCACGTGACAAGATCGTCGTTCTCGTCCAGGAAAATCGACTCAACAAGCTCGAACGAAACTGTTCCTCTCTTGATATCTTGTTCTCGCAGGCTCTTGATAAGCTCCTCGTCTTGAAGGCGCCTCGCCGAGACATTGACCGACACCCGTGGAATGTTAAGTTTTGCAGCGGACCACTCTTCGAAATCCGAAAGCGATTGCTTCAATATGGCTTGGTCGATGATCGAGACGACGTTCAGTTCTTCCGCAATCCTCAGGAAGATGTCGGGCGCCAAAATACCCTTTACTGGATGTTGCCACCTCGCCAGCGCCTCAACCCCAACGATTTCGAGCGTCTTTGCGTCAAATTGGGGCTGGTAGAACGGGATGAACTCGTTGCGCTCGAGGCCGCCGAGAATTTCGTCGGCAATCCGTTTTGTATCGACGATTTCGCTTTGCATCGCGTCAGTGAAGAATTCGTATCGATTGCGCCCTCGGCTCTTTGCTCGGTAAAGCGCGATATCTGCGTTCACCAGCAGGTGTTTGGCTTCGACATCTTTTCCGTTGTCGACAGCTATACCCACGCTGACGCCAAAACGGCACCGGTGGCCCTGATAATAGACGGGCTCGCGCATCTGGCTGATGACCCGATCGGCAAGCAGCGCCAGTTGCTTGGTATCGTCGCGTACCACGCACAGAACGATGAATTCGTCTCCTCCAATGCGGGCGACGAATCCTTCGTCGCCGACCTTCGATCTGAGGACTGTCGACGCGTGAACCAGCATCGCGTCACCGGCGGCGTGGCCCAGCGTATCGTTGATGTGCTTGAACCGATCCAGATCGATGTGAAGCAGTGCCGCACGCCCGCCTGAGCGCCTGGCGTTTGCCGCGTAGTCTTCCAGTACCTGGTCGAGGTAACGCCGGTTGGGCAAGCCGGTCAGCGAGTCATGAAGCGCAATGTGCTCTATGCGCGCCTTGGCCGACTCGAGTTCTGCATTTTTCGACTCCGACAGCTGTTTTGCGCGAACCAGATCCTTGTTCAGCAGGACGTCGGCAGTCACGTCCCATTCCGCGCCGATCATTTTTGGGGTGTCGTTTGTGGCCCGGTAAAGGATCGCCTTGGACCGGACATGACGGACCTCGCCATTCGGGCGCACAATCCGGTACTCCGACAAATATGGTCGTCCGCTGGCCACCGCCGTATCGAAATCTGCGTTGGCGCCAGCCAGATCATCTGGATGGATCGCTCCCGCCCAGTCTGTGTAGCCCCGGTGCTCCCCCGCTGGTTTGCCATATATTTCATTGACGCGTTCATCCCATGTAAGCTCGTTGGTCGCGAGATCGTGTTCCCAAACCCCGATAGCCGAAGCTTCCAGAGCGAGTTCGAGGCGTCGTGACAATCGGCGCAATTCCGCATAATTGCGCTGTCTTTCGCCTATCAGACGACCAGTGACCAGGAAAGGGAACACAACCAAGGCCCCGGCCGTCGCCATGATCGCGCGCAACAACCATGCGTTACTTGGCGTCGAAGGCCAGCCGTTCTCGGGAATGGCAGCGAGCTGCCACGAGCCGGAAGGAAGCAAAACGTCAGCCGTCACCGGATCGCTTTTGCTGATCTCCTCATTGCCGTAGAATTGACCACCTCGGTGACCGAGGGCGTCCCTGCCGATCAGCGCTACGTCGATCCCGAGATCGTCGTCAAGCATGCCGCTCGCTTTGTAAAGGCGCTGCACGTCGACAACGGCTGAAATAATGCCCCAGAACCTTTCCGTGTTGCCCGCGCTGGGCACGAAAACCGGAAAGCGGCCGATGAAGCCTTGTCCCCCCTGCTTCAGCTCGACGGGACCGGCAAGCACCAGCTTGCGTTCATCTCGCGCCCTCAGCGCAGCCGCACGCTGCCGCTCGTTCTTGCGGTAGTCCAGGCCCATCGCCTGCTCATTACCCTCCATCGGGTACATCAGGGAAACGACCAGATCGGGCGCGCCGGCAATATTGTTCAATTGCGAGTCGGCGCCAAATAGATTGCTCGCCAGCGAGGCGAAGCGTTGCTGTCCCATATAAGGCTCGGTCACGACGGCGGCGACCAATCCACGCACGAGTTGAAGGTTTCCGTTGATATTGCCTTCGAGCTTGGCGCGGATGAGATTGACCTTGGTCAACACGTCCGCACGGACGGCCTGGTCCGAGACGACTTTGTTCTGGTGCTCCGCGAACGCGGCGCTGATAAGTATGACGACAAGCGCGATCGCCGCCGGAATATTTGCCGACGAAAAGACGACCTCCTTGATGCCGCCGAACTTAGCGCGGAAAAAAGCCAATAGGCGATTCCTCAAGTGCCATTTCAGGTTCCCGGGTCGACCCGATGAGGAAACATTAGCTTTCAATGTTTAATGTCACCTTCACGCTCCTTAGAGCTTTGCGCTTTCCGACCCGTTGCTGATGCTGCAGGCCCGAGCGGTTGGAGCCAGCTGCCGACTTCCACTGACATGGTCCCACTGATTGAGTTGAGATGCGCTGGCGCCGGCGATCCTTCGGAAGATCGAGGAGCGCGAGCGATTGCAAACTTCGACGCTCCGACCCGAGTACTCAGGAGCGTCGACCTGGACTAGTGCCCCTCGATCGCCTTGGGAGACACAAGGTATGGTATCTTGCCGATGCTGCGCTTCGTCGCGCCAATGGAATAGGCCATCGGTATCTTGGGAGAGTTCTCTGGCAGGCCGTACATATCCTTGCCGGCCCGCACGGCAAATGAAAAGTGCTGCCACGAAACAGTGTCATGCTCATTGAGAAAATCGAGCGTCAGACCAGCTGAAATCAGCGCATTCACCACGTCACTGATCGGGTGGATCCATTCATAATAGCGAGGATGCTTCAAGATGCGGTCATCGCCGGTGTAGGTCAGTTCCTCGTTCCAGGCGAGCGGTCGAGCTATCGGCGTTCGCCAGTCGTGCTTCAATTCCAGGGCCGCGGCCTTTCGATCGCACTGAAACATCAATGGATGGCCCTCGGCCATGTAGAGACGGCCGCCGGGTCTCAGGAGGTCGGCAACCACCCGCGCCCAACGGAAAACGTCGTCCAGCCAGTTTACCGAGCCCCATGTAACGTAAGCGATGTCAAAGGTCCGACCGAGCGCTTCCACCGCTTCGAACAGTGGCGCTTCCACGAAGCGCACGTCGGTGCCTGCCTTCGCAGCAAAATCCCGCGCCGCCGCGATCGCCGCCGGTGAAAAGTCGAGCCCCGTCACACTGCCTGCGCCGAGATTCTTCAGGCTGATCGTGTCGAGGCCGATGTGACACTGCAGGTGGACGATATCCTTGCCGGCAATATCGCCGACCTCGCGCGTTTCCAGCTCGTAGAGATTGGATCCGCCGGCCAGCACATTCTCGATGTGGTAGCTGCCCGTTGTGTCGGTCGAGTGCAGTTCGGCCCGATCATCCCAATTAAGGCGGTTCGCACCCAAAAACCGTTCCAAATTCCCCCCACCCCTGACTGACGCATGGTAAACAAGTCGTTAAACTACCTTTGCAGCGAAAGTATCGCGCGTCAATCCGGACCGGGCGGCAGTTTGCCACCATTCGCGGACACCATAGCTTCTGGAACGCTTGCCGCAGATCAAAGGCTTCTGGCGCAGTCGCCGCGCTTGGCAATAAGACCCTGCAGGCGCACCTGACGCCATCCTCGTGGTCTGCATGTGGATTGTCGGTTCCTCAGCCCGGCACAGCCACCATCGCGACATTTCGGGAGAGTTCGTTTGTGGGGGCACCTGCGCCCGCCGTGCCGTTCGTGAGTGCTCGGTAGAGTGCCACATAATCGCTGCACATGCGCTCGACCGTGAACCGCTTCTCGAACGTCTGCCGCACTCGTGCGCGATCGAGGCAGTCTATGCGCCGGAGCGCGCCCACAGCTTCCTCCACCGTATCCACGATCCATCCGGACACACCGTCATCGATGATCTCCGGGACGGCGCCACGCCGGAACGCAATCACCGGCGTACCGCAGGCCATTGCTTCGATCGTCACGAGCCCGAAGGGTTCCGGCCAGTCGATCGGGAACAAAAGCGCTTTCGCATTGCCCAGAAAATCCGCCTTTTGCCGCTCATCGATTTCGCCAATGAACTCCACGTTCGAATGCCGCAGCACTTGCGGCTCGACCCTTTCCTTCCAGAACGACTGGTCCACCTTGTCGATCTTGGCGGCGATCTTCAGGGGAAACCCCGCCCGCACTGCTATTTCTATGGCCGCTTCCGGCCCCTTTTCCGGCGAGATGCGACCGAGAAACGCAAGATAGCCAGAGGTGTTCGGGTGGAATGGCAGAAGATCGCGTGGCAGGCCATGATGCACGGTTCCAATCCAATTGACTGGCGGCACGGGCCGGCGCTGGTCGAAGGAGATCGAGACCAGGGGAACATCGTCGAACATAGCATAAAGTTGCGCCAGATCGGGCAGGTCGAGCCTGCCGTGAAGCGTGGTAACCGTTCGTCTGGCAAAATCCCGAATGATGGGGAAGTGCAGAACATCGACGTGGAAATGCAAAACGTCGAATTCATCGGCTCGCCGGCGCACCCGTTCAAGCATCATGACGTGGTGCGGACCACCGTCCTGGACCCTGGGATTCAGGCGCAGCGCGACGTCGCAACACGGCACCAGCTCGGCTGAGGTACGAGAATCGGCGCTGGCGAACAACGTCACCTCGTGGCCCTGTCGGACAAGTTCTTCGGTCAGATACGAAACAATTCGCTCCGTTCCACCGTAGGTTCGGGGCGGCACGGATTCGGTTAGTGGCGCGATCTGGGCTATTTTCATTTAGAAAATCTTTTCGGCGGCGACCGCCGTCTTTCAAACAAGCTTCGGCGGCAACCAAGACAAGCGAGAGCTTCTCGTTGCGAAGTATTCTATGCAGAGCGTATTTATAGTTGTGCCTTCCGTGCTCCTCCCGTGCAAGCAGGTTGCCCTTATTCAACTCCTCTGGATCCAAGAACTGCGATCCATAAGAAATGTTTCACCGGCTCGATAAAAAGACAGAATGAGCTACGCGCCGCCGCCCCGCCGCCCCCTGACAGGCAGCTTTGGATCGCTCGATCACCACCAAGTGATCCAGGCGTGCCGGTGCCGAATGGAACATAAAGCCCGGAATTCAGTTAGATAGCCGGATTTGGCTGGAGTACCGCCAGATGCGAATTCCAGCTGGGCAGGGCACTACCGTGACACGGAGTGAGCGGCTTCGGGCGCATCTCGCCGAACTCAGGCACCACCTTGCCGAACTCGGGAGCCATAAACGCTCCCTATGGAGGATGCCATGAACCAGTGGACAAACGCCAGGCTCTGTGACGTAGCCAACCTGATCCTTGGGGCAATTCTGTTCTTCTCTCCCTGGATCTTCACGTTTGCGGCAGGCCCGCAGACGCAGAACGCCCTCGGCAGCGGAATCTTGATCGTCGTGCTGTCGGTTGCCGCCCTCGCAGCATTTGCCGTGTGGGAAGAGTGGGTGAACCTGGTCGTCGGGCTGTGGGTTCTCGTATCGCCCTGGGTGCTTGGATTCCAGGCGACAACGGCGATGACCGTGCATGTCGTGATCGGCATTCTGGTCGCGGTGCTGGCGGCGATCGAGCTCTGGATGATGTATCAGAACCCGCCGACCCAGTCGGCCGCCTAGCAGGCGCAGCCAGCCAGCGCCCTTTTTGGGCCTGACAGATCGATCGGTCGTCTGCCGGCCTCTCGGCAACAGCCGCCGGAGGCCGGGTAGGCGGTTGTCTGGACGAGAACCAAGAAGGATGGCGCATCATGGTCGGTGACAATCCGCGTTCGACGGCCAGGATTGCAGGACATCCCGTTCATCCGATGCTGGTGCCGTTTCCGATCGCCTGCTTCGTCGGCACCCTGCTGACGGATCTGGCCTACTGGCGAACAGCGGAGATGATGTGGGCTGACTTCTCCGCTTGGCTGGTTACCGTCGGCGTGATCATGGGCTGCCTTGCAGCGATCGCGGGGCTGATCGATTTCCTGGCCAATCCGCTGGTAAGAGCACAGCCCCCCGCCTTGCCGCACGTGCTAGGCAATCTGCTGGCGCTGGCATTGTCCATCATCAACATGCTCGTGCACACCCGCGATGCATGGACCTCCATCGTTCCTACCGGCTTGATCCTCTCGGCGGTTGTCGTGCTCATCCTTATCTTCACCGGTTGGCTGGGCTGGTCCATGGTTTACCGGCATCACGTCGGAGTGGCGGATTGATACGCGCAGCAAGCTCCATCAGTCAGACCAGGCGCATCACGGTGTCCGTGCTCATTTGCACTGCGGCGATCACTCTTGCAGCGTGCAGCGGCAACGACCCGGACCCCAGCAGTCAGATAGGGCCGAATCCAAAACTGCCGGAGCCGGTCCAATATTTCTTCCCGCCCATGCATCTCGCTTCCGTGGTCGGATGGAAGAACGACGAAAAGCCGACAGTCGCGCAGGGGCTGCAGATCCAGGCCTTTGTCAACGGCTTGCAGCATCCGCGGTCGCTTTATGTGCTGCCCAACGGCGATGTCCTGGTGGTTGAGTCCAAGGCGCCTGGCGGCGAACCGATCAAACGGCCCAAGGATTTGGTGATGGGCTGGATCGAGTCCTGGGTCACCTCGGGCGGCGACAGCGGCCCGAGCAACCGCATTACGCTGCTGCGCGACGCCGACGGCGATGGCAAGCCGGAGCTGACCAGCGTATTCCTCGACCACCTCAACTCGCCCTTCGGCGTGGCGCTGGTGGGAAGCGATCTCTGCGTCGCCAATACCGATTCCATCGTCCGCTATCCCTACAACACTGGTGACACAAAGATCACCGCGCCCGGAACGCCGCTAACCGCCCTGCCCGGCGGCCCGATCGACCACCATTGGACGAAGAGCCTGGTGGCAAGCCCCGACGGCTCGCTGCTCTATGTCGGCATCGGCTCGAACAGCAACGTCGCCGAAAACGGCATCGAGGCCGAGAAGAACCGCGCCGCCATCTGGCAGGTGGACAGGGCCACCGGCCAGTCGCGCATTTTCGCCAGCGGTTTGCGCAATCCAAACGGCCTGAGCTGGGAGCCGCAGACCGGGGCGCTCTGGGCAGTGATCAATGAGCGCGACGAGCTCGGCCCCAATCTCGTGCCGGATTATCTGACGTCGGTAAAGGATGGCGGCTTCTACGGATGGCCATACAGCTATTATGGCCAGCATCTCGATCCCCGCGTCATGCCCCAGCGTCCGGACCTGGTCGCGAAAGCGATCGTTCCGGACTATGCGCTGAGTTCCCACGTCGCCCCTCTGGGACTGGCCTTCTATACGGCAAACAGCCTCCCCGAGGCATATCGCGGCGGCGCTTTCGTTGGCGAACACGGCAGCTGGAACCGCACGCGCTTCAATGGCTACAAGGTGGTGTTCGTACCATTCAGCGGCGGCCATCCTAGCGGCGTCGCTACCGACGTGGTGACCGACTTCCTGGACAAGGACAACAAGGCGCGCGGCCGGCCTGTCGGCCTGGCTGTCGACAAAACCGGGGCCCTGCTCATAGCCGACGATGTCGGCAACACAGTTTGGCGGATGACATCTGCCGGCCAATAAAGTGGCCCGCTCCCTTCGTCGAGCTGTCGGTCGAGCAGGTGGAAGGGATCCCCGACGATCGCCGTTCCGTGGTTCTGCCAAGCGCATTCGGTGTGCTCGCCATTGCCTGCCGCTTCGACCGAAGGACCGCCAGCGCCGCGAAATGGTATTTTTGCCCTTCCCACAGCCGGCTCTAGAATTTTCATCGCAAATCAAGTTATGATGCACTTGGTATTTCCCGGGACGGCTTGCGCCGCTTGGAATACCGGGAGGAACCGGGACATGGCCGTTGCGCTTGTACTCGTTCTGATAGTCGTGGGCTCGGTGTTGTTCCACTTCCTGAGCCCATGGTGGTGGACGCCGATTGCCTCGAACTGGGACTATATCGACAACACCATTATCATAACTTTCTGGATCACCGGCGTCGTCTTCGCCGCCGTGGTTCTTTTCATGGCCTATTGCGTCTTCCGCTTCCGTCATCGGGAAGGCAATCAGGCGGCGTATGAACCTGAGAACAGGCGGCTCGAATCCTGGCTGACGGTTGTCACCGCGGTTGGCGTCACGGCTTTGCTCGTTCCAGGCCTGTTCGTCTGGAGCCGGTTCGTTAACGTTCCAAGCGACGCAACAGAGGTCGAAGTCGTCGGCCAGCAGTGGCAATGGAGTTTCCGCCTGCCCGGCAAGGACGGCAAGCTCGGCACATCCGACACTCGCGACGTCAACGCTGAAAATCCACTCGGCGTCATCGCCACCGATGCCAACGGCCAGGACGATGTCGTAGTGGAAGCGGCCGACCTGCACCTCCCGGTTGGCAAACCGGTCAAGATGCTGCTCCGCTCGATCGATGTGCTGCACGATTTCTACGTGCCGGAATTCCGCGCCAAGATGGACATGATCCCGGGCTCGGTCACCTATTTCTGGTTCACTCCGACCAAGACCGGAACCTTCCAGGTCCTGTGTGCCGAACTCTGCGGCCAGGGACATCCGATGATGCATGGCGTGGTCATGGTCGATACGCAGGAAGACTATCTGGCGTGGCTTGGCCAGCAGCAGACTTTTGCGCAGCTGTCCGCGCCCCAACAGATGGGCTCGGCAGAGTAGGAAACCGAAACGACGGTGCGCCGTCGGGATTGAAAATGTGCGGCAGGCCCGAACTGTCGGGCTTGGCCGAAAAGGGCACGGAGGTGTTCCTATGGTCGATATCACACCTGCAGATGCGGTACCGCCGGCCGAAGTCGCGGAAATGGAACTCTACCATCCGCACAGCTGGTGGACGAAATACGTTTTCTCGCAGGACGCCAAGGTCATTGCCATCCAGTATTCGGCGACGGCGACAGCGATCGGCATGGTCGCGCTGGTGCTTTCCTGGCTGATGCGGCTGCAACTCGGTTTCCCCGGCACATTCGATTTCATCACCCCGGAAGCCTACTACCAGTTCATCACCATGCACGGCATGATCATGGTGATCTACCTGCTCACCGCACTCTTCCTCGGCGGCTTCGGCAACTACCTGATCCCGCTGATGGTTGGCGCTCGCGACATGGTCTTTCCCTATGTCAACATGCTGAGCTACTGGATCTATCTGCTGGCCGTGCTGGTTCTGGTGTCGAGCTTTTTCGCGCCCGGCGGACCGACGGGTGCCGGCTGGACGCTTTATCCGCCGCAGGCGATCATGACCGGTACGCCAGGCGGCCAGGACTGGGGCATCATCCTGATGCTCGTCTCGCTGATCCTGTTCATCGTCGGCTTTACCATGGGCGGCCTGAACTATGTCGTGACGGTGCTGCAGGGCCGCACGCGCGGCATGACGCTGATGCGCCTTCCGCTCACTGTCTGGGGTATTTTCACCGCCACCGTCATGGCGCTGCTCGCCTTCCCGGCGCTGTTCGTCGCCTGCGTGATGATGCTTCTCGACCGGGCGCTCGGCACCAGCTTCTTCATGCCGGCGATCGTCGAGATGGGCGAACAGTTGCAGCACGGCGGCGGCAGCCCGATCCTGTTCCAGCATCTGTTCTGGTTCTTCGGCCACCCGGAGGTCTACATCGTTGCGCTTCCGGCCTTCGGCATCGTGTCCGACCTGATCAGCACCCATGCGCGCAAGAACATCTTCGGCTACCGCATGATGGTCTGGGCCATCGTCGGCATCGGCGCGTTGAGCTTCGTAGTCTGGGCGCACCATATGTATGTCAGCGGCATGCATCCCTATTTCGGCTTCTTCTTCGCCACCACGACACTGATCATCGCCGTTCCGACCGCCATCAAGGTCTACAATTGGGTGCTGACGCTGTGGCGCGGCGATATCCACCTCACCATTCCAATGCTTTTCGCCCTCGCCTTCATTGTTACCTTCGTCAATGGCGGGCTGACCGGCTTGTTTCTCGGCAATGTCGTCGTCGACGTTCCGCTGTCGGACACGATGTTCGTCGTCGCCCATTTCCATATGGTCATGGGGGTTGCGCCGATCCTCGTGATTTTCGGGGCGATCTACCACTGGTACCCAAAGGTCACCGGCCGGATGCTGAACGAGACACTGGGCCGGTTCCACTTCTGGATCACCTTTCTCGGCGCCTATCTGATTTTCTTTCCCATGCACTATCTCGGCTTGATGGGCGTGCCGCGGCGCTACAACGAATTGACCGACATGACGATCATGACGGAATCGGCCCACCACCTGAACTCGTTTATCAGCATCATGGCTTTTATGGTCGGTTTTGCCCAGATTGTGTTTCTGTTCAACCTCATCTGGAGCATCCGCCATGGCCGTGAGGCTGGCGGCAATCCGTGGCGGGCAACGACGCTCGAGTGGCAGACGCCGCAAACACCGCCCGCCCACGGCAATTTCGGCAAGGATTTGCCGATCGTCTATCGCTGGGCCTATGACTACAGCGTACCGGGAGCCAAGGAGGACTTCATACCACAAAACGTTCCGGGCTCCTTCGCGCCCTCCAGGGAGCCGGCATGAGCGTAATCCTGGTCTTCCTGCTCGTGATCGCCGGTATTGCTGGGTGGTGGCTTTCCCATCAGCGGCTAATGACGAAGCCGTGGCTCGAGCAAAGCATGGCCGGGGATTTTGTCGCTCTGGACCGATCGGCGCTGCCGACCGCAAAGATCGGTCTCGGCGTCTTCCTTGCCGTCGTCGGCTGCCTGTTCGCGCTGTTCACCAGTGCTTACTTCATGCGCATGGCGCTGTCGGATTGGCGGCCTCTGCCCATCCCGCCCCTGCTCTGGCTTAACACCGGCGTACTGGTCTTGAGCAGCATTGCGATACAGTGCGCTTCGCTCGCGGCGCGCAAGGGTCAAGTGGACATGGTCAGGCTCGGCCTCGCCACAGCTGGACTCACGGCGCTCGTCTTCCTGATTGGACAGCTTGTGGCATGGCGGGAACTGAGTGCGGACGGCTATTTTCTGGCATCCAATCCGGCCAACAGCTTCTTCTACCTGCTAACGGGAATGCATGGCCTGCATATACTGGGAGGACTGGTCGGGCTGGGCAGAACGAGCGTCGGTGCCTGGAACGGAGCGCAGCCGCAGCGGCTTCGCCTCAGTGTCGAGCTGTGCGCGATGTACTGGCATTTCCTGCTTTTCGTCTGGCTCGCCATCTTTGCGCTTCTGGCCGGCTGGGCTTCGACTTTAATCGACATTTGCCGAGGGTTGCTGACCTAGGAGGAACGGGCGGATGGCAGAGACGACACTGGCCCACATCGGCCGAACAGAGCCGCGGCCCGCAGGCTGGCAAGGCATCGCCGCCGACTGGTCCTCGGATCAGCGGGCGTTCAAAAACGTGTCCTGGGGCAAGGCCATGATGTGGATCTTCCTGCTCAGCGACACGTTCATCTTCGGCTGCTTCCTGCTCTCCTACATGACCGCGCGTATCTCAACACGCGTGCCGTGGCCCAATCCGAGCGAGGTTTTCGCCCTGCGCATCGGCGGCTCCGACATTCCACTGATCCTTATCGCCATCATGACCTTCGTGCTGATCTCGAGCAGCGGAACGATGGCCATGGCGGTCAATTTCGGCTACCGCCGCGACCGCCGCAAGACGGCAGTCCTGATGCTCTTGACCGCAGCACTCGGCGCGACCTTCGTCGGCATGCAGGCCTTCGAATGGACCAAGCTGATCACCGAGGGCGTGCGGCCTTGGGGCAATCCCTGGGGCGCTGCACAGTTCGGCGCATCCTTTTTCATGATTACCGGCTTCCACGGCACGCATGTGACGATCGGGGTGATCTTCCTGATCATCGTGGCGCGAAAGGTCTGGCGCGGGGATTTCGACGTCGGACGGCCCGGCTTCTTCACCAGCCGGAGGGGGCGCTACGAGAACGTCGAAATCATGGGGCTCTACTGGCATTTCGTCGACCTGGTCTGGGTGTTCATTTTCGCATTTTTCTATCTTTGGTGAGAGGCAGGACATGGCTGAAGCAACCGCAAACGGCCTGGGACAACACGCACTGGACAGCGCCCATGGGCATGATGCGACGACGACCGGCGTTACCCCGGCGGAGGTTCATCAGGAGCACCCGATCAAGCTCTATCTGGTGGTGTGGGCATGGCTGTTCATCCTCAGCACCTGCTCCTATCTGGTCGACTATTTCGGTCTCCATGGCTATCTCAGATGGTCGCTGATCCTGATCTTCATGATGCTCAAGGCCGGACTGATCGTCGCCATCTTCATGCACATGGCCTGGGAACGGCTGGCGCTGACATATGCGATCATCCTGCCGCCCGTGCTGGTGCTGGTGTTCGTGACGATGATGGTCTTCGAAGCGGACTACACGCTGCTCACCCGAATGGCGTTTTTCGGGGCCGGGCCCTGACATGCAGTCCGGATCCACGCGGTCCGGTCCTTGAGGCTTAGCCTTGAAACAATCCATGGCTGGTCCATTTCTGTTGATATCGGAAACGACAGGCGATGCCGGCGTTTCCACATGCGTCGCGAACACGAGCAAGGGGCGCCCAAGATGACCATCGCAAACAGACTGAAGGACTTCATCGATAGGAAAGGAATTTCCTACGACACCGTCGAGCATCACCGCACCGCGACAAGCAGACAATCCGCCATTGCGGCACATGTGCCCGGCAGCATAATGGCCAAATCGGTGGTCGTTCACCACGACCGTGGCTACGCGCTCGCCGTGGTTCCAAGCACGCACAGGATAGAACTCGCGACATTGCAGGATGTCATGGAGAAGCCTCTTGGACTTGCCTCCGAAGACGAGGTGGTCTCGTTGTTCGGCGATTGCGACGTCGGCGCTGTGCCGCCGATCGGCGCTGCCTATGATGTGCCGGTGGTTCTCGATGAAAGCCTCGGCGACGCTCCCGAAATCTATTTCGAGGGCGGCGACCACAAGACGCTTGTGCATGTGAGCGGCAAAGATTTCCGCGACCTGACAAAGGACGCGCGCCAAGCCCGTTTCAGCCACCCCGCCTATTGAAAGCTCTGCCTCACCCTGCCCGCACCGGCACTTTCGCCGGTGCGGGCAGAGTGCATTTTTTCAGCTCACGGTCTGGTCGCCGGCGGCGATTCCACAACTTTCCGGTAAACATGCCAGGTGGCATGGCCAAGGATCGGCAGCACGACTGCCAACCCGGCGAACACTGGCAGCGATCCGATGATCAGGGCGACGGCGACAATAAGGCCCCACACCGCCATCACGATCGGGTTGGCCAGCACAACGCGCACCGAGGTGTGGATGGCTTCGTAGGCGCCGACATCGCGGTCGAGCAACAACGGGAATGCGACGACCGTGGTGCACAACACAACCGCCGCGAACACGAAGCCGATGGCGTGACCCAGGATGATGAGCGTCCAGCCGCGTCCCGTGGCGAATATTTCACTGATGAAGCTGGACAGCGATTGCGGCGGCGCCGGTCCGAACAGGGTCTGGTAAAATATCTGGGCCGTCAAAAGCCAGGCGATGAAGATCGCAAGCAGCATGACACCGACCGCTGCAATAGCCGGCAGCGCTGGAGAACTCCTGACCTCAAAGGCGTGTCTCCACGAGGCGTCGAGCCCGGCTTCCCGCCGCCGACTGATCTCATAGAGGCCGATCGCCGCGAACGGACCAATCAGCGCAAAGCCGGACACAAGCGGAAACAGCAACGGCAGCGTGTTGTTGCCTGATGTCCAGACAGCAAGCACGACTCCGGCAATCGGATAGATCAGGCAGAGAAATACGATGTGCGACGGCTTGACCATGAAATCATCGACGCCACGCCTGAGCGCATCAAAAAGATCGGAGACACCGATTTTTCGAATTCTGGTGTGTTCCAGCGTCTCGCTGGCGCCTGCTATCACGTGAAAGCTTGCCATGACCATTCCTCCAGACCAGGTCCGGTAAGGTCGCGTTTTACGGTGCTGCCGTTCTGCATGATTGGCCCACGCAAACCGCGACCTGCACCATGATCAATATACTCTCATGCGGGGGACTTGTCGCGCTTTGTAGGAAGGCCCGGGAGTAGGAGGTCCCGGGTAGCCCGACTAGCTACGGACGTGGTTCTTCGATATGCTCTTCTAGTCGAAGGTGAAGGTCATGGACGGAAGGACAGTTCTCATACTCGGCCTTGGCGTCGTTATTCTGCTGTTGCTGGGATTTTGTGCTCTGCCAACGTGATTTTTTGAGCCGGAGTCAATAGCCGGCTGAAGCGATCACTCGCATTACAATGGTGTCGGCAAGCAACGCCGCAAATATTGCGAAAAGATAGACAATCGAATACGCAAACAGCGCCTTTGCCGGCTTCATCTCCTTGTCGGCGACGAGAACCTTCCAAGCCTGCCAAATGAAACCTGCACCCAACGCGGCTGAAGCAGTGCCGTAATATCCGCTCGCGAAGCCGAAGCCCCAAGGCAGCACGCCGATTGGCGCCAAGAGCAACGAATAGGCGAAGATTTGTTTTCTGGTCGAGTGCTGGCCGGCCACATTCGGCATCATCGGGATGCCCGCCGCGGCATAGTCGCCGACCTTGAAAAGGGCCAGCGCCCAGAAATGAGGCGGCGTCCAAAGGAAAATGATCAGAAACAGAATGAGACTTTCAATGCCTATTGCGCCTGTTGCGGCCGCCCACCCGATCACCGGAGGAAGGGCACCTGCCGCGCCGCCTATGACGATATTCTGTGGCGTCGAGCGCTTCAGCCACATTGTGTAGATAACGACATAGAAAAAGATGGTGAACGCCAACAACGATGCGGCGAGCCACCCCACCAACACGCCGAGCGTCATGACCGACAGTGCGGAAAGCACCAGACCGAAGCCGAGAGCTTCGCCAGGCGTGACGCGACCGGACGGAATTGGTCGCTTGGACGTGCGAGACATCAAGGCGTCTATGTCTGCGTCGTACCACATATTGAGCGCGCCGGCGGCTCCCGCTCCAACCGCGATTGCGCCGATGGCGATTACGGCGATAACTGGATTCATCACGCCGGGCGCCATCATCAGGCCGACGAAGGCAGTAAACACGGCAAGCGCCATGACCCGCGGTTTCAAGAGCGCAATGAAATCGCCCGCCGTCGCCTCCGAGAGGCGGATGCCGGTATCCTTGAGACGGCTTTCTTCAGTCGACATTCAGACGACCACCGATGGGAACGGCAGCCTAGCCGGCCAATGTCTTTTTTGCAACGAGCCGCCCTCACCACCGACACTGCCGGCAGATTGCGGCCGAGGCTATGCCTCGACCTGTTTGCGATACCAAGATCCGGCGGAAGAGCCGCGCTATTTGGAGAATTGCTTCAGGTAGGCGATGACATTGGCGATGTCCTCGTCTTTCTTGAGGCCGGCGAACGCCATCTTCGTTCCTTTGACCATCGCCTTGGGATCGCGAAGGTAGGTCGTCAGCGTGGCTTCGTCCCATTTGACGCCCGACTTGCCGGCCTCGGTCATGGCCTTGGAATAGCTGAACCCTGGATGCGTGCCGGCCGTTCGGCCGATGACGCCGTTCAACGACGGACCGACCTTGTTCTGGTCCTTGTCTGCGACGTGGCAGACCTTGCATTTGGCGAAGACCTTCTCACCCGCCGCCGCATCCTGTGCCCGCGAGGGGCCGGCAATGACGGTGGCGACGGACATTACGATAAAAAACACAATGGCACGCATGGCATTTCCTCCCTGATCGCCAATTTGCCCTGGCTGACCTGCGCAGGCCCACCTTTAGTCCGCTGGCATGCGCTCTTGAATGGCAGAACGGATATCCACTGCCTGGAGTTGCGGCACCTACATACCACGGAACCCGGCCGGCAGGTAGAGTTCGATCATGCAATGGATTAATGCGGACAATCCGCTCAAGGCAATTTGGTGTTGCAGGTGGCGGCGATCCGGCCGACCGCCTCTTCAACTCCGGCGAGGTCAAACTCGGCTTTGCCGCGCCCCGACAGCAGCCCGAACCGCCAGGACAGCAGCAGCCGGTCCGCGGAAATCAGTCGCCTGATGCCGTCAGCACCGTCGCGGACCAGCATCTTGCTGTGCGGCCCGACCGACCAGCTTTCGTTGAGCTTGGCGGATTGGTCGACAGTCACCGACATGGCGATGGTTCGGCTGGCGGAAACGGTGTCGCTCAGCTGCAGCCATTCGCTCCAACGCGGTTCGCCGGCTGTCCGGCAGGCGATCGTCAAAACCGGGCTGTAGCTCAATGCGCCGCCGCCGGTGATGAGCTTGTTGGTCGCGTAAAGCGAGGCGGTGACAAGGCCATCGCTGCTCTTGTCGAACCGCCAGTTGGCGAGAACCGTATCAGCCTGGGCACTGCCGCAGACCGACGCAAGCAGGAACGCCGCCGCCACGCTTCCGATACCGAAGAACTGTCTCAACGATGCCTCCAACAACCGCTGCGATTTCGCAACCCAGCGCAGATAATCATCAAAGTTTCGTATCGCTACCTCGACCGCCAGATACGTGAAATCCGTTGCGTCTGCGCCACAACGAAAAAGGCCGCCTCGAGAAGGCGGCCTTTCGGAATTCAGCAGGAACGTTATTCAGCGTCCTTGGCGGCCTTCTTCTTCGGCGCGGCCTTTTTCTTCGGTTCTTCGGCGTCGTCGTCGGCCTTCTTTGCGTCCGCTTTTTTCGCAGCCGCCTTCTTCGCCGGCTTGGCCTTGGTTGTCTCCGTATCCTCGTCGTCGGCCAGCAGCTCTTCCTTGCTGACCTTGACATCGGTGACCGAAATCTGGCCGAGCAGATGGTCGACCACCTTCTCTTCGAACATCGGCGCGCGCAACGTGTTCAGCGCTTCGGGATTGTTGCGATAGAATTCGAAGGCTTCCTGCTGCTGGTTGGCCGGATAGCGGCGTACCTGCTCGAACAGGCCGCGCTGCAGTTCCTCGTCCGTCACGGTGACGCCGGCCTTCTCGCCGATTTCGGCGAGAACCAGGCCGAGACGCACGCGGCGCTCGGCAAGCCGCATATATTCGGCACGCGCTTCTTCTTCCGTCGTCTCTTCGTCGGCAAAGGTGCGCCCGGCAGCTTCGAGATCGCGATTGACCTGGTTCCAGATGTTGTTGAACTCGGCCTCGACGAGCTTGGACGGCGCCTCGAACGAGTAGGCAGCGTCGAGCTGGTCGAGCAACTGCCGCTTGACTTTCTGGCGCGTTATCGAGCCGAACTGGTTCTCGATCTGACCGCGCACCACCTCGCGGAGGCGCTCCAGAGATTCCAGGCCAAGGTTTTTGGCCATCTCGTCGTTGATCTCAAGTTCGCCGGGCTTCGACACTTCCTTGACGGTCACGTCGAAAGTGGCTTCCTTGCCGGCCAGATGCGTCGCCTGGTAGTTTTCCGGGAAGGTAACCGTGACCTGCTTCTCGTCGCCGGCCTTGCTGCCGACCAGCTGGTCCTCGAAGCCGGGGATGAATTCCTTCGAGCCGAGCACCAGCGGCTGATCGGTGCCGGCGCCGCCGTTGAAGGCTTCGCCGTCGATCTTGCCGACGTAATCGATGGTCACGCGGTCGCCCTCGGCGGCCTTGCCGGTCTTCGGCTCGTAAGTGCGGGCGGATTCAGCGACACGCTTGACCTGCTCGTCGATCTCTTCATCCGGCACGTCGAACACCTGGCGCGTCACCTTGATGTCGGAGAAATCCTTGATCTCGATCGGCGGAATGACCTCATAGTTCAGGCGGAACTCGAAGTCGGCACCGCCTGCCAGGATCTTCTCGGCTTCCTTCTCGTCCTCGGTCATGATCACTTCGGGCTGCATGGCAGCCTTTTCGCCGCGCCCGGTGATGATCGAACGGGTCGAGTCATTGAGGATCTCGTTGACCACTTCGGCCATGAACGATTTGCCGTAGACCTTGCGCAGATGCTGCACCGGCACCTTGCCGGGGCGGAAGCCGTTGATGCGGACCTTGTTCCTGGCATCGGAGAGCCGCGCCATCAGCTTGGCTTCCATGTCACCAGCCGGCACGGTGATCTTGATCTCGCGCTTGAGACCGGAGTTGAGCGTTTCGGTGACCTGCATCATAAAACCTTTGTTCCACCAATGAGGCCGTCAAACGGCCCCTGCCGTTTACAGCCTGCCGGTATGATCTTGCCGGGAATGGCTTTTGGTGCGGGACTTGGCGATCTGTCCGCTCAGCGCGGCACAAATCCTCCAGAAATACGCTCCAAAATGTGAATAAGTCTTTGTTTTTCCTACTTCTTATCACATTCTGCAGAAGCGGATCGTCGCGTCCCGTCACATTCGACACGCCTTTTGTCACAGGCGCGGCCGATTTTCAACCATCTTTGCATTCCGGCCAATGATGCCGATGTGGGCTCTGACATTGACAGAATGATGGCTACATGGGATTGGCCGGGCAATGCGGATGTGGCGGAATTGGTAGACGCCCTGGATTTAGGTTCCAGTGCCGAAAGGCGTGGGGGTTCGAGTCCCTTCATCCGCACCACCCTTCGCTCTTCGAGCTTCGGGTGGCAGGCCACTCGAAGCTCCTCCGAAGCCCTGGCGAAGGAGGGTCATTGGCAAGGCAGTAGCGATCTAATAAAGCGGCTCCTCGAACAGTGTCTTGTCGCCGTCCACCAGCGCCTTGATCTGCGCCGTGCCGTTGGCCGCGATCGCCACGCGGATGCCGAACGGCCGCACCCGCATGTCGTTCTGGATCGCTATCCCCTCGCCTTTCGGCAGATAGAAGCGCTCGATGCCGTACTCCGGCGCGATCGTCGTTGCTCCCTGGCTGATATCCCAGCCCTCGGAGACGTGTCCGACGATATCGGCTTCACCGGATGCTGCCGGCGCCGGCGCTTGCCCGAACCAAGCCGCGGTCGGCCCCCAATAGCCATCGGCGCCCTGCTTCAGCCTGACCACGATCGACGTTTCCTCGCTGGAAAGCTTGCCGGCCGGAATGTTGCCGATCAGTTTCACCGGTATGCGCGAAATATCGTAGCCGAGCAGAATGTAGTCACCGCGCAAGAGATCGCGCGGATCGATCGGCTCGACCCTGAGCAGGACCTGCTTGCCATCGCGCAGGATCGCCGCGCGTCCGGCGATGATCCAGCTCAGAAAGCCGATCTGGACGAGCGCCAGGACCAGCGCCGAGATGATCAGTCTTTTGCCGGTCATCATGCCGCCGCTCCTGTCATGTTCGAGGCGTTCATGCGCTTTTCTATGCGGATGATAATGAAAGCAAGAACGGCGAGAAGTACCGCCGCCGCAAGCAAGAAGCCTGCCGTGTCGAGCATTGATTGCAGCATCACCACATAAATGATGGCGAGTTCGAAGGCGAAGCCCGCATAAGCAACCCAGCGCAGTCCCCGGCTCTCGCGGCCGCCCAGCACGATCGCCGCGACGATGCCGGCCAGCGCAACAGCCGAGGCAATGGCGAAGCCGCCATTGTAGCTGCTTTCATCCGCCAGTTCGAATTGGATCATCGCCAGGCCGGTGAGAAAGCCGATCAGCGCGTGCAAGGGCAACCTGCCGCCGAGTTGCAAAACCCTCTCGACCGGCCCGGCAGCAAAGATCGCAGCGGTAAAAAGCAGCACCGATGCGGCAACGAGCGGGATGGCGACGTGCAGCGTGTCATATTCCATGGCCAACAGCACGAGGTAGAAAAGGACCGACAGGATGATCAGGTGGCGCGCCGCCTGGCTGCGCGTCCAGAACGAAACGGCGAACAGAATTAGCGCCATGACCACGAAGAGATGCGGAAATTCCGTGCGCCGGAAGTAGTCGAACCCTCTCAGGAACAGCCAGGCATCGGCGATGCCGACGGCAGCGACGGTCAGCGGGTTTGAACGCAGCGCCACCGCCGCCAGCGCCGTACCGGCGCCCCAGGTGATCAAGGCCGAGGCCTCGTCGCCCGACAAATGATACATCTGGCCGATCAGCGCGATCGATCCGCCGAACGCTGCTGCCGCGACGATCCACAGCGCCTCGCCGATCGCCGCATGGTCGCGCATCTTCAGCACCGCCCCGCCGACATAGCCGGCAAGGATAACGGCAAAAAGTGCCGCGACCCGCACCAACCGCGGGATGACTTCCCAGTTGGCGGCGATGAAGATGAGGATAGCGGCGCCGAACAGCAGCGCCGCCATCATCGCCAGGATCGAGCCGAAACTCAGCGATTTGCGTTCGTTTGCCTCGACGTCGCGCGTCAGCGCAACGGCTGTCGGCGCATCGATCAGGCCGGCCTGTTGCCATCGTGCGATATCCGACCTGACCCGTGACGAATAGCCCGCCATGCCCCTCCCCTCTGCTTGGTCCTTTTAGCTTGTCCGGCCAAGCGTTTGACCTAACGGCATTTTTCCGATCTGGGCGGAAAACCGGACGCGCGTTAATGTTGCATTGCACAAATTGCATTGCTGCCATGCACCAATAGCGCTTTTAAATCGATATGACCCCACCTATTTTCACGGTGCACACAAAGACGGAATGATCCGAAAGAAAGACGAAACGAGACTACCATGAACCTGATCCGCAACTATCGCAACTGGCGCCGCTATAGGGACACCGTGTCCGAGCTGAGCCGCCTGAGCACCCGTGAACTGACCGATCTCGGCATCAGCCGCAGCGACATTCACTACGTCGCCCGCAAGTCGGTCTAATCCTTCGGGCCGCAAATGGTCCGAACCAGTTTTGAAAAGAGAACGACAATGAACCTGATCCGCAACTATCGTAACTGGCGCGTCTACCGCGAGACGGTTACCGAGCTGGGTCGCCTGTCGAACCGCCAGCTCAACGATCTCGGCATCGTCCGCGACGAGATCAAGATGGTCGCCCGCAGGGCGATCTAACCACAAGAATTTCGCCAGGGTCGACCTCCTCCCCGACCCTGACGGATACGGTCAGCCTTCACCTCCTCCCGAGGGTTGACCACAAAAACGGCGCCCGCCGGACCTCCTCCCCCGGCGGGCGCTGTTTCCAGGTTGTTTCTAAAAGGGTTTCGCGCCCTTCAAATGGCGAAAAGAATTTCGTCAAAGCCGACCTCCTCCCCGGCAATGACGAATACGGTCGATCTTCACCTCCTCCCGAGGATCGACCAACAAAACGACACCCGCCGGACCTCCTCCCCCGGCGGGTGTTGTTGTTTTTGGGGCGGCTTCCCCCGTCAGCCATGCAATTGCAATCCTTGCGCCAAGCGACTATTTCGGCGCTCATGAGCAAAAATCCCATTCACGTCATCGGCGGCGGTCTCGCCGGCTCCGAAGCCGCCTGGCAGGCGGCCGAAGCCGGCGTTCCCGTTGTCCTGCATGAAATGCGTCCCGTCCGCGGTACCGACGCGCACAAGACCGACGGGCTGGCCGAGCTCGTCTGTTCCAATTCCTTCCGCTCCGACGATGCGCAAACCAATGCCGTCGGCCTGCTGCATGCCGAAATGCGGCTCGCCGGTTCGCTGATCATGAGCGCCGGCGACGCGCATCAGGTGCCGGCCGGCGGTGCGCTTGCCGTTGACCGCGACGGGTTTTCCGAAGCGGTGACCAGAACGCTCGAAGCCCACCCGCTCATCACCATCCAGCGTGAGGAAGTGCCCGGCCTGCCGCCGGCGGAGTGGGACCAGGCGATCGTTGCCACCGGTCCACTGACCGCGCCGTCGCTCGCCCAGTCGATCGCGGAAGCGACCGGCGCCGACGCGCTCGCCTTTTTCGACGCCATCGCGCCGATCGTCCATTTCGACACGATTGACATGGACATCTGCTGGTTCCAGTCGCGCTACGACAAGGTCGGCCCCGGCGGCACCGGCAAGGATTACATCAACTGCCCGATGGACAAGGAGCAGTACCTTGCCTTCGTGCAGGCGCTGGTCGACGGCCAGAAAACCGAATTCAAGCAGTGGGAAGGCACGCCCTATTTCGACGGCTGCCTGCCGATCGAGGTGATGGCCGAGCGCGGCGTCGAGACGTTGCGCTACGGGCCGATGAAGCCGATGGGACTGACCGATGCGCATAATCCGTCTGTAAAGGCGTATGCCGTCGTTCAGCTTCGCCAGGACAATGCGCTGGGCACGCTCTATAACATGGTCGGCTTCCAGACCAAGCTGAAGCACGCCGAGCAGGTGCGCATATTCCGCACCATTCCCGGGCTGGAACACGCCGAATTCGCCCGCCTCGGTGGCCTGCACCGCAACACCTACATCAATTCGCCGACGCTGCTCGACGCTTCGCTGCAGTTGAAGTCGCGGCCCGGCTTGCGTTTTGCCGGCCAGATCACCGGCTGTGAGGGCTATGTCGAGAGTGCCGCCATCGGCCTGCTCGCCGGGCGTTTCGCCGCCGCCGAAAGGCTTGGCCATGCGCCGTCCCTGCCGCCCTTGACCACCGCTTTCGGCGCGCTGCTCAACCACATCACTGGTGGCCATATTGTCTCTGACGACGAGCCGGGAAAGCGCTCTTTCCAGCCAATGAATGTCAATTTCGGCCTGTTCCCGCCCGTGGAGGCGCCAAAGATCGAAGGCAAGCGGCTGCGCGGCAAGGACAAGACGGTCGCCAAGCGGCACGCGGTGACATCGCGCGCGCTCGCCGACTGCCGCGAATGGCTGGGGCTGCCTGCAACAGCGCAAGCTGCGGAATAGATCTCGGTTTTTGCGGATTTCGCGGCGGAGAAGTAGGATAATATCCTACTTTGTATCGCGAGCCAAATCCCATGGAATCCGCTGAGAAACTGTCCGTCACCGTAACACCCGCCATGGCGCGAATGATCCGCGAAAAGGTCGAGGACGGCTCCTACGGATCGGCGAGCGAGGTCGTCCGCGCGGCTCTTCGCGCCTTCCAGCGCGAAGAGGAAGAACATGCCGAGCGCATGGCCTCGATCCGGGCGCGCGTGAAGGCCTCGATCGAGGACACAAGGCCAAACCTTTCAGGCGAAGAAGTTCGTGCCCGTCTTAGGGAATTCGTCGCGCAGTATTCGAGCCGCGCCGATGATTCGGCGCCTTGAGGTCGAATATCGCGAAGACGCCCAAAATAATTTGGCCGATATTTTCCGGCATATTGTTGAGACTGGTGGAAATCCTGACGTTGCATTGAAATCGTCCTGCGCATCGAAGATCGATGTCAAAACATCGGCAATGCACCGCGTGGCGGCCAGCCGCGCGGCGACATTGCGCCAGGATTGCGAACGGTGCCGTTCGAGCACTCGGCTATCACCCGCCTATGTTGTCGACGATGATGTCGTCCGCATCGTCAACATCTTCTATGGCGGTCGCGACTATGAAATGCTGATGCGCGATGGCGGATCAAGTGATCCATCATGATGGAAACTACTCAGCCGGGCCGATGCTCGCCGCAGGCCGGATTTCCTCATTAGCAATCAGCCTTCACACAGCCGGCCAGCCTTGCGTCGCACGCCGGAACAAGAGCCAATGCCGGCGCAAGGCCGAAAGCCGTACCGCGCCATCAAGCGGTGAATGGCGGGAGCCGTCCATCTGGTCGAGATAGGCGCGCGTCAGAGCCAGCGGCAGAAAGGCCGGGCGCAGTGAAACCGGCAGAGCGAACGCCCCCTGCTCGAAAGCGGAAAGATGCTCGCGTGCCAGCGCGATCATCGCGGCGACCGCGCGTTCCGCGCCCGGCCCGCCGTCACCTGTAACGAACTCTTGCGGCGACGATCCCGCCGCAGCCAAAATATCGGCCGGGACAAAGCACTGTCCCCGCTTGCGATGCAGCGGCAGCAGAAGCAGGAGACCGGTCATCGCCTGCGCACAACCTGCCCTGCCGGCAAGATCGGCAAAGCGCGGCGCTTGGACCGGATCGAGCACCATCGCCGCAAGCTGGATGAGTGCTGCGGCAGTCTCGCCGCAATAGCCTTCGAGGTCGGTGCGTGACGGCATCGGATCGTCATAGAGATCGAAGATGCGCGCTTCGAGCATATTGTCGAAAGCGGCCTTAGGCAGGCGGTGAGCGGAAATCGCCGTCCTCAGCGCGTCCGCCACGGGATGGCCGATCTGAGTCCGATCCTCTTCGGCGGCGATGACGTCGCGCCACCATTGCAGCCGCACCTCGCCCGGCAGCGCCTCGTGGATGCGATCGCGTACGCCGGCGATTTCGGCGTTGAAGGCATAGAGCGAAAACAGCGCGTCACGCTTGTTCTCGGGCGCATAGAGCACGCTGAGATAGCGGTCATAGTCGGCGGCACGCACCGTCTCCATGACGAGTTTGGTGTTTTCGGCCACGTCAGTCGACGGCGATGAGCGCTGCGGCCACGGCGCGATCTTCCGCCAGCAGCACATTATAGGTCCGCACCGCCGCCCCCGTCGACATCGGATCGGCGGAAATGCCCGCTTCTTTCAGTGCCGTACGCAGCGCGGCAGGCAATGGTCTCAGATCCTTGCCGCTGCCAACCAGCAGGATCTCAACCTTGGCGGCCTCGTTGAACAGCTTGGCGAAATCCGCTGCCGTCAGCGCCAACGGATCGGCCGGCTCCCAGCCATAGATGCCCGAAGGCAGGCACAGCAGCGAGCCGCGATGCGACATGTCGGCAAAGCGGAAACCGCCATTGCCGTAAGCCTCGATCGGTGCGCGGCCCGGGAAATGCGCCTCGCGGATGACGATGCCCTTGGCCACTTTTGAGGCAAGCCGTCAGGTAGCTATGGCTTTGCCGCCGCCCACCGGCTTTTCCTCATCGGACGCTGTGGCCTGCGGCCGCAGCTTGAACAGGATAAGCAGTGGCGCGGCGATAAAGATCGACGAATAGGTGCCGAACACGACGCCGAACAGCATCGCCATGGTGAACGAGCGGATCACCTCGCCGCCGAACAGCACCAGCGCCAGCAACGCCAGGATCGTCGTCACCGAGGTCAGCGTCGTCCTCGACAGCGTCTCGTTGATGGCGTTGTTCAGCAGTTGCGGCAGCGGCATTCGCTTGTATTTTCGCAGATCCTCGCGAACGCGGTCATAGACGACGATGGTGTCGTTGAGCGAATAACCGATGATGGTAAGGATCGCCGCCAGCGACGACTGGTTGAATTCCAGGCCGGTGATAACGAAGAAGCCGATCGTCATGACCACGTCGTGCACGGTCGCAACGATGGCGCCGACCGCGAACTGCCATTCGAAGCGGAACCAGACATAGATCAGGATGCCGAGCAGCGCGATAAGCATGGCGATGGTGCCTTGCTTGGCAAGCTCGCCCGAGACCGTCGGCCCCACCACTTCGACGCGGCGGAAATCATACTGATCCTGCAGCTCGCCGCGCACCTTGTCGATGACGGTCTGCTCAGCGTTCTCGCCGCCCGCCTGCGTGCCGACGCGGATCAGCACGTCGTTCGGTTCGCCGAACTGCTGAACCTGCACCTCGCCGATATTAAGTTCCGTCAGCCTGCCGCGGATGTCGGCCAGATCGGCATTGCCGACCTTGGACTGCACCTCGATCAGTGAGCCGCCCTTGAAATCGATGCCGTAATTTATGTCGATGGTCATGAAGCCGATGACCGACAGCACCGAAAGCACGCTGGACAGTGTGAACGTCCAGCGCCGGATACCCATGAACGGAATTTTCGTGCCTGGTGGAATGAACGTCACAGGCGCCCGCGGCAACTCCTTCGGACGGGCGCGGCGAAGCCAGATCGACACGAGCAGGCGTGTGAAGGTGAAGGCGGTGAAGACCGTGGTCAGGATGCCGATGGCATAGGTGACGGCAAAGCCCTTCACCGGCCCGGTTCCGAGCCAGAACAGCACCACGGTCGCGATCAGTGAGGTCACGTTGGAATCGACGATGGTCGCCAGCGCCTTGCTGAAACCGGTATCGATTGCCTGAATGACCGAGCGGCCGGCACGTCGCTCCTCGCGGATGCGTTCATAGATGAGAACGTTCGAATCGACCGCCATGCCGATGGTCAGCACGATACCGGCGATACCGGGTAGGGTCAGTGTCGCTCCAAGCAGCGACAGCAGCCCGACGATCATCGCCACATGCACCGCCAGCGCGATGTTGGCGAGGAAGCCGAGGAAACCGTAGGCGACGAACATGAATGCCACCACCAGGATCGACCCGATGATGCCGGCGACCTTGCCGGCATGGATGGAGTCCTGGCCAAGTCCCGGCCCCACCGTCCGCTCTTCGATTACCGTCAGCGTCGCTGGCAAGGCGCCGGCGCGCAGCAGCACGGCGAGATCGTTGGCGCTCTCGGCGGTGAAATTCCCCGATATCTGTCCGGTGCCGCCCGGGATCGGTTCACGGATCTGCGGCGCCGAAATCACCTGATTGTCGAGGATGATGGCAAACAGCTTGCCAACATTCTGTGCCGTCGCCTGGCCGAACCGCTGCGCCCCTTTCGAATCGAACCGGAACGAAACAACCGGCTCGTTGGTCTGGGAATTGAACGTCGCCTGGGCATCGACCAGGTTTTCGCCGGAAACGATGACGCGGTTCTCGATCAGGTACGGAACCGGCGGGTCGTCCTGCGAATACAGCACCGAGGATCCCGGCGGCGGGCGGCCGTTCAGCGCATCCTGCACCGGCATCGACTGGTCGACCATCTGGAAGGTCAGCTTGGCAGTCTGGCCAAGAATTTCCTTCAGCCGTTGCGGATCCTGCAGACCAGGCACCTGCACCAGGATACGGTCGTCGCCTTGGCGCTGCACGATCGGCTCGGTGGTGCCGAGTTCGTTGACACGACGCTCGACAACCTGGATCGCCTGCGTCAGCGCCGTCGAGGTGCGATATTTGATTCCCGCATCGGTGACGGAGAATTTGAGCAGGCCGGGCTCGGAATCATCCAGCGTCATCTCCTGGATGGAGCCGCCGCTGAACAGGCCTGCGGCCACCGGATTGGTCAATGGTTTCAAGGCTGTCTTGGCAGCGTCGATCTGTGCGGGATCGGTGATGCGGACCTGCACCGTGCGGCCCGTTCCGGAAAGGCCGGTATAGCCGATCTTGGCATCGCGCAGCAGCGTCCTGATTTCGTCGCGCGTCGTCTCCAGCCGATCCTTGATCAGATCGTTCGGATCCATCCTGAGCAGGATGTGCGAGCCGCCCTGCAAGTCGAGGCCGAGCGTCATCTGCCGCTTCGGCACCCAGTCGGGCAACTTGGCCAGCGTGCTGGCGGAAAAAAGGTTGGGCGCAGCGAGGACCACTGTGGCGGCCACGGCCAGCCAGATCAGGATCATCTTGAAGCGCGAAAAATAAAGCATCAGTTCTTATCCGTTCAGGCGTACAAGCGGCAGCATTCCGCCATCGGTCGGTTTGCGGGCATATTTCTAATTCTGACCACGGCCGGCCCTATCGTGCTTCCTCGGCGATTGTCAATCTTGCTGGCAAGGGGCCGGTGCGCAGCAGCAGGGCGAGGTCATTGGCGCTTTCAGCGGTGAAATTTCCCGATATCTGACCGGTGCCGCCTTCAATGGGCTCTCGGATAACAGGCGCCGAAATAACCTTATCGTCTAATATAACCGCAAACGGCTTGCCGATATATTGCGTCGTAGCCCATTTGAAACGCGCCGTACCCCGGGAATCAAGCCGGAATGAGACGACGCGTTCATCGGTCGCCAAATTGCGGGTTGCTTGCGCATCCAGCACATTTTTACCTGAAAGGATAACCCGATTTTCGATCAAGTAGGGAACCGGAGGATCGTCCATCGAATAAAAAACCGCCGAGCCGACGGGCGGGCGGCCGCTGATTGCCTCGTCGACTGGCATCGACAGATCAACGAGTTGGAAGCTCAGGTGACCGGGCCGGGTGAGAATTTGTCCTAGCCTTTGCGGATCGGCAACGCCCGACGTGCGGACCAATATGCCGTCTTCATTCGTTGACCGAACCACCGGGTGGGTGGCGCCCAGGTCGCGGATACGATCTTTGATGACTTCAACCGACTGTGCAAGCGCGGCCGAAGTTCGATACTTCAAACCTGCATCCGTTACGGTGAATTTGAGCAGGCCGGGCTCACTGTCGTCCAGGGTCATTTCCTGGACGCCGCTGTCCGCGACAGGATCGGTCACCGTTTTGATTGCCGCCTTGGCGAGGTCAAGCTGAGCCGGATCTGTTATGTGCACCTGAACGGTCCGAGCCGAACTGGCAAGGCCGGTATAGCCGATCCTTGCTTCGCGTAGCAGCGACCGGACCTCGTCGCGTGTCGCTTTCAGCCGGCCCTCGATCACGTCGGTCACATCCAACCTGAGCAGGATGTGTGGACCATCTTGCTGGCTTGCTTCAACTATTGACTGGCTTTCGGCAAGCCATTCGGGTCGCGTGGTATGCAAACCGGCGGCGAAGATATTAGTCGCGTGGAAGACAACCGTGCCGGCCAAGGCAAGCCACTTCAGGATCATCTTCAGGCGCCAAAGGTGGAACATATGCCGTCGTTCGTCAGAGCCCTGCCCGCGGATCGTTCCGCCGACAATTCGGTTATTTCTTGGCGTTCTGGTTCGCCACCGGCTCGCCCTTGACGCGCACGTCGGCGATCGTCGATCGCAGCGCCGTCACCTTGGTGCCACCGCCGAGATCGATCTCGAGCTCGTTGTCGTCGATGACCTTGGTCACCTTGCCGACAAAGCCGCCGCCGGTGACGACGGTGTCGCCACGGCGAACCGCCGCCAGCATCTCGCCGCGCTTCTTCAGCTGCGTGCGCTGCGGCCGGATGATCAGAAAATACATGATCACGAAAATCAGAGCAAACGGCACGATCTGGATAAACATTGCGGACGAGTCCCCGCCGATGCCTTGGGCGTATGCCGGTGTCACGAACATCGAGGTACTCCTGAATTTTAAAAACAGCCGCAAACCGTTCTGGGAATTTGACGGCCCCGCCAAATTTGGCCGGAATATAGTCGGTAACGTTGCCAATGCAACTGCGCGGCCGGGCAAATCGGCTGCTTTTCCGGCCTGGTGAGCCGTGTTAGAGGGTGATCCCGAAAAGCGACGCTCGGTTTTCGCAAAAGATGATGCCCGAACAAATGCTTGGGACGAGTTTCGAAACCGCTGAAATCAGGTAGGTTGGCCTGCCGCACCGTCCCGAATGCGAACAAAAAGACAAGAGATGACCGACAGCACCATCGATATCCTGAGCCAGAAGCTCGACCGTCTGATCGAGGCGATCGCCCGCCTCGCGCCGCCGCCGGTGCCGCAAACCGACCTCGGCGACGCCGATTGCTTCGTCTGGCAGGCCGATCCCGGCTATCTGGAGCCGGTGCTCAAGGTCAACCGCGTCGACATCGGCCTGATCCGCGGGGTCGACCGCGTCCGCGACATATTGGTCGACAACACCGAGCGCTTCGCCTCCGGCTATGCCGCCAACAACGTGCTGTTGTGGGGCGCGCGCGGCATGGGCAAATCGTCGCTGGTCAAGGCCGTGCACGCCGCGGTCAACGCTTCGACCAAGCTCGACCTGCCGCTCAAGCTCATCGAGATCCATCGCGAAGACATCGACACGCTTCCGAAGCTGATGAGCCTGCTGAAGGCAGCGCCCTTCCGCTTTATCCTGTTTTGCGACGACCTGTCATTCGACCATGACGACACGTCCTATAAATCGCTGAAGGCAGCGCTTGAAGGCGGCGTCGAGGGCCGCCCGGCCAACGTCATCTTCTACGCCACCTCGAACCGGCGGCATTTGTTGCCGCGCGACATGATCGACAATGAGCGCTCGACGGCGATCAATCCGTCCGAAGCGGTCGAGGAGAAGGTTTCGCTGTCGGACCGCTTCGGCCTGTGGCTTGGCTTCCACAAATGTTCGCAGGACGAATATCTCGACATGATCGACGGCTATGTCCGCCATCACGATCTCGCCATCGATCCCGAGACGCTGCGCGCCGAGGCGCTGGAATGGGCGACGACGCGCGGCAGCCGTTCGGGCCGCGTCGCCTGGCAGTTCACCCAGGACCTGGCTGGCAGGCTCGGCAAGCCGCTGAAGGATTAGCCGCTCAAGGGCTAACAGCAGAAGAAGCCCGCACCTTGCGAAGCGGACTTCCTCGGCGGGCTGAAGGTCAGGTGGCCCGCAAATCGCTTTTCGTCGTCTATTCGAGATAGGTCGAAGGATCGACCGGCGCCGAGTTCTTGCGCACTTCGAAATGCAGTTTCGGCGAGTCGGTGGTGCCGCTCATGCCGGACAGGGCGATTTCCTGGCCGCGCTTGACCTTCTGGCCGCGCTGCACCTCGATCGAGCTGGCGTGGCCGTAGACAGTGACCAGACCGTTTTCGTGCCGCACCAGCACCGTGTTGCCGAATTCCTTGAGGCCGTCACCGGCATAGATGACGACACCGTTTTCAGCCGCCTTGACCGGCGTCCCCTCGGGCACGGCAATGTCGACGCCGTCCTTGCCGCCGCCGAAGCTTGAGATCACGCGGCCGCGCACCGGCCAACGCATCTTGCCGATGCCGGTCGCGTCCGGCGCCACCGCATCGTCGTCCTCGGCCTGCTGGATGACTTTCGCATCCTTCTTCGGCGGCGTGTAGGAGGCGAGCGTCTGCGTCGGCGTGGCCTTGGCCGGCGGCTGGGTGGTAGCCGTCGTCACCGGATCGACCTTTGCCGGCTTCACGCCGGCGACGACAGCGGTTCCGCCTGCCGGCACTTTCAGGGTCTGGCCGATCTTGAGCAGTCCATCCTGCATGCCGTTCGCCTGCTTCAGCGCAACGACGCCGACGCCGGTCTTTCTGGCAATGGCGGACAGCGTATCGCCTTGCTGAACCGTGTAAGTGCCGCCGGTACCGGCCGGTTTGGCCGTCGCCGAAGCCACCTTCGCCGCAGTCTTTCCATCCTTCGGCTGGCTCGCGGCAGCCGAGGCGTCCACCTGCGCGGCAGACTTGCCTTCCCTGAGCTTCGGTTGCTGCGGCAGCACGGCCACCTTCGCCGGCGCCTCGGCCGGCTGGTCGTGCCTGGTGCCGTTCGCGGGCTTGGCGTCGGCGACTTTCGGCGCGGCGCCGTTGCTCGAATACGCATAGGCCGGGATGACGAGCTTCTGGCCGGTCTTCAGCCCCTTGGTCGCGCTCAGCCCGTTGACTTTCATGATGGCATCGGCCGGCACGCCGTAGCGCCGTGACAGGCCGGAAATGGTCTCGCCGTCCTTGACGACGATCTCGGTTGCATGCGGCGCGCCGGCGGCCGTCGCCATGCGCGGCGCGTCGGGCTCGGCGTTCTTGAACGGCCTTGCCGCCGGAGCGACGGTGCCGGTTGCCGTCCTGTCGACACGAGGAGCGGCAGGCGCCAGGGCCGGCGCGGCAGCGGTACGCACCGGCCGGGCGGCAGGTGCCAGGGCGGGAGCCGGCGGTGGCAATTGCTGCGCCGTGACCGGTTCGAGGCTTGAGCGGCTGACCGACTGGGTGTGGCTGCCGTCGATCGGCGCGGCCGCAACATCGCCCGGATAGGGCTGGGCAGCATCCTGCTTGTCGATGATGGCGCGCTGGTTGTTGGTCGAGGCGGTGAACACGTCGTCGACGCTGTTGAACCGCGCCACCTGGGAACTACACCCCGTCGCAGCGCCTGCGATCATGAGGACGGCGCAGCCACGCGCCAGATTGCGTCCGTTTGCCTTCAAAACACTGAATTGCATCGCACTAACCCGCACAGACCCGGTACAACTGAGTGCGATTAAAGCGCGTTAATGTTACCGGTCGGTTAAACCTGTAGAATCAGGCGCAAATTTTCTTAAAATATTCCAGGATCCGGGCGCCGGGTGTGCCGAGATTCAGGTCAGGCCGAGCCGAAAATGGTAGGTTCCGAGAACCGGAGCGGAGCGTACTTTTGGGTACATGAGCACCGGAAGCGGAGGAAACCGCCATTTGCAGGCCGACCTCACCTGAATATCGACACAGCCTAGATCACTGCGGCGACACCGTGCAGGATCGGCTGCAGGCGCACCAGGCCGATATCCTCGCGTTCGAAGCGGCTGCCGACCTTGGTAAGCTTGGCCAGCACCTGCTCGCCCTCGTCGGGTCCGATCGGCGCGATGACGATGCCGCCGCTCGACAATTGATCGAGGAGAAAGCGCGGCAGGCTGTCGAAGGCCGCCCAGGCAACGATGCGGTCGAACGGCGCTTCGTTGGCCAGTCCGTTGGAACCGTCCGCCTGACGCACGATGACATTGCCGATGGCGAGTGCCTCAAGGCGCTGCCGGGCCTGTTCGGCCAGCGTCTTGTAACGGTCGATGGTGACGATCCGCGCGGCAAGCCGCGACATCACCGCCGCCGTGTAGCCCGACCCGGTGCCGATCTCGAGCACGCGGTTGCCCGGCTCGATCGCAAGTGCCGCGATCACCGCCGCCTGCAGGTCGGCGCCTTCGATGGCCTCGCCGCATTCGATCGGCAGCATACGGTCCGACCAGGCTATGGAGTGAAAATGCGGAGACAGAAAGCCGCGCCGCGGCGTCGCCTCAAAGGCGGCGATCAGCGCCTTCGGCACCGTGCCCCTGCCGCGCAGGCGAAGCAGGAAGGCAGCGAAACCTTCGCGCTCGTCGACCGTTGCAGCGTGGTTTGAGTTCATGCGAGCGCCTTGGCCAGTTGATCGCGGATTTCATGCGCGGTGAGATCGAGCTGCAGCGGCGTCACCGACACCAGCCGATTGCGCAAGGCATGGAGGTCGGTGCCTTGCTTGCCCTCGACCGGCTCGCGGCCGAAGCGCAGCCAGTAGTAAGGCAAGCCGCGCCCGTCGCGCCGCTCGTCGACCCACAGGCTGTGGACCAGCTTGCCCTGCGAAGTAACCACAGTTCCGGCGATCTCTTCCGGCGTACAATTCGGAAAATTGACGTTGAGCAGCACGCCGTCCGGCAACGGCATGGCGACGAGCTTTTCGAGCAGCGCCGGCGCCAGCGCTTCGGCGGTCTCGTAGGGAACGACGCGGTCCTCGCCGACATAGGAATAGGCCTGGCTGATGGCGATCGAGCGCACGCCGAGCAGCGCGCCTTCCATGGCGCCGGCGACCGTGCCCGAATAGGTGACGTCGTCGGCGATGTTGGCCCCGGAATTGACGCCGGACAGGATCAGGTCAGGCGCTTCGGGCAGGATCTTCTTCACGCCCATGATGACGCAGTCGGTCGGCGTGCCGCGCACCGCAAAGTGCTTTTCGCCGATTTTCCTGAGCCGCAGCGGCTCCGAGATCGACAGCGAATGCGCATAGCCGGACTGATCCTGTTCCGGTGCCACCACCCAGACGTCGTCCGACAGCGTGTGCGCGATGCGTTCGAGTGATGCAAGGCCCTCGGCATGGATGCCGTCGTCGTTGGTCAGAAGGATGCGCATTATGTCGATTCGATCTTTTCCAGACCGCCCATGTAAGGCCGAAGCGCTTCAGGAATGGTTACGCTGCCGTCCTCGTTCTGGTAATTTTCGATGACGGCAATGAGAGCGCGGCCGACGGCGGTGCCCGAACCGTTCAGCGTGTGGACGAAGCGGTTGCCCTTGCCGTCCTTGTCCTTGTAGCGGGCGTCCATGCGCCGCGCCTGGAAATCGCCGCATACCGAGCACGACGATATCTCGCGATAGGCATTCTGGCCGGGCAGCCAGACCTCGATGTCGTAGGTCTTGCGCGCACCAAAGCCCATGTCGCCGGTGCACAGCGTCACGGTGCGGAACGGCAGGCCGAGCCGCTTCAGCACCTCCTCGGCGCATTCGGTCATGCGCTCATGCTCGGCAACCGAAGTCTCCTGGTCGGTGATCGACACCAGTTCGACCTTGTAGAACTGGTGCTGGCGCAGCATGCCGCGCGTGTCGCGCCCGGCCGAGCCCGCCTCGGAGCGGAAGCACGGCGTCAGCGCCGTATAGCGCAGCGGCAGTTTTTCGTGCGGCGTGATCTCGTCGCGAACGAGATTGGTGAGCGGCACTTCGGCGGTTGGGATCAGGCCAAGCCTGCCGTCCCCGTGCCGAACGAAGAATAAATCCTCCTCGAATTTCGGCAGTTGCCCGGTTCCGAAAAGCACCTCGTCGCGCACCATCAACGGCGGCTGGATCTCTACATAGCCGTGCTCGGTGGTGTGCAGATCCAGCATGAACTGGCCGAGCGCGCGTTCCATCCGCGCCAGGCCGCTTTTGAGTACGGTGAAGCGCGAGCCGGAAAGCCGTGCTGCCCGCTCGAAATCCATCATGCCGAGCGCTTCGCCGATCTCGAAATGCTCCTTCACCCAGTTCGGCCGCGTCGGCACCTCGCCGACGACGCGCTTGACGACGTTGTCGTGCTCGTCCTTGCCGACCGGCACGTCGTCGAACGGCACGTTTGGCAGCACAGCCAACACATCGTTCAGCGCCTTGTCGAGCTCGCGCTCGCGCGCCTCGCCATTCTGGATGAAGGCCTTGATCTCGCCGACCTCGGCCTTCAGCCTTTCGGCAAGAGCGGCGTCGCCCGAGCGCATGGCATTGCCGATCTCCTTCGAGGCGGCGTTGCGGCGTTCTTGTCTGGCCTGCAGCTCGGTCAGATGCTCGCGCCGCGCCTCATCCGCCGCGATCAAGTCGTCGACCGTGGACCGCGCATCCTCAGCCGACCACGAGCGCTTCTGGAGCGCTTCGACAAGGGCCTTCGGGTTGTCGCGAATCCATTTGATGTCAAGCATGGTCTGTTCGTCCTTGAGTAGGCCAGAGGGGGTAAACCGCATCGATGCAAGGCGTCAAGGCAGAGTTCCTTCGCGCCCCCCTCTGTCCTGCCGGACATCTCCCCCACGGGTGGGGAGATCGGCCGTCACTGCGGCTTTCGCCAATCTCCGGCGCTGAAAAAGCAAGCCATCGGCGAAGTTGCCATCTCCCCCCAAGTGGGGGAGATGTCCGGCAGGACAGAGGGGGGCGCTGTCCCGCCGACCTCAGGCGGCAACACCGGAACTTCAAAAGGAAGAAACAAAAAAACCCGCCCTGAGTGGGCGGGTTTTTGGAGCCAATTGGCACCATAGCCAAATTAGTAGCATAGCTGCCGGCACAAAGCAAGAACAAAGTTGCAGCGGCCGGAAGAAAGATGCTGTCCGCTTCAACCGAACCTACGTCGAAGACGCGTCCGCCGGCTTGTCGGCCACCTCTTCCGTGGCGTCCTGTTTTTCGCGAGCCACACGGTCGCGCTCCTTGCTGCGTTCGATCAGCCGGGCCGACCAGATCGAGACCTCGTAGAGCAGGATCGTCGGAATGGCGAGGCCGATCTGGCTCATCGGGTCGGGCGGCGTCAGCACCGCCGCCACGACGAAGGCGATGACGATGGCCCATTTGCGCTTCTCGGCAAGGGCCGTGGACGACAGCATGCCGACCCGCGTCATCAGGCTTGTCACTACCGGCAACTGGAACACCAGGCCGAAGGAGAAGATCAGCGTCATGATCAGACTGAGATATTCGGACACTTTCGGCAGCAGCGAAATCTGCACCTGGTCATTGGTGCCGGTCTGCTGCATTGCGAGGAAGAACCACATCACCATCGGCGTGAAGAAGAAATAGACCAGCGACGCGCCCATCAGGAACAGGATCGGCGAGGCGATCAGGAACGGCAGGAAGGCATTGCGTTCGTTCTTGTAGAGGCCGGGCGCGATGAATTTGTAGATCTGCGTGGCGATCAGCGGAAAGGCTATGACCATGCCGCCGAACATGGCGAGCTTGACCTGGGTAAAGAAGAATTCCTGTGGCGCCGTATAGATCAGCTCGACCTTGTGCGGGTCGAGCCCAGCCCATTGCGTGGCCCATTTGAACGGAATGACCAGAAGGTTGAACAGCCGCTTGGCGAAAAAGAAGCAGACCAGGAAGGCAACAAAAAAACCGCCGATCGACCAGATCAGGCGCCGGCGCAGCTCGATCAGGTGCTCCATCAGCGGAGCCGACGATTTTTCGATCTCGTCCTTTTCCTTGTCCGAAACGCTCACTTGGCGGCTCCCGCCGTTTTCCTGGCGGCCGGCTTCTTCGCTGCTGACGCCGGCTTCTTCGCTGCTGGCGACTGCGGTTTCGGCTCAGCTTTTGCGGCGGCCTTTGGCGCAGCGGTCTTTGCCGGCTTGGCCGGCGCGGCGGCCGCGGCTTTCGCGGGCGCCGGCTTCTTCCTTGCCGTAGATGCTTTTTGCGGCACTGCCGCCGCAGCCGTTTGCGCCTGCACGGCCGGCGCCACGACGGACTCGTCCGTCATCGCCGGAAAGATCGGCGTGGCCGGCGTCGGCTCCGGCGGGCTGACGCCCGGCATCGTCGTTGCGCCGTTGTTCAGCGGCTCGGCTGCCTGCTCCGTCGAAGCGGCGGCATCGACGGCCGGCTTGGGTTTCATCACGGCGTCGACGCCGGAACGGACGTCGGCGGCGGCCTGTTCGAATGGATTGAGCTGCTTCCTGATCTCGGCTGCCGGATTGAGACTTCTCAGCGAATCGACCGACTTCTTGACGTCGTCGAGTTCGGCTTCCTTCAACGCGTCGTTGAACTGCCGCTGGAAATCGGACGCCATGGCGCGCAGCTTCGCCGTCGTGCGACCGAAGGTGCGCAGCATGTTGGGCAAATCCTTGGGCCCGACGACCACGATCATGACGATCGCGATCACCAGCATCTCGGTCCAGCCGACTTCGAACATGGCTATACGTTCCGACTAAAGTTTGGGCTCAGCCTTTGCTGGCCTTTTCCTTCGGTACCGAAACGGTTTCGTCGGCACGGTGTTCGACGGTACGCTTGTCGTCGGCAGCGTCGTCGTCCGCCATGCCCTTCTTGAAGCTCTTGATGCCCTTGGCCATGTCGCCCATCAGCTCGGGGATCTTGCCGCGGCCGAAGACCAGCAGCACGATCACCAGAACGATCATCCAGTGCCAAATCGAAAATGAACCCATAGCAAATCTCTCTCGAACGGTTTCCCAGACGCTGATCTATGCGCTTTCGGGTTCGGATTCAAACAGAACTGCGACAGAGTTCATGAATGAGTGGCCGAAGTCACGCACTTTCGGCACAGCGGCCCGCTACCAATCGGCGCAGTTCCATCCTGCCTGTGGCTTTAAGATGGCGCTTGGCTCAATCTTCCGTGACGCGCGGCGTCAAAAGGCCGAGTTCCTCGAGGTCGATATCGGTCAGCGGATCCTCGTCGTCGGTGAGCGCATCGGGGTCGGCCGGCGGCAGCGGCACCGAGAAATTCGACGGCATACGGCCGGACAGCAGCCCCGCACCCTTCAATTCCTCCATGCCGGGGAGATCGCGTATCTCCTCCAGTGCGAAATGGTCGAGGAAAATATCGGTCGTGCCATAGGTGACGGGACGGCCGGGCGTGCGGCGCCGGCCGCGCATCCTCACCCATTCGGTCTCCATCAGCGTGTCGAGCGTCCCCTTTGACGTTTCGACGCCGCGGATGTCCTCGATCTCGGCGCGCGTTACCGGCTGGTGGTAGGCGATGATCGCCAGCACTTCGAGGGCAGCGCGGGACAGTTTGCGCTGCTGCACCGTGTCGCGGCTCATCAGGAAGGCGAGGTCGCCGGCGGTGCGAAACGCCCAGGCATCGCCGACGCGCACCAGATTGACGCCGCGCCGCGCATAGATCTGCTGCAGTTCGGCCATTGCCGCGGCAATGTTGATGCCGTCGGGCAGCCGCGAAGTGAGCTGTTTTTCGCTGACCGGCTCGGCGCTGGCGAATACGATCGCCTCGGCCATCCGTACGGCCTCCGCCATATGCAGCCGCTCGCCAGGATTCCGCGACAAATTTTGCCCCTGATTTTGTGCCGGGTTCTCGGCGACCGCGCCTTGCTCGGCGTCGTCGTCGACCTTGAACGGAATGACCGAAGCGTTGGCGCGTTCGCTCATGATGTCACCTCGACTATCTTGATGGCCTGGGCGCGGCCGCGCAGATAAAGCGGCGCGAAAACCTGGTCCTGCCGCATTTCCATCTTGCCTTCGCGCACCAGTTCCAGTGTCGCCGCAAACGAGCTGGCAACCGCGGTGCGCCGGTCTTCCGGGCCGGCCAGATATTCGACCAGGAAACTGTCGAGCGCCGTCCAGTCGCGCAGCGACCCGATCAGCCTGGTCAGCACGTCGCGCGCATCCTTGAGCGACCACACGCCGCGCCTGGCAATCGTCACATTGGTGATCGCCTGCTTCTGGCGCTGCTGGGCATAGGCGGTCAACAGGTCATAGAGCGAGGCCGAATAGGCATTGCGCTTCTCGACGATCACCATCTCCGGCATGCCGCGTGCAAACACGTCGCGTCCGAGCCGGTTGCGGTTGACCAGCCGTGCCGCCGCGTCGCGCATGGCCTCCAGCCGCTTCAGCCGGAACTGCAGTACCGCCGCCAGTTCCTCGCCGCTTTCGCCTTCGTCGCCGGGCTGCTTGGGGATCAGGAGCTTCGACTTGAGAAACGCCAGCCACGCTGCCATCACCAGATAGTCGGCGGCAAGCTCCAGCCTCAGCGCCCTCACCTTCTCGACGAACGCCAGATACTGTTCGGCCAGCGCCAGGATCGAGATGCGCGACAGGTCGACCTTCTGATTGCGGGCAAGATGCAGCAGAAGATCGAGCGGACCTTCGAAACCGGCCACATCGACGACCAACGCCGGATCGCCGGTCAGCCGGGAATCGTCGTTCTCGGCCCACAAGCGGTCCATCGGTGCGGCCTTGCCGGCCTTCAGGTCCAATGCTTCCGCCACTTCGCTTCCTTCGATGCTAGGCTACCGCGTCGAAATAACTGGCAAATTCGGCCCGAATCTCGGTCTCGTCCGCAACGTCACGGTTCCTGATATAGGTCAGCGCCCGCTCCGCGCGCTCAAACGACTTGCCTTCAAGCCCGGTCGTTCGCGATGCAATGCCGGCCATCTCCTCGAACACGCCGTTGCAGTGAAGGACCAGATCGCAGCCCGCCGCAAGGATAGCGGCCGCCTTTGACGGGAAATCCCCAGAAAGTGCCTTCATCGAAGTGTCGTCGCTCATCAACAGACCGTCGAAGCCGATTTCGCCGCGGATGATCTTTTCGATGACCTTGCCGGATGTGGTGGCCGGGTTCTTCGGGTCGATCGCGCTATAGACGACATGCGCCGTCATCGCCATCGGCAAATGGTTGAGCTCCCTGAATGGCGCAAAATCATGCCGCTGCAGGTCGCCGATCGAGGCGTCGACGGTCGGCAGTTCGAAATGCGTATCGGCGAAGGCCCTTCCATGACCGGGAATATGCTTCATCACCGGCAGCACGCCGCCCGCCATCAGGCCTTCCGCCGCGGCGCGACCCAATTCGATGACGGCGCGCGGCTCCTTGCCATAGGCGCGCGCGCCGATGACGTCGCTGGCGCCCTCGATCGGCACGTCGAGCACCGGCAGGCAATCCGCCGTGATGCCGTAGCGCAGTAGGTCGAAGGCATGCAGCCGCGCCATCAGCCATGCGGCACGGGTGCCGGCGTCATGGTCGTCGCGCCACAAGGCGCCGAGTGCACCGGCAGCCGGATAGTTTGGCGCCAGCGGCGGCCGCAGGCGCTGCACGCGGCCGCCCTCCTGGTCGATGAATACCGGCGCGTCCGCACGCCCGACGCAGTCGCGCATGGCGGCGACCAGATCGCGGATCTGCTCGGTCTCGCCGATATTGCGCGCAAACAGGATGAAACCCCACGGGCATTCGTTGCGGTAGAAACGGATCTCGTCGCGGCTCAGTGATTTCCCGGCGCAGCCGAGGATCATGGATTTTGATTCGGTCATGCGGAACAGTTTAGAGCTTCGCGACGACAAAGGGAATCGCCCGCGATTGCCTCCAAAGGTTTCCTTTCACGCAAAAAAGCCGGCGCGGGCGCCGGCTTTTCGAGGGCTTTGGTGCCGCTAGTGGGACACGAAGCAATTGCCGCCGGCAGCCTTGTAGCTGGTGCACAGTTTGATCGCCTCGTTGCGAGACTGCGCCGGAACGCGGACGCGGTAGAAGGTGCCCTTGCCGGCAATCTCGGCCTTGACGATGTTGGCGGTGCGGCCGGAAAGCACGCTGCCGTAGCGGCGCTGCAGATCCTGGTAAGTCGCCTGGGCGCTTTCGACTGTCGGCTGCGAAGCGATCTGTATCGACCAAGAACCAGCGCCGGCCGCGGCCGGATCGATGGAAGCAACCTGATCGGGCTTGACCTCGCCGACCACGTCGACCGGCTGGTCGGACGGGCGCTGCGGCGCCACCGGAACCGTGGCCGGGGTGGTGGCCGACTGCTTGCTGGCTGACGCCTGGGCCTTGGCTTCAGCCTTTGTGTCGGGCTTGGGCGCCGGCTGCAGCTTGGAGGTTTCGGCCTGATCGCCGCTCGCCCGATCGCCGCTCGCCTGATCGCCACTCGGCTGGTCGCCAATCTTCGGGTCGCCAATCTTCGGATCGCTTGTCATTTGGTCGATCAGGGGCACGGTGCCGGTCTGCGCGGCGGCGTCGGCCTGGGCGGCCGGAGCCACGTGCTGCGGCGCCGGATCGGCCGGCTCGGCAGCAGCCATCTGCGGGGCGGCTGGCGCCGGATCTTCGCGCGCCACCAGCGAGCCGTCAGGTTTCACGACCATGGTCCGTACCTTGCGCGGCGCAACGGCGACGGTCTCGGCACCCTTCTCGGCCTCCTGCAGAACCTGCGCGATGCGATCCTCGGACTTGGGCGCCGGTGCGGCGGCTACGGTATCGCCAGCCGCGGTGCCAAGCGCATTGGTGTCAGGCGCGCTGGTGTCACGCGCGTTGGTGCCAGACGCATTGCTATCAGACGCCTCGGTGCCGAGCGCGTCGATATCGTCTGCGGCATCGGGGTCATTGGGCGAAAGATCGACGACGCGGCTCTCCGGTTCGTTGGCCTTCAGGTCGACAGGCTCTTCGGTGTTGGTGACCAGCTTCTGCTGAACCGGCTCGGCGGGCTTGGCGCCCTTGGCCACAGCGTCATAAACCTTGTTGTCCTGGTTCGGCACGACAGTGCCGCCTGGATTTTCCGGCTTGATCTTGATCGGCCTGTTGTCGGCTTTGACGATGACCGGCGCATCGCCGCCGCTCTTGCCGCCGAGGGTCAACGCAAAGGCGCCAAGGCCGCCGGCGATCGCAACGGCGCCGACCACCGCACCTATCAGCAGCCCGCGCCTGCGCGGCTGCCTTTCGGCCTCGCGTTCGGCGAGGCCGGGAACCGACATCTCCTCGTCCAGTTCGGGATCGTAGTCGAGCTCATCGAAGGTGAAATCGTCGGCTTGCGAAACCGGCTGGCCGCCGGGCAACGAGCCCAGATCGAAACCGTCCGCTGCATCCGCATAGGAAGCGGCTGCCGGGCTGACAGGGGCTTCCGCAGGCTTGGTGCCATAGGCGCGCGTCTCGCCGCGATCTTGCTTGTAGCCAGACGCGAGGCCGGCATCGTATTCATCGTCATAGCCAGCACTGCGCACCGGGGCCGGCGCTATATCCGTGGCATTCATTTCGGTGAGAAGGCTGGCAAAATCGGCATCGAGATCGTCGTAGGCGGGCGCCACCGGCTCGTCATCGTCGAAGTTGAGCTCCGGAATGTCGAGATCGTCCGCCAGCGCCACGACGCGCTCGGGCACGTCGACCGTCTCGACATCGGGCATCTCGTCATAGGCGGAAGGCTGTTGATGCGAGCTTGGCGCAGCTTCCATGCGGGCGGGCCGACCTTCATACGATGACCTATCTTCACGGGATGCCTGGCCTTCATAGGACGGCCTCTCTTCGACCGGTGCGGCCCGATAGGACGGCGTTGCAGCCGGTTGCGGTGGTGGTGCCGGACGCGCCACCGGCTGGCTTGCAAAGGCGGGTTGAGGCTGTGCAACCGGTGTCACGCGGCTCCACGAGCGGGCCGGCTCGGGCGGCGTGGCGCGTGTCGTCAGCCAGTTCAGCGCATCGAGCGGGTCTTCGTCGGCAGCAGCTGCCGCACTCTTGTCGGCCGAGTCGTGATCCAGGCCGATGTTCCTGGCGAAGTCGGCATCGAGCGCATCGTTGTCTAGATCACCCGCAGGTCCGGCAGCGGCTTCAATACCGAAATCCTCGCCTTCAAGCTCATCGAGGAGGACACTGCCAAGATCGGCGTCATCGGCGGCACTGGACTGCGGCGGCTCAGCGGGCTCGCGCTCGTCGAGTTCCCAATCCAGCTCGTCGACAGCATGCACCGGGTCGTTGGCGACGTCTTTGACCGCCGCCATTGGCTGTTCAGCAGCCACTGCTGGCTTCTGAATTACCGGCGCGATGGGCTGCTGAACAGCCATCACGGGCTTCTGGGCAGGCTGCTGGCTTGTCTGACGTTCCTGCTGGCTTGTCTGAGGTTCGTTGACCGCTTGTGCCGGCCGTGTGCTCATCGCACCCAACAGCGCGTTCAGTTCGTCCTCCAGGCTGCGTTCCTCGGCCACTGGGGCCGTTGGGACGACAGCGGCGGCCTGGGCCGCGGGTTCGGCTGCAACGACCTGGGCTACGGGCTGTTCGGGGTGCTCGGCAGGCGCATCGTCGAAGCTCAGATCGAAATCGTCGTCGAGCGCCGCTTCAGCGGCCGTGCCGGAAAGCCGGGCGGCCTCTGGCTCTTCGATCGACAGCTCTTCGATAAACTCTGGTTCTTCGATTTCGGCAGGCTCGTTCGCGCGAACGTCGAAGTCCATGTCGACATCGGCCATGGCATCATCGGCATGGCCGGCAAAATTCTCATCGGCCGCCTCAACCGGCGATACCGGGGCGGCGTTATCAGCCGGCTCCTGCTCGTCGAACATCAGCTCGTCTTCAAGCGAGCTTGCAACCGCGTCGTCGAACTCGTCATCGAACGCAGGCGCGGCCGCTTGCGCCGCCGTTTCAGCGGCGACCGCCTGCTCCATCGGCTCATGCTCTTCGAGCATTAGTTCGTCTTCGAGCGAGCTTGCCACGGCGTCGTCGAACTCGTTGTCGAAGGCGGGCTCGTCGACCAGCTCGATCGCCTCGGCCGCGGCCCTGGGTTCGTCCTCGCCGGTCACATCGTCGTCGAGCCGAAAATCCTGGTCGAGCGAGGCGGCAAGTTCGTCGTCACTCGAAAGGTCGTCCTCGAACGGCGACACGTCTTCGAGCGAGCCGGCGACGGCGTTATCGAACTCTTCATCGAACTCCGGCTCGACAGCGGGAGCGAACGCCCTTTCGGGGCCGGAGGCAATTTCGTCGGCGGCAACAGGAGCGGCCGCAACAGGAGCAACATCATCCACCGCACTGTCGTCGAACGCGAAATCCTGTTCGAACGAGGCGGCAAGCGCGTCCTCCATCTCATCCGTGGTAGCCGGTTCGGGTGCCGGCTCGCGAAGCTCGACAGGGAAAGCATTGTCATTGGCGTCGGCGCCGAATTCGCCCATCAACTCCTTCTCGAGATCGATCTCGAAATCGCCCTCGCCCACCGACGGTTCGGCGGCAGCGGTTTTCGGCTGGGCCGGCGTTTGCGGTTTGACCGGCTGGCGCGGGTCGAACCCCATGATCCTGGTCAGTTCCGCGAACGGATCATCGCTGGCGATGTCGTTGTGGTCGGCTGCTCTCAGCTGGGTTCTGTCTGCCATTATTGTTCCCGAACTCGCACTCATTCGGACGCCATGGACGTCGCGTAGGGTTGGCCCTTACCAGCGCAATGTGGGCAAAAGGTGACAGGTTTTTTACTCAAACCTAACGCATTTCGGTGGGCGCATTGGCTCCGATCAGCGTCAGGCCGGACGTCAAAACGTCCGAAACAGCCTGCACCAGCCCTAGTCTGGCATGCGTCAATTGTCGGTCGTTAACCTTAACAAAACGTAAGTCGGGATTGTCGGTGCCCCGGTTCCAGTGTCCGTGGAAGCTGGAAGCGAGTTCGTAGAGGTAAAATGCCAGCCGGTGGGGCTCGAGCGCGAGGGCCGCGGCTTCGATCAGCCGAGGATATTCGGCGAGCTTCCTAATCAGGCCGATCTCACCCTCGTCGGTCAGCAAAGCCACTTCGGCGGCCAGCTGGTTGCGGTCGAACATGGCCTCGCCCAATTGCTCGCTCGCCTGCCGGAACACCGAATGGCAGCGCGCCGAGGCATACTGCACGTAGAATACCGGATTATCCTTCGACTGCTCGGTCACCTTGGCGAAGTCGAAGTCGAGCGGCGCGTCGTTCTTGCGATAGAGCATCATGAAGCGGATCGGGTCGCGGCCGACCTCCTCGACCACTTCGCGCAAGGTCACGAACTCGCCCGACCGCTTCGACATGCGCACCGGCTCGCCGGCGCGAAACAGCCTCACCAGCTGGCAAAGCAGCACGGTAAGCTTGACCTCGTCGCCGGCAATCGCCCGGGCAAGCGCTTCCAGCCGTTTCACATAGCCGCCATGATCGGCGCCAAGCACATAAATCAGATCGACGAAACCGCGATCGACCTTGTCCTTGAGGTAAGCGACATCGGCGGCGAAATAGGTGAAGGTGCCGTCCGACTTGACCAGCGCCCGATCCATGTCGTCTCCGACTGCGGTCGAGCGGAACAGCGTCTGCTCGCGGTCCTCCCAGTCGTCCGGCTTCTCGCCTTTGGGCGGCGGCAGCTTGCCCTTGTAGATGTGCCCCTTCAGCGTCAGGTCGTTGATCGCCGAGCGGATCTTCTTCGCATTGTTGGCATGCAGCGTCCGCTCGGAGAAGAAGACGTCGTGATGCACGTTGAGCAGCGCCAGATCCTCGCGGATCATCGCCATCATCGCATCAATCGTCCTGTCCTTGACGATGGCAAGCGCCTCCTCGTCCGGCATCTGCAGCAGGGAGCGGCCGAATTCGCTGGCCAGCGCTTGACCAACGGGGATCAGATAGTCGCCTGGATAAAGCCCGGCCGGAATGTCGCCGATCTCATCGCCAAGCGCCTCGCGGTAGCGCAGCATGACCGAGCGTCCGAGCACGTCGATCTGCGAACCGGCATCGTTGATGACATATTCCTTGGTCACGTCGTAACCGGCGAAGGCCATCAGATTGGCGAGCGCGTCGCCGACCACGGCACCCCGGCAATGGCCGACATGCATCGGCCCGGTCGGGTTGGCCGAGACATATTCGACATTGGTTTTCTTGCCGCCGCCGATCGTCGAGCGGCCGTAATTGCGGCCTTCGCCGAGCAGCGCCGTCAGATGCGCCTGCCAGAAGCCGTCCTTGAGCCTGAGATTGACGAAGCCCGGGCCGGCGATCTCGGCGGCCGCGATATCCTCGTCGGCGCGCAGCGCCTCAGCCAGCCTTTCTGCCAGCGCGCGCGGATTCTGGCCGGTCGGCTTGGCCAACACCATGGCAGCGTTGGTCGCGAGGTCGCCATGGCTGGCATCGCGCGGCGGCTCGACAGCGATGCGCGACAGGTCCGGCGACGCGCCATCCTTGTCTTTCAAATCAAGCGCTTCGACGGCCTTTATGATTCGCGCGTTGAAATCGGCGAAGATGTTCATTGCTGTGGCTCTGACGGTTTTGCAGGGGTCCGGCTCGCTGGCCGGCAAAATCGAGCCCGCCCTAGCTCAAATCCGGCGTATGGTCAAACAAACGCCTGTGTTCCTTGAGCGCATAAGTGTCCGTCATGCCGGCCAGGAAATCGGCAACACTGCGCGCCTTGACGCGGTCCTCTGCCCGGTCGAGCCCTTCGCGCCAGCCATCCGGCATGGCGCGCGGATCGGCGAAATAGACGTCGAACAGGTCTCGGACGATCTGGTCGGCCTCGGCGCGCACCCGCATGACGTCCGCGTGCCGGTAGAGATGCTTGTAAAGAAAGGCCTTCAGCTCCTTTTCCGATACGGCCGTTTCGGCGGAGAAGCTCACCATCGTCTCGCCGGCCGCCCTTACCGCTTCGGCGCTGTCGGGCTTGATGCGCGCCAGATTGGCCGTCGTCGAGACGATCACGTCCTCGACCATGATGGTGATCTGCCGGCGCATCAGCTCGTGGCCGGTGCGTACGTCATCGAGCGCCGGATAGCGCTGACGCACGCCCTTGAGGATCGACCCCGGCAGCGAAACGCCCTCCAGCATATCCAGCGTCAACAGCCCTGCCCTCAAGCCGTCATCTATGTCGTGGGTGTTGTAAGCGATGTCGTCGGCAATTGCGGCGCACTGCGCCTCGATACCGGCGAAGCGGTCGAGCTCGAGGTCGTGCAGTTCGGAATAGTCGCGGATTGCCTGCGGCACCGGCCCCTTCAGCCCTTTGCCCTTGGCATCGGTCAGTGGGCCATTGTGCTTGACCAGCCCCTCCAGCGTTTCCCAGGTGAGGTTCAGCCCATCGAACTCGGCATAGCGCCGCTCCAGCCGCGTCACCACACGCAGCGACTGCGCATTGTGGTCGAATCCGCCCCAGGCGGCCATCTTCTCATTCAGCGCGTCCTCGCCGGTATGGCCGAAGGGCGTGTGGCCGAAGTCGTGCACCAGGGCCACCGCCTCGGCCAGGTCCTCGTCGCCGCGCAGCGCCCGCGCCAGAGCGCGTGCGATTTGCGCGACCTCGATCGAATGCGTCAGCCTCGTGCGGTAATGGTCGCCTTCGTGCGCGACGAACACTTGCGTCTTGTGCTTCAGCCGGCGGAACGCCGTCGAATGGATGATGCGGTCGCGGTCGCGCTGGAACGGCGTGCGCGTCGGGCTTTCCACCTCGTCGAACAACCGCCCGCGCGACTTTGCCGGGTCGCTGGCATAGGCCGCGCGCGGCCGATAGCCGAATCCGATGTCGCCCAACTCGTTGGTCATAGCGTATGCCGCAGTTGACTTGCCCCGTCGCGCTTCATACCTATCATACGAAACCGAATGCAAGGTGACGCCCATGGGCGCTGATGCCAAGACTGCCATGAAAGTCGAGATGACCGACGCCGCCGCCAGGCGGATCGCCAAGATTGTGGCGAGCGAAGCCGGTAAGACGGCGCTGCGCGTTTCGGTCGAGGGCGGCGGCTGTTCCGGCTTTTCCTACAAGTTCGATCTGGTCGACAGGCGCAATGACGACGACGTCGCCATCGAAAAGGACGGCGCCACCGTACTTATCGACGACCTGTCGCTGGTCTACATGGGCGGCTCGGTAATCGATTTCGTCGACGATCTGATGGGCCAGTCGTTCCAGATCAGAAACCCGAATGCGGTCGCCTCCTGCGGCTGCGGCACCAGCTTCTCCATCTAGATCATGCCGATCATCGGCGCGGTCCGTCAGGTCGCGCTTTCCGCCGGGCGCGACCTCGATGCGACGCTGGCGTTCTGGCGCGAAGTGCTCGGCATGAGCCTGCACGCGCGTTTCGACCCGCCGGGCATCGCCTTCATCCTGGCCGGTGACGTGCGCCTGCTTTTCACCGACGGCCTGTCGGCCGGCACCGTCTATCTCGATATATCGGGCCTCGAAGAATTCCACGCTTCGGCAAAGGCCGCCGGCATCCCCTTCACCGCGCCGCCGGCGCTCGTTCATCGCGACACCGAAGGCCTGTTCGGCCAGGCCGGGGAAAGCGAATGGATGGCCTTCCTAAAGGACCCGGCAGGCAATACGATCGGCCTTGTCGAACGTCATCCACCGGATCGCTAGTCTCCGGACCACCAGCCTATCGAGGCCGCCATGAAAATCGTCACCTGGAACATCAACGGCGTTCGCGCCCGCATCGGCAATTTGACCCACTGGCTGACGGAAAGCGCGCCCGACATCGCCTGCCTGCAGGAGATCAAGACGGTCGACGAGCAGTTTCCTCGCGCCGAGATCGAGGCGCTCGGTTACAATGTCGAGACTTACGGCCAAAAAGGCTTCAACGGCGTCGCTATCCTGTCGAAGCTGCGTTTCGATGAGGTCAATCGCGGCTTGCCGGGCGACGATGCCGACGAACAGGCGCGTTTCATCGAGGGCGTGTTCTCGACCGACAAGGGCGCCTTGCGCGTTGCCTCGATCTATCTGCCGAACGGCAACCCGATCGACGACGAGAAGAAGTTCTCCTACAAGCTTTCCTGGATGGCGCGACTTGAGCGCTGGGCTGAGGAGCGGCTTGCTCTGGAAGAGCCGCTGGTCCTGGCCGGCGACTACAATGTCATCCCCGAGCCAATCGACGCGAAATATCCGGAAAACTGGCTAAGCGATGCACTGTTCCAGCCCGCGACGCGGCAGGCGTTCCGGCGGCTGAAGAATCTCGGCTTCACCGAAGCCGTGCGTGCCGTCACCGACTCCGCGGACGTCTTTACGTTCTGGGACTATCAGGCCGGCGCCTGGCAGAAGAACAACGGCATCCGCATCGACCATTTGCTTCTGTCGCCCGAAGCCGCCAACTGGTTTTCCTCGGCTTCGATCGAGAAGCAGGTGCGCGCCTGGGAAAAACCCTCCGACCACGTGCCGGTGGCGATCGATCTGGCGCTGCGGCCAGCCTGACGGGACCTGCCGTCCGGCGGCACATTGATAAGTTGACCTCTTATCGCCACAAATCGCGCGCTTGATGCGAAATCATCATGGTGGCTGGGGTTCCCATGACTACTCGATTTGCACTCTGCCCGATTGGCTGCGCGCTTGCGATGGCGGTGGCGACGCCGGCTTTTGCCGATGCAGAGTGCCTTGCCAACGGCAAATCATTCCAGATCGGCCGGGTCGCCTGTCTGACGCCTGCCGGCCAAAGCTACCTCGCCCGTTGCGAGATGGTGCTCAACAACACGTCCTGGACAAAGCAGCGGGATGGATGCCCGGAGGACACGCCGGCCCCGCATTTGCAAGGCACACCGATCTCAACGCCGGCGCCCAGCGGCATGCCGGCGGAACCGAACGAGAATTGATCTCAAAACGGAATTTCTGCCGGCCTACTGGTCGCCGCCACCCTTGGTGAGGATGTCGTCGGCCAGCGAGATCGCGGTGCGGCGGTCGGCTTCGCCGGCGGCGGCAAACGCTTCTTCCTGCATGCCACGGATCCATGGCTGGTCGGCAGGTGAGGCCCGTTCGAGCGCCGCGGTCATCATCGCCAGCCCTCGCACGATCTTGCCGCTTTGGAAGAGCAGATTGCCGAGCGTCGCCTGCGCGCCCGCATGGCCCTTTTCGGCCGCCAGCTGGAACCAGCGTCCTGCCTGCTTGACGCTGGCCTTGACGCCGCCCTCACCCTTGAGGAACATCTGGCCCATCTCGAACTGGGCATTCGGATTGCGGTAGTTGGCGGCGGCACGCATGTAATATTCCTGGGCCGCCACCTCGTTCTCCTCGACGGGGCTGCCGGGAATGCCCTTCCTCAGATAGTCGCCAAGCGCCACCAATGCGTCCGAAACATAGCTTTCCTCGGGCGAACCGGGCTCGACATCCTGGTCGACGATCTCTGAGAAGAACTTGAACGCCGCGTAGTCGTCTCGCGCCACGCCATCGCCTTCGGCATACATGCGCGCAAGCTTCCAGGTGGCGCCGATCTGGCCGTTCTCGGCGGCATATTTATAGGCTTCCGCGGCCTGCTCCTTATGGCCGTTCTTGTAGGCGGAAAAGCCGAACTGGAACACCGCCCACGGGCTCGACTGCGGCTTCACGCCGGTCTTGTCGTCGAACACCTTGTCGTCAAAGGCCATGGCCTGGCCGACGGCGCCCAAGGTCGCGCCAAACGTGGCGAGCGCAACCATTGCCGAAAGGACAGACGACCTCAACAACTCAGATGTCCGCATAGCAGTGTGTTTCTTTGGCACCGCCGGGATGGGTGACCGCGCCGTCGCGGGCAGATCCGACCGTCTGTGCGTATTTCCAGATCGCGCCCGATTGATAGTCGGTCGTGCGCGCCTTCCATGCCTTTGCCCTCGCCGCCAGTTCGGCTTTGGACAATGCAACCTCGATCGTGCCGTTCACCGCATCGATCGAGATCAAGTCGCCATCCCTAAGCAGCCCGATCGGGCCGCCCACTGCCGCTTCCGGCCCGACATGGCCGATGCAGAAACCGCGCGTTGCGCCCGAAAAACGCCCGTCGGTGATGAGCGCCACCTTGCCGCCCATGCCCTGGCCGTAGAGAGCCGCCGTCGTCGACAGCATTTCGCGCATGCCCGGGCCGCCGCGCGGACCCTCGTAGCGGATGACGAGAACCTCGCCTTCCCTATAGTTGCGATGCGTAACCGCTTCGAAACATTCCTCTTCCGAATCGAAGCAGCGCGCCGGACCCGAGAATTTCAGCTCCGTCATGCCGGCGACCTTCACGATCGCGCCTTCGGGGGCAAGGTTACCCTTCAAGCCCACGACCCCGCCGGTCTGGGTAATCGGCCTGTTGGCGGGACGGACCACATCCTGGCTGTCATTCCAGGAAACATGTTCCATATTTTCGGCCAAAGTGCGGCCAGTCACCGTCAGGCAATCGCCATGAAGGTAGCCATGGTCGAGCAGCGTCTTCATCAAGAGCGGAATGCCGCCGGCCTCGAACATGTCCTTGGCGACGTACTTGCCGCCCGGCTTGAGGTCGGCGATGTAGGGTGTCTTCTCAAATATCCTGGCCACGTCGAAAAGATCGAACTTTATCCCGGCCTCGTGCGCGATCGCCGGCAGATGCAGCGCCGCGTTGGTCGAGCCGCCGGTGGCCGAGACCACGGTCGCGGCATTTTCCAACGCTTCCATGGTAACGATGTCGCGCGGGCGGATGTTCCTTGCGATCAGCTCCATGATCTTTTCGCCGGAAGCGAAATTGAAGCGGTCACGCATCTCGTAGGGTGCAGGCGCGCCGCAGGAATAGGGCAGCGCCAGGCCGATGGCCTCAGCGACGGTGGCCATGGTGTTGGCGGTGAACTGGGCGCCGCAGGAGCCGGCCGAAGGACAGGCGGCTTGCTCGATCTCGAGCAGCTCGGCGTCGCTGATGGTGCCGACCGAGTGCTGGCCCACCGCCTCGAACACGTCCTGCACGGTGATCTGCCGGCCACGGTAGCTGCCGGGCAGGATCGAGCCGCCATAGATGAAGATCGACGGTACGTTGAGGCGCACCATGGCCATCATCATGCCGGGCAGCGACTTGTCGCAACCGGCCAATCCAACCAGCGCATCGTAGCAATGGCCGCGCATGGTGAGTTCGACCGAGTCGGCGATGACCTCGCGCGACACCAGCGACGACTTCATGCCCTGATGGCCCATGGCGATGCCGTCGGTGACGGTGATGGTGCAGAATTCGCGTGGCGTGCCGTTGGCCGCCGCCACGCCCTTTTTGACCACTTGCGCCTGGCGCATCAGCGAGATGTTGCAGGGTGCGGCTTCGTTCCAGCAGCTGGCGACACCGACCAGCGGCTGCGCGATCTCGGCCGCCGACAGCCCCATAGCATAGAGGTAGGAGCGATGCGGCGCCCGCTCGGGACCAACGGTCACGTGGCGGCTCGGCAGCTTGGCCTTGGAGATCGCTCTGGTGTCCATACTCGTCCTTGCCGCGGGCGGTGCGGCCTGCCTCTTCGCCTAGCCTTTTGGCGCGTGTCCCGAGACAAATTCGAGGTGCGCCGCGTTTATGGCGGGAAATGGGCAATGTTCCCGGGCGGCCGGGTGGCGCGAGGGTTGTTCAGAAACTGTTGCCAAAACGTCACAATTACAGGAGCGAACATCTTGGGGGCAATTGTTGCGCCGCCGAATGCCGGACGAGCGCCGAACGAACCGACCGGGCAGTGCCCGGCCGTTTTGTCGTTTAAAAATCCGTAGTTAGAACTTGATCTTAACGGAAGCCGAACCGGCGAGAAGCAGGTCGTTGTCGTAAGTGTAGGTGACGGCATTTGCCTCGTCGCCGACACCGCTGAAAGTCGATGACCCGCTCGTCAGCACACCGATCGAGCCGCCGAGCCTGACCTCGATCTGGTCGTTCGGCGAATAGGAGACGCCGCTGGCCACGGCCCAGGTATCCGACTGATAGCCGGAGGTCGTCGAGGTGCCGCGATCCCAGGTCAGCGAAACCACGCCCGACAATTGATCGGTGAACTTGTGACCGATGCCGCTGGTGACCGTCCAGCCGTCGCGATAAAGCAGATCGAATGAAACGGGCGAGGGAGCACCGGTTACCGGACTGCGCACGCCATTGATGGCAATGACGCCAAGCTTGCTCCACTCCTGCCAGCGGACGGAACCAAAGGCCAGCCAGCCAGGAGCTATGCCGCTCTGCAGCTTGAATTCCAGAGCTTGAGGTATCTCAGCCGACGCCGAGACTGGGTACACGCCGGTAGAGCCGGGAATCAGATCCGCTGGAAAGGCGCCCCTGAAGCCGGTCGTGTCGACGGTTCCCGACAGCCCGTCATATTTGTAGCTCGAAGAGTACATTAGGCTGGCGCGCAGAGCGATCTCGGGGATCTCATAGGCTGCGCCTGCACGCCAACCCCATGCCTCGTCGGATAGTTTGAAGACGCCGAGGCCGGTATTGCCGAAGGCGAGCAGTGTCTGACGGGAAAGAAACGCGTCTACCTGCTGGTAGGAGACACCGCCGATGAATCGTATGGCGCCTTTGCCGACGTTCACCTTATAGGAGCAGGTGAGACCGAAATCGTCTGTGTCGACGGCGTATTTGACCGCTGTCGGCGAATAGGCGTTGTTCAGGCCGAAATTCGCGTCCGCACCATACGGTCTCGTATAGGTGGCAAGACAGTCTACGGGCTCAAAGATGTTGGCTTTGATACCGACATGCGGCACCGCATAATCGCCACCAACGTCCACCGCCGATGTCGACAAACCCGAGCCATCGAGACGCTGCACATTCTTGAGTTTGCGCTGTGGCGAAACATAGGTGACGCCCGCATCGAACGAATATGGCGCCGCGTCGAACAGCTGGTCGATGTTGACGCCGCCCCGGTCAAAGCCCCCGGCTTGCACCGTCCCAGCAAAAGCCAGCGAAAAAGCCCCCGCGCCCAGCAGCACTTTCAGACGCGAACAACACATGAATCTCCTCCCCGAAATGTCCTTGCATCAAGCTAGAACCAATTCAGGTTAACGGCGCAACAACGAATTCGCCGTGCGTACATGTATACCTTGGCGGACCGCATTTCCGACAAGGTGTCGGCCTTCTTACCGAGGCAGGAAAATGGCCGCCTCAATGCAAATCGACGAGAAAACTTGGTAAAACCGCCTAAATCACCAGGGAACAGGGAATTTTGCCTGCCCAGCCGGCCATTGTTACATTATGGCAACAATGGGGCAAAAACATTCAGTTTGCCTCAAGATTTACGCTGCGGAATGCCTGTTTTCGTGGCAGGCGGCCTAGCTGGAAAGCAGATTCGTGACCGGCGAATCTATTGCGGCCAGCCGGCCCGGTTTGTTTGATCAGCCCGCATCGCGCACCCGCGCCAATGCCACCGAAAGCTTCTCTTGCGCCTCGCGATATTCGGCGAGTTTTTCACGCTCGGCCTCCACTACCTCTTCCGGCGCGTTGGCGACGAATTTCTCGTTGGACAGCTTCTTGTAGAGCCGCGCTATTTCCTCGGTCACCTTGGCAAGCTCCTTGTGCAGGCGCGCTGCCTCGGCGGCAAGGTCGATCAGGCTGCCGAGCGGCAGGCAGATGGTCGCCTCGTTGACGACGATCTGGGCGGATCCCCTGGGTGGCGCCTCCGCTAGCGAGATGTCGCCGACCCGCGCCAGACGCTTGATGGCCGAGCCCTGACGCTCGAGCCTTTCGCGCGTCGTTTCGTTGGCGCCGATCACCACGAGCGGTGCGATCGCCGCCGGCGGCACGTTCATCTCCGAACGCACCGAGCGGATGCCGGAGACGAGATCGACCAGCCAGTTAATATCGGCGGCGGCCGCCTCGTCCTCGAAGTCGGGCGACGGCCAAGCCGCATGACAAAGCAGCGACGGCCGTTGCCTGCCCTCGCCGGCGGTTTCGGCCCACAGTTCCTCGGTCATGAACGGCATCATCGGATGCAGCAGCTTATAGATCTCGTCCAGCACGAAGGCGACGCATGCCCTGCTCTCGGCCTTGGCGGCCTCGTCGGTGCCCATGAACACCGGCTTCAGCAGTTCCAGGTACCAGTCGCAGAACTGGTTCCAGACGAACCGGTAGGCAGCACCCGCCGCCTCGTTGAAGCGGTATGAGGTGATGCCGTCCGTTATGTCCCGCGCGGCTCGCGTCAGCTCCGTCAGGATCCAGCGGTTGACCGCCAGCTTGGCGTCCTGCAGCCAGAAATCGTCGTCGCGCGCCACTTCGTTCATCTCGGCGAAGCGCGTCGCGTTCCACAGCTTGGTGCCGAAATTGCGATAACCTGCAATGCGGGCCGGATCGAGCTTAACGTCGCGCCCTTGCGCTGCCATCACCGTCAAGGTGAAGCGCAGCGCATCGGCGCCGTATTCGTCGATGAGCTCGAGCGGATCGATGACGTTGCCTTTCGACTTCGACATCTTCTGCCCGTTCTTGTCGCGAACCAGCGCATGGACATAGACGGTATGAAACGGCTCCTGATCCATGAAATGCAGGCCCATCATCATCATGCGGGCGACCCAGAAGAAGATGATGTCGAAACCGGTCACCAGCACGTCGGTCGGGTAATAGGTCTTCAGTTCCGGCGTCTGGTCCGGCCAGCCAAGCGTCGAGAACGGCCACAGCGCCGACGAGAACCATGTATCGAGCACGTCCTCGTCGCGGGTCAGGATCTCGCCAGGCTGGAAATTCTCGAGCTTGTCCTCGACCCAGGCCTTCCACGGCCCTTCCAGCGCCAGATAATATTCGACGGCGGCACCGAGGGCTTCTTCCTCGGTCTTTTCGACAAAGACATGCCCGTCCGGCCCATACCAGGCAGGGATCTGGTGGCCCCACCAGAGCTGGCGCGAAATGCACCAGGGCTGGATGTTCTCCATCCAGTCGAAATAGGTCTTTTCCCAGTTTTTGGGCACGAAATTGGTACGGCTCTCGCGCACCGAGGCGATCGCCGGCTTGGCCAGTTCCGCCGCATTGACATACCATTGGTCGGTCAGAAACGGCTCGATCGGCACGCCGCCGCGGTCGCCGTGCGGCACCGTGTGGCGATGCGGCTCGACCTTCTCGAGAAAGCCGCCCGCCTCCATCAACTCGACGATCTTCTTGCGCGCGTCGAAACGGTCCAGGCCGTCGAGGCTGTCCCATACGGCCTGGCGCTCCGGCGTTACTTCCAGCCCGGCGAGAAAGTCCTCATTGTCCTTGAGGCTCACCGCCGCATTGACGGTGAGGACGTTGACCGCCGGCAGCCGGTGGCGCTTGCCGACCTCGAAATCGTTGAAGTCATGCGCCGGCGTGATCTTGACCGCACCGCTGCCTTTTTCGGGATCGGAATACTCGTCCGCGACCACCGGGATCCTGCGGCCGACGATCGGCAGGATGAGTTTCTTGCCGACAAGATGCCGGAAACGCTCGTCGTCGGGGTGGACTGCGACAGCCGTATCGCCCAGCATCGTCTCCGGCCGGGTCGTCGCAACGGTGATGAAGGTCTTCGGATTTTCCGGATCGAAGGTCATGCCTTCAACCGGATAGCGGAAGTGCCAGAGGTTGCCGTTGACTTCCTGCTGCTCGACCTCGAGATCCGAGATGGCGGTCAACAGCTTCGGGTCCCAGTTCACAAGGCGCTTGTCCTTGTAGATCAGCCCTTCCTTGTAGAGCGTCACGAACACTTCGAGCACGGCCTTCGACAGGCCCTCGTCCATGGTGAAGCGCTCCCGGCTCCAGTCGGCCGAGGCCCCGAGCCGCTTCAACTGGTTGAGGATGGCGCCTCCGGACTCGGCCTTCCACTCCCACACCTTGTCGATGAACTCATCGCGCGTCAGGTCGCGGCGGTGGATCTGCTTTTCCATAAGCTGGCGCTCGACCACCATCTGCGTGGCGATGCCGGCATGGTCCATGCCAGGTTGCCAAAGAACGTTCTTGCCGCGCATGCGCTCGAAGCGCACCAGAATGTCCTGCAGCGTGTTGTTGAGCGCATGACCCATATGCAGCGAGCCGGTGACATTCGGCGGCGGGATGACGATGGTGAAGGCTTCAGCCCCCTCCTCGGCCCCGGCACCGGCCCGAAACGCGTCGGCCTCTTCCCAGATCCTGGCAATCTTCGGCTCGACGGCTTTGGCGTCGTAGGTCTTTTCGAGCATGGGAAAACGGTCCGCGCTGTCCGGAATTTGTGGTGCGGTGTAAATCGGAAGGTTGTTGCCAAGTCAACCGCAAGGGCGGCATGGCCAATAGATAGCGCCGGGATGGTTCGGTGCAACTCGCGGGACTGAATGTTGCAAGGCAATCGCTTCAGGTTTGCGCTGCCCCTCATTGCCCTGCCGGGCATTTCTCCCCGTATAGTGACGGGGAGAAAAACGCCTGTACTGAAGCTTTCGCCAGTCACGAACGTTGCGGAAAAGGCGGCTAAATTGCGGTCAACCCCTTCTCCCCGTCACTATACGGGGAGAAGGTGCTGGCAGGCGGATGAGAGGCGGCGCCGACTTCGACAATTCGCCGGTCGAGCCGCCTATCGGCGGCGTTTCCTCCGAACTGCTATTGTGCGCCGCGCGCGACGCGCTCGATTTCCTCGCGCACCAGCCGCTCGACCAGCGTCGGCAGGTTGTTGTCCAGCCAGTCCTGCAACATGGACCGCAGCATCTCTTCAGCCATCTCGTCGAAGGTCTTCTTGCTGCGGCTGGCAAACGCGTCGGAAAGCTCGCCGAAGGCGGCGGCAACCTGCCGGCCCGTATGCTCCGAAAGGATCGCCGGACGTGCGGGCGGCGGCTCGCTGGCCGCCCGACGCGCCAATCCGATTGTCGAAGATTCCGGGCCAAGTTTCGAAGGTTCCGGGCCGCTTTCCGAAAGCTCCGGCCCAATTTCCGAAGGCTCCGGCGCAGGTCCAGCAGTCGCCTCGTTCTCGAAAACCTCGGCTTTCGGCTCGGCGTCCGGCGTGGGTGGCTCGGCGCGCACCGGCTTGGCCATCGCGTCGCCGACCGCGGCGATCTCGCGCCGCCAATCGGCAATGATGGTGTCGGTCGTCTCGGCAGCCTTGGCCATTGCAGGCCGTTCCGGCTTTGCGGGCGGTACGGGAGCGGCGTTCACCTCAGCCAGCGTCACCGGTGCTTTTACCGGGCCGGGGCGGAGCGGCGTTTCCAGGCGCTCAATAACCGGTGCGGCCGTTGGCTGCACCTCGGCCCGCGTGGCCGGCTTGGCGATCTCCAGTCCGCCGCGCAGTTCGGAGCGGAACGCATCCGCCTCTGCTGTGCGTCCGGCTGCCGGTGCCGGTTGCAGATCCTGGCGCAGCTCGTCCGCTTCGCCCGGCTGCTTGCGGCCGGTATCGCTGTCCTCGATGATCCTTCTGATGGAAGCCAGTATCTCTTCCATGGAAGGTTCGCGCTGTACGCTGCTCGCCGTCGCCATCGTCACATCCGCCGCCCTTGTGACTCGTTCTCAGATTTCCTGTCCGGCAATGCCGGATTCGAATCATGGCAACAGCGTAACCGACGGAACGCCTTGCGAGAATCCCCAATCTGGCGACATCTCGGATTTCAACAGATTAGGGTCGGGAGTTGGAGCCCGCGCGTCGTTCGAGCGCGGGCTGAAAGCACGGCCTGGCGATCAGCGGCCGTCCGGCGTGCGCAGGCCGATCCACTTGTCCTTGACGGCGTCGTAATGCTCTTCCGGCCTGTACTTCGTCACGTTGAGAGCAAGGCGGTCTGCCGACAAATGGCCAACCGCCGAGAGGATGGCATAGCTTGCCACCACCACATCGCGTTCGGCGCTGACAAGATTGATCTTGGCGGTGATGAGGGTCGCCTGCGCGTTGAGCACGTCGAGCGTGGTGCGCTGGCCGACATTGCGCTCCTCGATGACGCCGTTCAGGGCAAGCTGTGCGGCTGCGACCACCTGCCGATTGGCCGTGACGCTTTGCTGCGCGGCGGTGTATTGCGACCATGCGGAGGTCACAGCCTGGCGCACGGTGTCGCGGCTGACATCGACCTCGATACGGGCCTGGCTAAGTGATTCCTTTGATTGGCGAACCAGTGCCGAAGTGCGGCCGCCGGAATATATCGGTATCGTCAGTGTCGCGCCGATGTTCGCCGAATTGGTTACGCCATCCTGTGTCGAGGAGAGCGAGCCCGGCGCGGTGCCGCGAATGGCACTCGAAACACCCGCCGACGCCGAGAGCTGCGGCAGCAGCGCGCCTTCGGCAGACTTCACCGAAAACGCCGCCGCGTCGACCAGATGCGCGGTGGCGAGGATGGCCGGATGCTCGGCCGATGCGATCGCGATCGCCGCATCGAGGCTCGACGGCAACAGCTTCGACACCGGCGCAGCCGGCCTGAGCTTGCCCGGCTCGTCGCCGACGACCTGGCGATAGGTCGCAGCACTTGCCAGCGCCGTGGCGCGGGCGGCACTCAACTGCGCCACCGCGGAGGCGCGCTGGGCGTCGGCTTGCGCGACGTCGGTGCGCGTACCTTCGCCGACCTCGAAGCGCGAACGCGCCGCACGCGCCTGCTCGGTCAGGAATTGCAGGTTCTGTTCGGTCAGCACGGCGACCTGACGGTCGCGGATAACGTCCATATAGGCACTTGCCGCGTTGAAGAGAGTGTTTTCTTCGGCGTTGCGCAGGCTTTCGAACGAAGCGCGGACCCGCGATTCGGCGGCCGCCACATTGTTCCTGGTCTGAAAACCGTCAAACAGCGTCTGATCGATCTCGACGCCGAAGTTGCCGGTGGTTATCGAGATGTTTCGGTGCAACCGGTTGCTGTGGCTGGCGGTATAATCAATACTTCCGGAACCGGTGATGGTCGGGCGGTAGCCGGACTTGGCAATAGCAACGCCCTCGTCGGTGACGCGGGCGCCGGCGCGCGAAGAATTAAGCGAGGAATTGTTCTGGTAGGCTTTTGACAGCGCCCCGAGAATGGTTTCGGCCGAGGCGGCCAATGGAGAAAGCGCGGTCGCCGAAACGAGGACGGCGGTAAAAAGCAACTTGCGTACAGACGGCACGTTATATTCCCTCATTCGTTTTGCACGGGAACTGCGCCACGCTGGCTTCTCCTTCTGATCAGCCGGCGCCGCGTTTTTTATCGTTCCCCCGCTGAAAGCCCCAGAAACGCCCGGTTATGCAGATCAGCAACGATTGTTCAAACGCAAGCGATCATGACAACGCCTTCGCTGCAAGGCAAAATCACTCAGAATTCGAAGGCGGGAATGCGTTCGAATCCCGGTAGTGGCTTAATTGCCGCATTAAATGCGCGTCTTCCCGTTACAACCCCCCCAGTCTTAAAAAAAAGCCGGGCTACGCCCGAATTGCCCTGCCCTTCAACGGCGACGAGTCGGCCGCCTTCGGCAAGCTGGTCGAACAGCGCCGCCGGCACCTCGCCGACGCTGCCACCGATCAAGATGACGTCGTAAGGCCCATTGGCGGCATGGCCTTGCGGCAACGGTCCCTGGACCACGGTGACATTGCCGGAACCCAGCGCAGCAAGCGTCGAAGTGGCGGTCTCGGCCAGCGCCGGATCGCTTTCCAGCGCGACGACGGACCTTGCCAGCCGCGACAGGATCGCCGCCGCATAGCCGGTGCCGCAGCCGACATCGAGTGCCGAATCGCTTGGGCCGATATCGGCCAGCTGCATCAGCTTGGCCAATGGCGACGGTTCCATCAGATAGCGCGGACCATCGGCCGTATAGGCAATGCGGATGTCCTCGTCGATATAGGCAAGGTCACGCTGGCCGGGGGCAACAAAGGCCTCGCGCGGCACGACAAGCATAGCCTCGAGCAGCGGTGCGCTGGTCACGTCGGTGGTGCGGATCTGGCCGTCGACCATCTTCACCCGGCGTTCGGCAAAATCAGCGCTCATGTTCCAACCATCCGCTTGCCGCGCAAAGGCCGCGGCTGTTTCGACCGGAACTGAAGCCCCCTGGCGCTGACGCGCGGGAGCTCGGGCATTGGAGGCCTCGCCCGGAATCGAACCGGGGTGCAAGGATTTGCAGTCCTCTGCGTAACCACTCCGCCACGAGGCCTCATTGCTCCCGGCGTTCCACCCGGCTCCAATAGGTTGCGGCGAAAATGCCGTCAAGCGGCCACCATGCATTCCCAACGGTTCTTCCTACATCGAGGCACTGCTTATAAATGCAATGCCATGCTAGCAATAACATATTAGCTTATCGTTAAGGATGATCCTCGGCGACAGGAACCCGAAACCGGCGGCCACGTTGGGCAGAAAGGAGGGTTCCGCCATGGGTCGAGCAGCTACGAAAGACGGCACACCGCGCGGATTGTCGCAGTCTGCAGAGCTTGTGCGCTATGCCATCGATCGCCTCAGCATAGAAGGCGCAAACAGCCTGCCGCCGCGCGACCGGGCGCGGCTGGCATCGGCTACCGCCGTTCTCAAGGAGCTCTGCGAACGCCTGGAAAGCTGTTTCGACCAGCCTCGGTGATGACCACGCCGCTCTCAAACAATTGCCCTGTTTCCCGCCTGTCAGCAGGGCAACCTCAATCCGGCCGGCGGCGTCGCTCCCACCAGACGACGAAGCGGCGCCGGTGACGGCGCACCAACGCGAATTCGTAGGAGAGCACCAGCAATCCGATCGGCACCATCCAGAAACCCAGGATCGGCAGGAAGCCGAGAATGCCGCCGATGATCAGCACGACGCCGATCGCAATCCGGAGGCCGCGCGAGCGCGGCATGGTGAACTGGCGGCCGAAGACCGAGATTTTCCGGGCCGGTGGCTGGTCGTCGCTCATTGCCGTCATGTGAAATATCGATCCGTTTGCTTCAGTAGCACCATCACCCGGAGAAAGCCGCAACGGCCTTTTCCGTTCCGTGACAGGCGAGAGACAGCTCATATGAGAGCGCTTGCCGGCCACTGCCAGGAAGCCTCGCGCCAAAAAGCGTCGAAAAAATGCGAAATGCTTCTTTGCAAAGCCGAAACGGGTTTGCTATAGGCTGCCCCACTCACGCAAGAGCCTCTGTTCCCCGGTAGCTCAGTGGTAGAGCAACCGGCTGTTAACCGGTTGGTCGCTGGTTCGAATCCGGCCCGGGGAGCCACTTAATCCAGAAAAGTCTTGAAACCCAAGGATTGCAAGGGTTTCCGCTTCCCCAGAGATACACCGCGAGATACACTGCGGGGTACCTTGAGCTATGAAGATCGACGTGAAGCACATCCAGAAACGTGGCCTTGCCGGCTGGCGCTATCGGCGCAAAATCCCAAAGAAACTTCAGGCCGCTGCGGGCAAGTTGGAAATCCTCGTTCCGCTCGGGGCTACCGAACACCAAGCTCTAAAGGCGTACCCCAAGGTGCATGCCCGGGCAGAGCAGCAGTTGCGCCTTTGGTCACAGCCGCACCGAGTCTCGCAAGGCGGTGGCCATGACAACGTGCCCTCCCCGACCGCGTTTGAGCAATTCAGGCGGAGCCGTTCGCAGCTCAGGGCGCTTAATCTAGATCCCGAGTGGAGCGGCCCCGAGGATGAGGATGATCCGGAGGCGCTCGCACGTGAGGTGATCGCTGAGCAGATTGCAGGGAAGTACCCCGTGGACCCTGATGGCAATCCTGTCGGCATTGCAGTGGAAGACCGCGCCCTCCTCCATGCGCTTCTGCTCAGCCAGCGCCAACAGCGGCCCGATCCAACTCTCGAAGACGCCAAGCGCCTTTATCTCAAGGAGCGTGTCGGGGACGACGAAACGAAGCAAATGGAGCTTGATCGGGTCTTCAAGCTGGTCGGCGAAGCACTTGGCAAGGACCGCAAACTGTCCAGCCTCAAGCGCGAAGACGCCAAGGAAGTCCGTGACCACATGCTCGACGGTCGCAAGGCGTCTTCTGTGGACCGCTATCTGAACGTCGTCCGCGCGGTGATAAACCATGCTGTCAGGGAGTTTGACCTGGCCGGCGTCATCAACCCATTCATGAATTTGGAAGCTGCGCCGAAGGACAAGGCCGAGCCCGATAAGGACAAGCGCCGCCCCTTCACGCAGGCCGAGGTCACAGCCATAACCGCCCGCATCGCGTACCATGCGAAGGCAGACCTTCAACACATCTGGGCAATCCTAAATGGTACCGGATGCCGCCTCGCCGAGGTCTCAGGTCTTCGTGTTGCGGACGTCCATCTTGACCACGCCATTCCGCACATCACGGTCGAGTGGCACGACGACCGACGCATTAAGAACAAGGTTTCTCGGCGAAATGTGCCGCTGATAGGTGGCGCGCTGGACGCTGCAAAGGAAGCCGTCAAAGCTGCCGGCAGCGCAACGATGCTCTTTCCGACCTACGGGCGTCCCAAAGGCGCGTCCTCAGCGTCTGCCGCCTTGGGCAAGCACGTTCGGGCTTGTGTGACCGATCCGAAGGCCACAACCCATTCGCTTCGGCATCTCATGAAGGACCGATTGAGATTGGCCGGGGTCACCAACTCGGACCAAGACATTGTGCTGGGTCACTCCTCGGGCAGCGTTGGGGAGGACTACGGGGGTGACGAGGCGCGGCTTGAGGTCGCCAGACGGGCGCTTGAGAAGGCACTTGCCTGACCCAGACGTGTTGCGTCGTGGCAACAAATCGGCCCTACCCGCAACTTTTTTCGTGTCACATGTCACAGGATTTTTCCCACATCTGTGGCATGGATTGCTGCAAGTCCCTGAAATCACTGATGCGCGCAAGGGATGTTAGATCCAGTGCGTCTACCAAATAGCTGTTTTTGCTGGTATTTTCTGCTTGCGATAGGCTGATCTCGCTGGCATCTATGCATCACCAAACGACATCGTTGTCATGACGGGACCGGGGACACTCCCCGGCGCAGGGGACCTTTGTGCCCCGTACAGCGGAACCAAAGGCCAGACCGGGGAGGAACCGGGCGGCTCCAGCATCGGGACAACCCCGAGCAAGGCGACTAATCCCGTGAAAGTCCGGGGTCTGGGGGCTTCCTATCGACGGATAGCCAGACACAAAGGCAAAGACCTAAACCCACAATTATCAACCCGCCGCGGGGACTGCGGGCAGCGCACGGGCCCGGGCGATGCCGAATCGCTAGAAGCCGTCACGCAGATCACCTTTCCGCACGGACCGTCCATGCCGGGGCCGAAGTGCCGTTGCTGTAGGAACAAGGCCGCAACAGACGCGGCATCTGAACCATAGGCTACAGACCCGCCCCCTGCACTTGAGCCATGCCCTCGTTTCCTGTCTCCATGAGGGTCCGGAGTGTCCGGCCGGTGATTTGAGGTTCATCGAGGGGTAAATGCATCGCGGGCCCTAGCATCGCGCCAAACGCATGCCGCTCGCCTGAAAAGCTCCGACTGACGGCACCACGAATGACCGCTCCTTGGGCGCCAAAAATAGGCGCTCCGCTCATTTTGCCGGGAATTTTTGCGTTGAAATCGAAGCAGGGTCCCGGGGTGGATACGTCTTTCTGCAAATGGTTCTCGGGAAATACTCGCATCACTTCACCTACAGAGACGAAAAGGTCCATTTCGAACTCTTTGATGACCATTCCGCCCTTACCGTAGTCTAAGGGAATGTCGTTCATCTCCGCATAGCCCAGCGAGTACGCTGCTTCGCCCGGTATGAATGGGTTCAACGACAAACTCAGAGGTTGATGCGCAGCGCCGTGGGGCATCTCTGCGATTTTGCAGATCGCAATGTCCGTCGAGTACTCAAACCTATCCTTCTCATAGACGAGGGGACTTTCCTTCCAGCGGCCCCATAGCCAGTATTTCTGAAAGGAAAAGTACCTAAATCCACGCGTCCCGTAGGCAGGGCTATAGGGGACGATGACGCCGAAATTTAGCGCCTCTGCGAAGACCATTTGGTTCCCCTGTCGCGTCGCACCGTAGCCGCTGTCGAAGGGGTCCATAAGAATGTGGGCTGCGGTCATGACGTAGCCAGAGCAACTAATAACGGAACCGGTCCCGATACACCGAATAAAATCGTCGCCCTCCCTCCAGGCAACGACAGGAACGATACTCTGCTTCATGAGAAAGTCTGCGGGTCCAAAAGAAGCCAGAGCTTCATGTATGTTTCGGCTCGGGGTGGAGGTCAGAAGTTCAATGTTGCCCTCAAATGTGAAATAGTCAGAATCGAAACCCGGCTTAGGCGTCAATTCGAGACCTCTAAGATCAGTGACGCCCCACCGTCCATCTGATCGGCGTGACCACAATGATTTCAGTATTGAAATAGGTGGTGTAATCACCACTTTCTCGCCCCCCTATTTTGCTACCCCTTGCGTAGCCTCGGTTGTAAATCCGATTTCGGCCATTCCTATTCTTAGAACGGATACAGCACCGGCGTCAGTCCTGCCGAATGACCATCATAAGGGTGGATGTACGATTCCGAGATCTTCCAATTCGGCTTAGACGCCACTTGGAAGAAGTAGCCAAACTCTGAACGCCAACGAAATGCTTCCATTTGTCCAAATTGGGCGATCAGCATGACGGCGCAGGCAACGACAGCATCGACAGCGTGGGATAGCGTCCCTTCTTCAAAACTTCCCTCGCGATCATGTTTCACTGCGTTGTACGCCCGATACCAAGGGAGCGATTCCGTTGGACGGGCGCTGTCCCAACCCTCAAATGGTCTCACCTCCTTCATCCACGGATAGTATGGGAGCAAGATTCCAAACTCACCCAGGCGCATCGCATTTTGAAGCGCGACGTAGTTCTGCGTGGTGAATTTACCTGACTGCCCATTCGCCTCAAGCACACCACGCCAATGCATTTCCACTTCAGTGCACGCAAGAATGAGGAGGTTTCTTATCTCGTGCCCGTACACTTTGAAGTTTGACGGCGAAGGGTGAACAGTTTGGCAAATGTCAGTTAGCTTGTGCGTGAGCGAGACTAGCTGCCCGCGCATGACCGCAAGCTGGGACTCTACGGTATTCGAACCCGGGCAATGGTAGACCGCATTTGGGCTACCAACATGCTGATCAACCACTCTAGACATGCGGGGATAGTACTGCCCCGGTTTGAGGTGTGTATGCTCAAAGGCGAAGGGTGCTGACTCTGGAATGAGTTGCGCCAATTTTGTCCCGACAGCATCGAAGACGTCGCGCCCTGACGGAACCACGACGTGCGCTGACTCGTGATTGAGCGGCTCAGGAATACCGATCCGTGTCGCGACTGTTCCATCGAAATGCCACATCCCTTGGCCCTTTCCGTCTTTGTCGGTGCATCCGAAATACCCGCTTGATTGCGCCATAGTCCCCCGCGAAATTCTATTGAGGACAATCTACATCAAATCCCCGATTCTGGCTCCATGAACTGAACCTACGGGGCATCCCCGAGGCTAGAGCGGGGATAGCAACGTCCCCTTCTCCTGGCCGCCGCCTCGAATGCTCTACGGGCATCCTGAGAGGGCATGTCTCCTGCCATGGCGGCCATGCAGGTCTCGACCGCCTGTTTCCATTTGGGGCCAAGCTTGGTCCACTGGAGCTGCTCGGCGGCGCCCTCGTCGTGGCTGAACCCCATAGCGGAGCCCAGGTCGATCCGCCTTGACGTACACCGGAGAGTTGAACCAGTGAAGAGCCATGAGGGGAAGCTAATAGAGGTCGGGAATGTTTGGCAGAAATTTCCGAGCGGGGGATTGGATAACTGGCTCGCGCGAAGCCCCCCGTGCCCCCCGGGCGCCACGTGCTGTTTCGGAATTGCTGGCGAGTTGGGTCATTGGGCCTTGCTCTTCGCCGCTGGTTTGGCGGGCATCGCACCTTCGATGGCTCCAAGCAGCATCTTTCCTATCGCATTAATCGTGCCCATAGATTTGGCCTTCGAAGGAACGCCTTTTCTGTCTAGGGACTTCATCAGCTTGTCGACATCAGCGTGATCGAAATCGATCACAACGTCGCTGTGCGCAAAACAGTTTCTAATCTTTCTGAGCCTGTGTAGCTGCGCCGCCGCACTCGGCTCGACCAGTCCAAGCGCGTGCGCAAGATGAATGCGCGAACTGAAAGTCGCAAGTCCACCCGTTCCTTTGAACAATGCGTCCTTGTTGGTTTTGTTCAGCCCGCTCATGTTCGCTGCCAGCAAGTCGAGCAACTTTTTGTCCAACATGCCACACAGCACAAGAACCTTCCCTGCCGATCCTGCCTTGAGATGCTCGGCAAAACTCAACGCAAATTTCTCACGCTGCTCCTCAGTCAGTCCATCAAAGAAGTTTTTGGCCGTCTTTGCCATGATAATCCCCCACGCCCTTCGTTGAGACTACCAGAGGGACTGCGCGCCTCCTAGCCATCCCATTTGGCCTTCGATGGAGACCGGCCTCATGGAAGATTTGGCCGCGCCTCCTTGACAGTCACAACGAACGTTGACGTTAGACAATGCTTCGGCCACCACCTTGTCAGGCACAACGCTTGAGCTGGACAAAGCCGTGAAACAGTACGTCATCTACACCCGCGTTTTGACGGACTGGCTTTGCGTTTCGTCCGTGCTTATGAAGCAGCTCGCTCACCAGCTGGTTGCAATTGCCGTTGGCGCAACTTTCTGATGTGAATGACCCGACCACTAGCTATGAAGGCGATTTCCGCGCCTTCGCGCGGACCGGCCGCCTGGAAGAAGGTGACCTTGCTTTCCGGCTCGATCATGATGATTTCGCGCAGATCAGTACCGGCGATCATAGCTTCGCGCACGAAGTGGGTCGCGCTCTCCTCCACGACGTCGCAACGGGTGCAGAGGCCTGCGGGCAGGAACAGGCGGGCGTCGCGCGCCTTGAGTTCCAGGCCCTGCCATATCTGCGCACGGGTCAGCTTGGTCTCGCCTCGGGGATTCACCGGAACGGTAGCGGTCGAGTAAATCGTGATATGTCTCCTGGACAGAACGTCGGTGATGGGCCTCAGCCGGCAATTGCGGCCGCATAGTCGCGATAGGAGCGCAACGGTCGGCCCAGCAGCGCGGTCAGCCGATCGACATCGCCGGCATCGGGGACCATGCCGTCCGTGAGGAAGCGCTCGGCCATCAGGCGCATGTCGAGCGCCATCCAGCTCGGCATGAACTGCCGCAGGTTCTGCTCGAAGCCGGCGGTGTCGTCGCCGGGATACGCGATATGTCGACCGAGGACGTCCGTCCAGATGGCTGCGACGTCCGTGCCAGTCAGCGTGTCGGGGCCGACCAGGTTGATGCGGTCGAACGGCAGCGGCGCCGCGGCCTGCTCGCGGCGGATGAGTTCGATCGCGGCGATCTCGCCGATGTCCCGCGCGTCGATCATGGCGATGCCCTTGGCTCCGATCGGCATCGGATAGATGCCGTAGCCGATCACCACGTCCTTGATCGTGATGTCGTTGTCCATGAAGTAGGCGGGCCGCAGGATGGTGGCGTTGAGCTCCATCTGCTCGATCATCCGCTCGACGCCGAACTTGCCCGCGAAATGCGGCACGTTGACGTAGAGATCGCTGTGGATCACCGACAGGTAGACGATCCGCTCGAGGCCGGCCTCGCGAGCAACGGCCAGCGCTACCAGCGCCTGGGTGTATTCGTCGGCCACCACCGCGTTCAGCAGGAAAAGGGTGGAGACGCCGGAGAACGCCTTGCGCAGGGAATCGACATCGAGCAGGTCGCCCTGCACGACATCTACGCCAGTGGGGAAATTGGCCTTCGAGGGATCGCGAACCAAAGCGCGCACATCGGCGCCACGCTTCACGAGCTGTTCGACTACGTTGCGGCCGACATTGCCGGTCGCGCCGGTAACGAGAATGGTCATGGGATTACTCCTGAGTTGAGCCGGATGGCGTCCCACAAAATTAGTGATCCACGTTTGTGTCGGTAGGCATTATATCTGAACACGCCGTCCCACAGGTGGAACACATGGATCTACTTGCCCTTGCTGATTTCAATCTGGTCGCCCGCCACGGGGGCTTCGGTAAGGCCGCCCGCGCTGCCGGGCGCCCGAAAGCCACCTTGTCCCGACGCGTGGCGGAGCTGGAGGCGAGTCTGGATCTACGGCTGTTTGAGCGTGGCGCGCGCGCGTTAAAGCTGACGGAAGAAGGACGCGCGCTTTTCGAGCGCGCGGGCCGGTTGCTTTCCGAGCTCGAAGAGACGACGGCGGCGATCGCCTCAGGCGGCGAAAGGCCGCGCGGCCGGTTGCGGATCAGCGCCCCATTGCTGTTCGCACAGACCGCCATGGGGAAGATCGCCGCCGGCTTCGCCCTGAAATACCCGGGGGTCAGGCTCGAGGTCACGACCGAAGACCGCGTCGTCGACATGATCGAAGAGGGATTTGACCTGGTGATCCGGGTCAATCCGGATCCGGATGAGAGCCTCGTTGGGCGAGCCTTTCTGCGTGATCGGCTGGTGGTCGTGGCAAGTCCTGACCTCGCCCAGCCGGCCGAAGGGCTGGCGACCCCGGCCGTCATGCGTTCGACAGATCGCGGGGCTTGGGACGTGAAGACGCCCACTGGCCGGTTAACAATCGCGATCGAGCCCGTCCTTGCGTTGTCGTCGCTCATCATGGTCCGGGATGCCGTGCGAGCGGGCGTCGGCGCGGGACGCCTTCCAGTGTCGCTAGTGAGCCATGATCTGGCGGACGGAACGCTGGTACTTTGGGGGGATGTCGAGGGACCCGACATTGCCCTGTGGACACTCTATCCCTCTCGGCGGCTGCTGAGCGCGCGCGTCTCCGCATTCCTCGACCATCTGAAACGCGCCTTTCCCATGGGGACACCTGACGAGCTGGCCGCCTATATCGGCAAATGACTCCCAGGAAACTGGCTAACCAAGCTGATACGTTACTCCATAAATCTTTCAGCGTTACTTCACATCCGAATTACGAAATTACGGCGACAGTGCACTTTTTGCGGCGGCATTCAGGGCCTTTCCGCCGCAAATCTCGAATGCGCGTTTTTTAGCCTTCCCTGACCGGCAGCGCCTTTTCCCCGGAATCGACCGCCCTATTTCGCCTCGACAGGTGGGTGGCTGCTTGCTGGACGAGTCCTTGCGGCGAGTACGGCATGTGCTTCGAGGTACCCCACATGAACTTCCACGATCGGCACCTATTGAGGTTGCGGGTGAACGGAGAGGATCACAGCCTTTCCGATCTCGATCCCCGCGTCACGCTGCTCGACCTGCTGCGCGAGCGGCTTCATCTGACCGGAACGAAAAAGGGATGCAATTTCGGCGAGTGCGGCGCCTGCACCGTGCATCTCGACGGACGGCGTGTGAATGCCTGCATGATACTTGCCGTGTCCTGCGAGGGACGCGAGGTTACGACGATCGAAGGGCTGGCAGACGGCGATGCGCTTCATCCCGTGCAGCAGGCGTTCATCGATCATGATGGTTTTCAGTGCGGATTCTGCACGCCCGGCCAGGTGATGTCGGCGGCGGCGCTGATCGAGGAGGGACATACCGGCTCCGATGCCGAGATCCGCGAATGGATGAGCGGGAATCTGTGCCGCTGCTCGGCCTATCCGCAAATCGTCGAGGCGGTGCGCGCAGCGGCCGGGAGGGCGAGCCAATGACCCCATTCGTCTATGCACGCGCCGACAGCCTGGGTGACACGATCGCAGCCGGTGCCGCGCCGGACAGCGCCTTTCTCGCCGGCGGCACCGAATTGCTCAACTGGCTGCGCCTTGGCATTGCCGAGCCGACCCGGATCATCGACATCTCCCGCCTCGACGGGCTGGATCAGGCCGAAACACTGCCCGGCGGCGGCTTGACGATCGGCGCGCTGACGCATCTCAACGATGTCGCGCAGCATGCGTTGGTCGTGCGCGACTATCCGGTGTTGAGCCAGGCGATCCTCAACGCCGCATCGCCGCAGCTGAGAAACCTGGCAACGATAGGCGGCAATCTTCTGCAGAAGACGCGCTGTGCCTATTTCCGTGCCGAAGAGCAGTTGCCATGCAACAAGCGTCAGCTCGGCTCCGGCTGCTCGGCATTGCATGGCATCAACGACAATCACGCGATATTCGGCTGGACCGAGGATTGCGTCGCCACCCAGCCATCCGACCCGGCCGTGGCGCTGGCAGCACTTGATGCGGTCATCGTCACCGCGCACGGCAGCGGCGGCCGGCGCATTCCGGCAGCGGAATTCCACCTGCTTCCCGACACGCGGCCCGAGGCAGACAATGTGTTGCAGCAAGGCGAACTGATCACGGCAATCGAGCTGCCGGCGCCGGCGCCGCGATCGGCTTACCTCAAGGTGCGCGAGCGCGAATCCTACGAATACGCCATCGTCTCTGCCGCCGCTGTGCTGGAGATGGACGGCCAAACTATCCGTCGGGCCGCCCTGGCGCTGGGGTCCGTGGCGCTGCGGCCGTGGCGGCTGAGCGCCGCCGAGGAGCAGCTCGCCGGTGCCGAAATCGGCGATCGCGAGGCGTTGAACACCGCTATCGAGCAATCCTTCGCCCAAGCGCGTCCCTTGTCGCAGAACGCCTACAAGATCGAACTGGCCAAGACCGCCGCTTTGCGGGCGATCGAAAGAGCAGCGAGGATGTCGTCATGATGATCAGCCAGCCTGTTGCCCGCCCTGACGGCGGCGTCAAGGTCACCGGCCGCGCCCGCTATGCGGCCGACTATTTCGCCCCCGACCTGCTCTATGCGGTACTCGTGACCGCGCCCGTTCCGGCCGGCCGCATGACGTCGATCATGGTCGACGACGCGCTCGCCGAGAAGGGCGTCGTGCGTGTGCTCACGCATGAGGACATGCCCAAATTCGGCCGGTTCGCATCGCCGAGGGCCGAGCCCGATACGCAGATGCAGCAGGCCGAAGGCCCACCGGCAGCGCAGAGCTTCATGCCCATGCAGGGCGACGAGATACGTCACGAGGGTCAGCCGCTTGCCATTGTGCTGGGCGAGACGCTGGAGGCGGCGGAGGCCGGTGCCCGCCACGTCGCATTGCGCTTCGAGTTCGCCGAGCCGGAATTGCCGGCACCGCCGAAGTGGACCGCCATCGACAAGGCTGCGGTCGTGCCGAGGGAGAGCGGCTTCCTGTTCCTGGAGCCGACATTTACCAAGGGCGACGTCGACCGCGGGCTTAGCGACGCAGCCGCCATGGTCGAAGCCGTCTACCTGCAGCCGTCGCGCCACCACAACGCCATGGAGCCCTCGGCGACGCTCGCTGAGTGGAACGACGGAGAGCTGACGCTGCACGACGCCACGCAGCACGTCTATGGTGTCCGCCAGGTGCTTGCCGCCCGTTTGAATGTCCCCGCCGGGAAGGTCCGCGTGATTTCCCGCCATACCGGCGGCGGCTTCGGCGGCAAGGGTTGGATCTGGCCGCATCAGGTGCTGGCCGCCGCCGCGGCGCGCATCATGCAGCGCCCGGTCAGGCTGGCGCTGAGCCGCGCCAATGCCTATTCCTGCCTCGGCTACCAGCCGCGCATGGCACAGAAGATCGTGCTGGCTGCGGACAGGTCGGGCAAGCTGACCGCCGTGCAACAGGACGTGGTCAACCTGACCACCGTGAGCGACGATTTCGTCGAGTTCGCCACCGAAGCCTCGAAGGGTCTCTACGCCACGCCGGCCATGCGTCTCAGCCAGCGTGTCGAGCGCGCGAACGTCGCCATGCCGACGGCGCTGCGCGCGCCGGTCGAGGGTCCGGGTACCTGGGCCCTCGAAAGCGCGATGGACGAGCTCGCCCACCGCCTCGGCATCGATCCGCTCGACCTGCGTCTGATCAACCATGCGGACACGGATCCGGCCACCGGCCAGCCCTGGTCATCGAAGAAGCTGCGCGAGGCTTATGAGGAAGGCGCCCGCCTGTTCGGCTGGCGCGAGCGCCCGCGCAAGCCGCAACGCGATGGCGATTGGCTGATCGGCTACGGCATGGCGACCTGTACCATGGGCTGTTTCCGCCACCCGACGCCTGCAGCCGAGGTCAGGCTGCACAGGGACGGCAGAGTGCTCATCCGCACCGGCACCCAGGACATAGGGACCGGAACACTCACCATCTTTCCGCAGATCGCGGCCGATGTGCTGGGCCTGCCGATGGAGAAGATCGAGTTGGAAATGGGCGATACAGAGCTGCCGGAGGCGGGACCGACCTATGGCTCGTCATCGACCATGGGGGTGGGCGCGGCGGTGCTTGCCGCCGCCGAAGATGCGCGTTCGCAGCTTGCCCGTCTTGCCAATCTGCTGCCGGACGAGGTGGAGATGCAGGACGGCAAGATTCGGCGCAAAGGCGCTGCCGGCGGTCAGACGATCGCCGACGTTATGAGGCATACCGACATCGGCGAGATCATCGGCTCCGGCTCGTTCGATCCGGCGCAGCATGGCAAAGGCCTCGCCATGCGCACTTTCGGCGCGATTTTCATGGAGGTCGGCGTCGATCCGGGGCTCGGCCTGCTCAGGCTTCGTCGCGCCGTCGGCAGCTACAGCGCCGGCCGCATCGTCAATCCCCGCACCGCCCGCAGCCAGATGACGGGCGGCATCATCTGGGGCTGGGGCATGGCGGCGATGGAGCAGAGCAGGCACGAACCAGTGCTTGGGCGGTTCCTGTCGAAGAACCTTTCCGGGGTCGCCATTCCGGTCAATGCCGACATTCCCGGCGACATCATAATCCACTTCGTCGACGAGGTGGATGAGCATGCCAGCCCGATCGGCGGCAAGGGCATCGGCGAGCTCGGCGCCACCGGCGTTGCCGCTGCGGTGGCCAATGCCGTCTTCGACGCCACAGGCAAGCGGATCCGGGAGTTGCCGATCACGCCGGAAAAACTGCTGTAGAAGGACCGGCCCGCGCAAGCGTCTGCTCGACGAGGTTGAGGTAATAGCGCATCACCGTCGGCACGATCTCGTCGTTGAAGACGTAGCGGTCGCCATGCAGGCCTTCGCCCGGGCCGACCTCGCCGGCACCGATCCACGCATAACAGCCGCCGGCGTCGCGGATCATGAAAGCGAAATCCTCGCAGCCGAGACTGGGGCTGAACTCGGTCAAGACATTCTCCCGGCCGACGACGGAGGCCGCCGCCTCGACGGCGCGGGTCGTCGCGTCCGCCGTGTTGATCAGCGGCGGATGGCCCTTCCTGTAGTCGAGCCTGGCGTTGAGCGAATACGCGGCGGCAATGCCTTGTGCGATCTCCCCGATCAGCATCTCGCAGTGATCGGAAAGGCCGGGCTCGAAGAAGCGGCAGGTGCCTTGCAGCCAGACCTTGCCCGGCACGATGTTGCCGACATTGCCGCCATGGATCTGCGTGAGGCTGACGACAAGCGCGCTTTGCGGGTCGACCGAGCGGCTGACGATGCGCTGGACGGCTTGCACAAAGGCGCCGGCGGCCAGGATCGGGTCGTCGCCGAGCTGCGGCATCGCGGCATGCGCGCCAAGACCCTCGAAGATCAGTTCGAAATTATCCACGGCCGCCATTTGCGCACCAGCGCGGGCGGCGACCGTTCCCAGCCTGACGCCCGGCCAGTTGTGGACCGCATAGACCGCCTCGACCGGAAAGCGCTTGAACAAGCCGTCCTCGATCATGCGCATGCTGCCGCACTCGTTTTCCTCGGCCGGCTGAAAGATGAAAGTGACGGTGCCGTCGAAGGTGCGCGATTGACTGAGCAGTTTGGCGGCGCCGAGCAGCATGGCGGTGTGGCCGTCATGGCCGCAGGCGTGCATTACTCCTTCTTTCCTTGAGGCATAGGCCAAGCCGGTTTTCTCCAGCACCGGAAGCGCGTCGAGCTCGGCGCGAAGGCCGATGGCGCGTGCGCCGCCACCGCTGCGCAGGACACCGACGACGCCGGTGCCGCCGATCCCTTCATGCACCTCGTCGACGCCGAAGGAGCGCAGCTTCTCTGCAACGAAACGCGCCGTTTCGTATTCATTGAATCCGAGCTCCGGATTGGCATGGATATGGTGCCGCCAGCCTACGACCTCTGGTGTCAGGGCGGCGATGGGGTCATTATGCAGCATGATGCCTCCTTCACGCCGGCAAGGCGGCGCGCTTTGATCCTGCCAGCCATAGAAGGCCCGACGAAAAGCGTCTTGAACCGGATTGACCATGGCAAAGACAATCGAAGCGGCAGAGACCGGGAAATACTGGCGCCATCCGTGCTTCCCCGACCTGGGCCTGTTCAAGGCGCGCTTCACCCAGCACCGCTACGACCTGCACACGCACCCGACCTATGTGATCGCCCTGATCACCGCCGGCTGCGAGCGCATTCGCATCGGCCGTCAAAGCGTTCTCGCTCCGGCGGGCGCCATTGCCGTCGTCAATCCTGAAGAGTGGCATGACGGCGAACGCGGGGCGGATGAAGGCTGGGCCTACCGGACATTTTATCCTTCGGTGCCGATGATGACCGCGCTTACCCGCGAACTCGGCCGCGACGGCGCTCCGGCGTTTTCGCGCGCGACGATCGAAGACAGCAGTCTCGCCGCAGCATTGACGGCAGCGCACCAGGGCTCGACATCCCCGGACACAATGACGGCAGAGACGTCCCTGCTCGTGGCGCTTAGACAACTGATCGTTCGGCATGGCGACTCGAGCGGACCGGCCGAAGAGATCGAAAGCTGCGGATCGCAGCGAAGATTTTCGCTGTACCGCGATCTTGTCGAAAGCGAGCTTGGCTCGCAGCTCGACCTCAAGCGGCTTGCCGGCGCGGCTGGCGTGACCCGGTTCCAGGTCATCCGCGATTTCAACAAGGCAATTGGCCTGACGCCGGCGGCCTATATCCGCGACCGGCGATTGCGCCGGGCGAGCGCGCTGATCGAACAGGGATTTGGCCTCGCCGACGCCGCTATTACGGCGGGTTTCGCCGACCAGAGCCATTTTTCCCGTACATTCCGGGCCATGCATGGTATGACGCCGGGCATGTTCAGAAGAGCGGGATAAGGCGCTCCTGAACAGACAACCTTGCGCCTCAAAGCTTGCTGCGCAATGCTGACGCAGTTCGGGGGGAATCATGCGAAAAATCTTGGCACCGACGCTGCTGCTCACGGCTGCACTGTTTGCAAACAGCGCCCAGGCGCTGGATGCCAGCGGGACGCCGGTTGTCGTAACCCCGCTTGCCTCTCGCACCGAGACCGCGTCCGGCCAGCCGATCACGCTGCCCCAGAAGAACGCCCAGGTCCTGGTCTCGGCCTATCAGATCGCGCCGGGCGCGACCTTGCCGGTCCACAAGCATCCGTTTCCGCGCTATGCCTATGTCGAGGCTGGCACGCTTCAGGTCACCAACGTCGAGACCGGCAAGAGCAACACCTATCAAACAGGTGATTTCATCATCGAGATGATCGGGCAATGGCATCAGGCGACCAATGTCGGCGCCGATCCGGTCAAGCTGCTGGTCATCGACCAGGTCGAAGAAGGCACCAAGAACACCGTGTTGCGCCAGTAGCTGCCACGTCTGAAAATGGCGTCCGGGGGCGGATCCAGCACAGCGCGCAACAGACGTCAGAACGCGAACCCCTCCGGCAAATTGTGATTCCAATAGCCTTCCTCGACAAGTTCACTTATGCGCCAGCCCTCGGACGTGCGTACGACGCGGTCTCGATACCAAAGCCCCTGGAAGAAGACCTGCCTTTTGCCTTCGCCGAGGTCGACCACCATCGGGCATGAACAATGCACGCGCGCGCTGGCCTCATCCCCTCGGAGGTCCAGAAGGATTGTCGAAATGGCGTGTTGCGAGATCAATATCTTCGAAAGGGCGCCTTTCACGTAAGCAACATGCTCATCCACACCGCTCCTGATTCCACCTGTTACAGTGTCGTCAAGCACGGCATCGAGTGTGAATATTTTGCGATAGGCGTCCCAGTCGCGATCGTCCACAGCGTAGCAATAGCGAACAAGCAGCTGTTCGATCTCGAGCCGATCCGAAACCTCTTGCAATGAAAGGGTCATGTCCCGTCTCCGCGGTTGGCGGCACTAATGCCGCATGCGCCAAGCCTGCCCCGACATTTCGATCAATATTCACGTTGCCGATGCTCCGAGCAACCTCGCCGCGCGACTGGGCATGCGCAAACCCGAACACTCATTTGGCCTCCGCCTTTACCCGGTCGGCCGCAGCGGCCAGAACGGCGCGATCCCCCTCTTCGTACAAGCGGCGGATGGAGATTGCCTTGACGCGCCAGCCTTCCGGCGTCCGCACCAGCCAGTGGAGATAGCTGCCACCGACCGTCCAGAACCGCCCGTGATCCAGTGGGCTGCGCGGACATGGCTGCGTGCAACCGCGTCATTGCCCGCGCCTTCGACAATGATGTTGGTGATGAGGTGCTGGGTGGCGTCGAAACGCGGCAGCAGTCCTTGCCACTGGGCGATCAGCGCGTCGCGGCCGCTGGTCGCGGCTTCGCCGCCGAAGAGGCTGGTATAGTCGGTCGTGACGGACAGCACTTAGTTGGCGGCATGGTGCGACCCTAGCTGCCGCTTGCTGATAGCTCGGGCAAGTCCGGATCTGGTGCTCGGCATACGGCACGATGAATGGCCCGGTTTGGCCTTTGCGGACATCAACGCGGATACAAGAAAGCCGTCTTAGGTCTCCGACGCCATTTCTTTTGCCAATTCGCCGATCATCGAACGCAACCACCTGTGGGCTGGGTCGTGGCGGTAGCGAATGTGCCAAGCCATCTGCACTGGAAAAGTGCCGAGGTCGACGGGCGGCGGTAGTATCTTCAGGCGCGGATCCCTCTCAAGGCTGCGGCAGATCAGTCTCGGCAGCGTTGCGCAGTAATCCGTGACGGCAAGCATCTCTGGCACGGCCAGGAAGTGCGTGACAGAAAGGGCAATCTCTCGCTTGAGGTTTTGTTGCTCCAATGCCTGGAAGAGGCCCGCCCGCAGCCGGCCCGGCGGGAGCACGTTCACGTGCTTGAGCCTTTCATACTGTTCTCGGGAAATATGGTCTCGAACGTCGGGATGATCCTTGCGCACCGCGCAGGCGAGCCCATCGTCCATAAGATGCTGGACGACAAGATTGCCCGGCGGATCGACGATCCGGCCAATCACCATGGCCGTGGTACCGGAAATGACGCCGGTTTCGGCGAGATCGTTGCCAAATGCTGTCATGCGGAGCTTGATACCAGGCGCCAGCTCACGCGTCCTCGCGACGAGGGCCGGCATCAACACAAGCTCCACGTAACTGTTGGGGGCAAGCGTGAACAGCCGTTCGGCCTTTGCTGGCTGAAATTCCTGCTGGTTCAAATGAGATCGTCCAGTTGCGCCAGCGCTGCTTCGATCGTCGGAGCGATCTCCTCAGCCAATTGCGTCGGCTTTATGCCATACCTTTCCCGGATGAATAGCGGATCCCGGAGGGTGTCGCGCAGGCGGTTCAACGAATTGGACAGCGCCGGCTGGGTGATGCCCAGTCGCGCTGCTGCCCGTGTCACGCTCCGCTCTTCCATCAGGGCGAGGAAAACCGGGAGCAGGTTCAGATCGTATCTCATCGAGATATAATCTGACATGAATATATAAAATAAATGAAATAAATTTCTGAAATACATGGGCAGGTGCCATTATCCGTGCATCGACAGGCCGACGCGGCCGATCGAGCTCCAAATCAACCAACTACGACGCCTCATTGGCGCGGCATCACCTGAGAAAAGGATCCGACAATGAAAGTCCTGATGGTACTCACCTCCCACGACACTCTCGGTAACACCGGCAAGAAGACCGGCTTCTGGCTCGAGGAACTGGCAGCCCCCTACTACGTCTTCAAGGACGCTGGCGCCGAGATCACCCTCGCCTCGCCGAAGGGCGGCCAGCCGCCTCTCGATCCGAAAAGCGACGAGCCTATGTTCCAGACCGACCTTACACGGCGCTTCAGTGCTGACGATGTTGCCAAGGCGCAGCTCGCAGAAACCGTGCGCCTGGACAGTGTCGACCAGAAGGACTTCGACACGGTCTTCTACCCCGGCGGCCACGGCCCGTTGTGGGATTTGGCCGAAGATCCGAATTCGATCAAGCTGATCGGATCCTTCATCGCGGCCGGCAAGCCGATCGCCCTCGTTTGCCACGCACCGGGCGTTCTGCATCGCGTGACCAGTCCCGACGGCACGCCGTTTGTGCAGGGACGCTACGTCACCGGCTTCACCAATAGCGAGGAGGAGACCGTAGGTCTCACGAATGTCGTGCCGTTCTTGGTCGAGGACGAGCTGATCAGCCTCGGCGCGGTTTTCTCCAAGGTCAAGGACTGGGGCGTCCACACAGTCGTCGATGGCCAGCTTATCACGGGTCAGAACCCAGCATCATCGAGCGAGGCAGCTGAGGCGCTGCTAGGCGCTTTGAGCCAGAGGAAGAGCAAGACCGCCTGAGCGGTCTGGAACAACCGTGATCTGCCGACGGCTCGCGTCGGCGGATCAACTTCAGAACCCGCTACAGTCTCAAGCCGATCCGAAACGTCTTGCAGTGAAAGGGTCATGTCTCGTGTCCGCGGTGGCGCCACTAATGCCGCATGCGCCAAGCCTGCCCCGACATTTTCGATCAATATTCACGTTGCCGATGCTCCGAGCAACCTCGCCGCGTGGCTGGGCATGCGCAAACCCGAACACTCATTTGGCCTCCGCCTTTACCCGGTCGGCCGCAGCGGCCAGAACGGCGCGATCCCCCTCTTCGTACAAGCGGCGGATGGAGATTGCCTTGACGCGCCAGCCTTCCGGCCCCCGCACCAGCCGGTGGAGATAGCGGCCGCCGACCCTCCAGAAACGCCCGCCGATCCAGTGGGTTGCGCGGACATGGCTGCGCGCAACCGCGTCATTGCCTGCGCCTTCGACAATGATGTTGGTGATGAGGTGCTGGGTGGCGTCGAAGCCTGGAAGCAGTCCTTGCCACTGCGCGATCAGCGCGTCTCGGCCGCTGGTCGCGGCTGCGCCGCCGAAGAGGCTGGTATAGTCGGTCGTGACGCGGGCCGCGAAATAGGATTTGACCCGGTTCCAATCACGCAGATCGGCATACAGCCCGATCCCCGCCACTGCCTCGGCGATGGCCATCCTGTCTTCAACCATCAGCGCAGCTCCCGAGGCGCTCGAAACGGACGCCGAGACGGCGGAAATCATCGCGGCGGAAACCGCCGCGGCCAGGATATGCCGGCGGGTGACGACGCTCATTGTCCCGCCTCCCCCGCACTGCCCAGTGTCGCGCGGAAGTGCGCGGCGACGGCGTCGCTCGCCGCCTTCACCGGCGCGGCGCGATCGTAGAAATCGAATTGGGTGACGTTGTCGAGCCACAGCTCCTGCCTGGAACTGGTCAGCCGCGCGTAGAACTTGTGCGCACCCTGCGGAATGGCAGCCGCCTCGCTATGCACCATCAGAAAGGGCTGGTGCAGGCGCGGGGCAGCCTGGATGGCGTCGAACCTCAGCCAGCCGCGCCAGAAGGCCGGATCGGCCTCGTTACGCCAGGCCGGGATCATGCCGCGATCGGGTTCGGTGTAATAAGGCACCTTGAACATGATCGCGCGATCGTCGCTCAAGCTGGCGGCCGGCAGCAACGCCTGTCTGCCGGTGCGGCGATACGCGGCCTCTGCCGCATCGCTCGCGGCCTCAAGCCTGGCGACGCCTTCCTTGCCGCCATAGGTCTGCTCGACCACTTCGGCATCCTGCAACCAGGGCGCGACGAGAGCGACCGACTTGATCGCGGTATCTTCGGCGGCGGCAGTGACCATGTAGCCGGAGCTGGCGCAAATGCCGAGGCCGCCGATGCGGTCCTGATCGGTCTCGGGCCGGGTCGCGAGATAGGCGACCGCCGCTTCTATGTCGGCGATCTTGGCCTTAGGATCCTCGTACTGGCGGCGTATGCCGCCGCTTTCGCCCCAACCGCGAAAATCGAAGGTCAGGGCGACGAACCCGCGATCCGCCATCTCGCGGGCGTAGCGGGCCGGCATCTGTTCCTTCACCGTCATCCAGGCGCCGGTCACGACCAGCGCGGGCCGAGGTTTTGCCGCGTCCAGATCCTCCGGCAGATAGAGTTCGCCGACGATCTGCTCACCGTGCGAGGAGAATGTGACGCGCTCGACGCGCGGTGCGGCGGCGGCATTGGACGCGGCGAGCGCTACGGCGGTTGCTGCAGCAAATGTCAGGGCTTTAAACATTGCAAGTCTCCTTTAGCTTGGAGTGAGAACCGCGGCGTTGCGAAAAAGACCGCCGTCTCAGCGCTCGCCAGCAAGTCGGCCGGGCAATGGCTTCAGCAGGTAATGCGCCCAGTAGAAGGCGTCCGACTGGTACATGTCGGTCAAAAAATTCTGTGCCTCGGTGATCTTGCCGTCCTTGATGCGGAACATCAGGGCGTAGAGCTGGTCGATCTCGGGACCCGAGCCGACATTCGACCAGCCGCGATGGACATCGACGACAAGGTCGCCTTGCGCCTGGAAGAAGATCGGCTCGGCCTTGAATTTGCCGTCGGCCAAGCCGCGGAAGAAGGCGACCACCTCGTCCGGCCCGCGCTTGTCGCCGGCAAGCGGATGATGGCCGGGAATGCGCCACACGATGTCGGGTGCGAGGAAGGGCCGGACGGCCTCGGGATTCCCGGTCGCATAAGCGGCGTAGTAGTCCTTGACGAGTTGGATGTTGCTGTCTTCCAGCGGGCCGCCATTCGCCGGGGCGGCAGACACCGCCAGAAGAGCGGCGGCGGCGAGCGAAGCAAGCCTGGTCATCGGTCCTGTTTCCTTCCCTGTTCGAGCCGTTCCCAACACCGAGGCCCGTTCGTCGGATTCAACATGACGCCTTTTGTTCACCGGAAAAACCAGTAGAATTCGACAGGGCTATTTGGAAAATCCTTACAATGCGCCTCGACCAGTTCAGCGGCATCGTCGCTTTCGTAAAAGTTTCGGAGGCCAAAAGCTTCACCCGCGCCGCCGCCGAGCTCGGCGTCGCTCCGGCCTCGTTGAGCGAGGCGGTCAAGGGGCTCGAGGAGCGTCTGGGGGTGCGGCTGCTCAATCGGACGACTCGCAGCGTTGGCTTGACCGAAGCTGGCGCTCAATACCTCGACCACGTGCGCCCGGCAGCCGAAGATATCCAGGCGGCTGGTGCGGCACTGCGCGAAGCTCGCGACCGTCCCGCCGGCACGCTGCGCCTCAGCCTGCCCTGGATCGCCGCCCCGCTGCTGATCGAGCCACTGATGCGGCCGTTCATGGATGCTTATCCCGAAGTGCGGCTTAGTCTGATTTTCGACGACAGCTTCGTAGACATCGCCGCCGAGGGCTTCGACGCCGGTCTGCGCATCGGCGAGCTTCTCGACAAAGACATGATCGGCGCGCGTCTGGGCGGGCCCTTGCAGATGGTCGTGGTGGGCAGCCCGGACTATCTGGCGCGCAATGGTACGCCGAAGCGGCCGGCCGACCTCGCCGCCCATCGCTGCATCGCATTCGCCCTCACCCGCGCGATTTCGCCATGGGAGTTCATCGTGGAGGGACGCGAAGTCGCATTCACGCCGGACGCATATCTGGTCGCGAACACGCTTCCGCTGTGCATTACCGCCGCCGCGCAAGGGCTTGGCCTCGCCTTCGCGGTCGAGGGCCTCGCCGCGCCGCTTCTTGCCTCAGGCGCGCTGGTCAAGGTGCTGGAGCCTTTCTGTCCCGCTTACGAGCCGCTCCACCTCTATTATCCCAGCCGCCGCCTCGTACCGCCGAAGCTGCGGGCCTTCATCGACTTCGTGCGCGCGAACGCTCACAAGCTGCGTATCTGATGTGACCTTTCGAGAACCCGGCCCCGTTCAGCCCCAGGCGCCGATCATCTGCCTGGTAGTTGCGTTGAGCCGGTTGAATGCGTTGATCAGGGCAATCTGGATGACCAGGGCGGCAAGGGCCTTTTCGGCACCGGATCCGGCCGGTCAGCCAACCGGGTTGCCGCCTCGGTCAGCGCCAGTGCGGCGCGCTCGGCGTCGGTGAAGTAAGGTGTTTCCCGCCAGGCGGACACGGTGAAGACGCGCTCGTCCTTTTCACCGGCCTTCTTCAATTCTGGCGCATGCATATCGATACAGACGCTGCATCCGTTGATCTGGCTGGCGCGCAAATGGACGAGCTTGCGCGTCACATAGGACAGATCGGCCGTTTCCGTCGACTTGTCCAGCGCGAGCAGCGCCTGCCGGGCCCGGGGAATGAGCATCACATCCGGGGTCTCGACATCCTTGGCTCTGTCAGTTCGCCGGCCGCCGCGTTGCGGCGAGCGCAGGGATCTTCAGCTTTGCGAGGCAGTCACCTGCTCAAGCCGCTCGAGAATGCGCGGCCAGCCGCTTCCCATTCCGACGTACCCGCGCTCGTCCTCGGCCCGGAACCCGGAATGCTCCATGCGCACCCGGGTCGCCGTACCTTCGGGCGTCAATGACCATGTCACGACGGTCTTCAGACCGCTGTCGGATTCGGTGCCGTCGCCCCAGCTGTAGGCGAGTAGGCGCGGCGGCTCGATCTTCAGCACCTCGCAGTTCGTCACGCCGGACCAGCCCGGTACAGGCGTCGCGCGAAAGGTGAAGCGATGGCCTTGCACAGGCGCAAAGTCGTTCTTCATCAGCCATTCGGCAACCAGATGCGGCACGGTCAGTGCGCGCCATATCTTTTCAGCCGCGTGCGGTATGAGACGCTCGACGACAATGGATTTGGTTTCGACTGTAGTTGCTCCAGTCATAACTTCGGACCCGTTGTTTGGGGTTTGGCTGGTCTGTTCACCAACGCGCTCTCCACGAGAACCAATAACCCAGCAGCTATCGTTTACGCATAACTCTGAAGTTATGAATGTGTCAAGCGGCGGAATGGCAGGCGCAAGCACATTGAGCCAACAGTTCCGGCTTTCATCGCACTAGGCCCGATGCTACCGCTGGCCAGCTGAAATCATGAATGGATCCCCCATGCCCGAGACCGAACGCCCTCGCCTGCCGCTGATCGAGATCTGCGTCGAAGGCATAGACGGCCTGCTGGCCGCGCAAGCCGCTGGCGCCGACCGTGTCGAGCTCTGTGCCAGCCTGATCGAAGGCGGCATCACACCGAGCTTCGGCACGGTGCGCACGGCGCTCGAGCTGGCGACGATCCCGTTCCACGTCATCGTGCGGCCGCGCGGCGGTGATTTTCTCTATAGCGAAGCCGAATATCGTTCGATGCTCGCCGATGTCCACGCGCTTGCCGACACCGACGTCGCCGGTGTCGTTATCGGCTGCCTTAATGCCGACGGCACGATCGATGAACAGCGCATGAGCGAACTGGTGCAGGCGGCGGGGCGATTGAACGTCACCTGCCACCGCGCCTTCGACATGACGCGCGACCCGACAGAGGCGCTGGAGACACTGATCCGCTGCAAGGTCGGCCGCGTGCTGACCAGCGGCCAGCGCGACACGGCGCTCGAGGGCGCTGACCTGCTCGCCGATCTTGTCAGGCAGGCCGGCGACCGCATCATCATCCTCGGCTGCGGCGGGCTTGACCCAGAGAACATCGGCAAGGTGCGGAGGAAAACCGGGTTGAGCGAAATGCATTTCGCCGCGCTCAAGGAGGTGCCGAGTGCTATGCGTTACCGCAACCCAAGGGTCGGCATGGGCGGCACCGATCTCGACCGCGAATACCGCAACACCGGGACCGACGAGGCGATGGTGGCGGCGACCATCGCCGCCGTCCGGACATGATCCCGGAAGACAGAAAAAACATGATCGAAACGCGTTTGCCGATCGAGCGGGTTTCGCCGCGTGATGAGCCGGCCGTCCTCGCGCTCAACAACGAGCACGCCGCCGAATTGTCGTGGCTCGAACCCGAGCGCCTTTCCTTCCTGCTCGGCGAAGCGTTTTACGCGCGCCGTATCGGTTCGCTCGAAGCCTTCATCATGACCTTCGACCAGGACGCCAGCTACGATAGCCCGAACTTCCTGTGGTTTCGCGATCGTTACCCGCGGTTCGTCTATGTCGATCGCGTCGTGGTCGCCGCTGCAGCGCGCGGGCGCGGCCATGCCCGCCGGCTGTATGAGGATCTGTTCGAGCAGGCGTCACGCGCCAGCCAGGCGATCGTCACCTGCGAAGTCAATGCCGAGCCGCCCAATCCGGCTTCGGACGCCTTCCATGCCGGACTCGGCTTTGCGGAAGTGGGCGACGCGGTAATCCACGGTGGCAGGAAAGCCGTGCGGTATTATGCAAGGCGGATCGCCGGCTAAAACGGCGGGCGCCGTTCGCCCTACCAATTGCGGTTCAGCCAGGAGCGGGCCGGCCTTTCGATGATGTAGTAGCTGCACAGCGCGCAAGCGAACGCCGCCGCCAGCATCAGCCACGGCGAACTGCCTTGTATGTCGACGAATTGATAAAAGGGCTGCTGCCACAGATAGAGCGAATACGACCACAGCCCCAGCATCGTCATTGGCAGGGACGACAGAAACCTGGTCAGGTAGCGGCTGCTGAAGTCGAGCAAATTGACGGCGAGCGCCAGCAGCGGCACCGCGACCAGATAGTGAATGGGGGTTGGCACGGCAGCCATGAAAAGGAGCACAGCCACGACTGTGGCCGCCAGGGCAACATGCGGCCCCTTGAGCAGCGCCGGCAGCCTGTCGTCGGCCTTGAGCAGGCATAACACCGTCGACAGCAGGATCGAGGCGATGTGCACGTCAGTGCGCCAATAGGTGCCCTCGTAGCCTATTGCGAGCACCCAGTAGGAGATGGCGCCGTTCGCCATGGCCAGCAGCGACAAAGCGCCGAGCAGCATGATGACGCGGGACCGTCCCCGGACGACGACGCTGATCAGAGCCAGAATGATATACGCATGCTCTTCGACGCAGAGCGACCAGATATGGTCGAGCGCGCCGGCGCGGGTAACGAGAACTCCGGCGTAATTGTAGGTGAACGTCAGCGCCGTCAGCGCCGCCTTCCACTTGAAGGCGATGAACGTGCCGGACAAGGCGATCATCGCGACGACGACGAAAACCAGCAGTGCCGGATAGATGCGGGAGAACCGGCGCTTGAAGAATTTCTTCAGCGGATAGTATTCGACGAACAGGATCTCGGCCATCAGCCGGCCGCTGAGCACGAAGAAGAATTCGACGCCCAGGACGCCGAGATTGATGCCGGGGACGGGGAAGAAATGGCCGATCAGCACCAGCGCGATCGACAGGCCGCGCCAGCCGTCGAGATAGGCAAGCCTCGCCCTTGACGATGTGTCGGCGACAGGCCTGGCCACGACAAGACGCGTCGCGGAGATGTCCGTCATGCCGGTCCCCTCTGCAAAAGGCGGGCTCAAGGCCGCATTCTCAGCTATATTGCAGTGCACTACAACTTTGTGCAAGTGCGAGATAACGACACGCCCGACGGGACGCACACCTTCCGTCCGTCAGCGGCTGCGCTGACGCCGTCAAACGGTAGAAACTTCAAATCCATCATGTTGGCTCATTGCCAAAGCGCCGCTTCAAGACAACAATGACCTCGACGCCGGCGCGCCAGACGCGCACAAAAAAAAGCGTCGGAGGAAATGGAGGAGGAAGCCGCTGGCCAAGTCACGGACGCGCTATGCATGCGGCCTCTCGGTGCTCACCACCGACGAATCCGACGCGGATGCGTTCGCCCGGGCGGTGGCAGCGGAAGCAGTGGCCATTGACGCCGGGTTTGCCCTCCTGTTTTTCTCGCAGAGACTCATAGAGGCCGTCGCCCTGTCGGAAGCGCTGAAGACCCACGCGCCGGCGCTCCACTATGCCGGTTGCTCGACGGCCGGTGAGATAACGCCCAAAGGGCTGGAGGAAGGCCAGATCCTGGCTATGCTGCTTCCCTCCGCATCGTTTTCGGCAGCCAGCACCATGGTCGAAAATCTGTCCTCATCGGGCATGGACGGGATTACCGGCGAAGTCGAGGCGCTGAGGCGGTCATTACGCGAGCGCTTCGGGCACGAGCGAGCCGACACCACTTTCGCGCTCTGCTTGATCGACGGCCTGTCTTATGCCGAAGAAGCGGTGACCTCCGCCATCCATTGGGGGCTCGACGATATTCCATTAATCGGCGGTTCGGCTGGCGATGATTTGAAATTCGAGACAACGCGGCTGATCTCGAACGGCAAAGTGACCTCCGACAGCGCCATCATCGTGCTGATCACCACGGAAATTCCTTTCCACGTGTTCAAGACCGACAATTTCGTTCCCACCGACGAGAAGCTGGTGGTGACGGCATCCGATCCCGACCACCGCATCGTGCGCGAATTCAACGCCACCATTGCCGCCGAGGAATATGCCGCCTCGGTCGGCGTCGTCGCGCAGATGCTGACGCCACTGAGTTTTGCCTCGCACCCGGTGGTGGTGAAAGTCGGCGGCGAATTTTACTGCCGTTCAATCCAGAAGATGCACGCGGACGGCTCGCTGTCGTTCTTCTGCGCCATCGACGATGGTGTCGTGCTTGCCGTCGCCCAGCCTAAGGACATGGTCGAGGCGACCCGCGCCGCTCTCAGCGACGTCAGTGAAAGGCTTGGCGGCATCGACCTGATCCTCGGTTTCGACTGCGTGCTGCGCCGGCTCGACGCGCGCAATCGGCAGGTCTATCGCGAGATTTCGGAACTCTACAAGGTCAACAACGTCCTCGGCTTCGGCACCTATGGCGAACAGTACCGTTCGATGCATCTGAACCAGACCTTCACCGGCATCGCCTTCGGTGAACGCAATGCGGCCGAAGCGGCGGAGTAGGAAATCCGGCATGCCGCTCAGGAACATCGACGACCTGGAAAGGCTGAAGAAGATCAACGCCGCGCTGATCAGCCGCGTCGAGCGCTCCATGGACCAGCAAGGCAATGCCTTTTCGCTGTTCCAGACCGCCATTTCGCTTGAGAGCCGGGTGCGCAGCCGCACCGAAGAGCTGCATTCGACCTTGCGCCGGCTGGAGCAGTCGAACATCGACTTGAATGCAGCCAAGGAAAACGCCGAGCTGGCGAACCTGTCCAAGACCAGGTTCCTTGCGGCCGCCAGCCATGACGTGCTGCAGCCGCTGAACGCCGCGCATCTGTCGGTCTCGGCGCTTGCCGAAGTACAGACCAGCGAGGAAGGCAGAAACCTGGTCCGCCAGGTCGAGCGATCGCTGGAGACGATGGAGGACCTGCTCCGCACCTTGCTCGACATTTCCAAGCTCGATGCCGGCGTCGTGCAGCCCGACATCACCGATGTCAGCCTGGAGACGCTGTTTTCGTCTCTGCGCTCGGATTTTCAGCCGGTCGCGGAGATGAAGGGGCTGACGCTGAAGTTCCGGCCGGTCGATGCGCTCGTTCGTTCAGACCGAACCTTGCTGCGCCGCATCCTGCAGAACATCCTGTCCAATGCACTGCGCTATACCCGCTCGGGCGGCGTGTTGGTCGGCACCAGGCATCGCGGCGACACGATCCGCATCGACGTCGCCGATACCGGCTGCGGCATCCCCGACGACCAGCGCGAGGCGGTGTTCGAGGAATTCCATCGGGGCGTGATCCCCACGGATGCCGGGCTTGCCGCCGGCGGGCTGGGGTTGGGGCTGGCCATCGTGCGCCGCATCGCCGCGGCACTCGGCCATCCCGTCACGTTTTCGTCGAAGGTCGGACATGGCACGATTTTCCATATCGACGTTCCGGTCGGGATCGGCGACACGGCCGATCCAATCGCCGGCACCGTCGACATGGAGCGGCCGCGCGGGTACGGTCTGTTCGGCACAAGGGTGCTGCTGGTCGAGAACGACATCGAGGTGCTGCAGGCGATGACCTCCCTGCTCGAGCGCTGGCAATGCCTGGTACGTCCCGCCACCTCGACCGGTGACGCGCTCGACCTGCTTGGCGATACCGACTGGTTGCCAGATATTGTCATAGCCGACCAGCATCTCGACGGCGGCGACCTCGGCACCACCACAATCGCCGAGGTCCGTGATTATCTCGGCCGCGCCGTGCCGGCGCTGATCGTCACCGCCGACGGTTCGGAGACCGTCGCCAACGCCGCCCGCGCCGCTGGCATCGAGCTGATGCGCAAGCCGCTGAAGCCCGCGCAGCTCCGGGCGCTGCTGGCGCATCTGCTGGCTTGATCCCATCTGAGGGCATGGGCGAACTGCTTCAGGCAGTACCAAATTTTGAAAAGGCCAAGGATGCATTGGAGAATAGAAGAAAACGCCCGAGACTACTGTATTCTCGTCGACGACGGAAATACAAATGGATCCCAGGCTTTCCTCGAGATGGAGGAGGCTGGGCCTGTCGACAAAAGTAAGTTGCTTTTTCGCTTTGATGACGAGCGGCCGCTGCCTATCTCGGATTTCGTACCAAGCTCTCATCCAGGCGTCTTGTTTGCAAAGCGCGAGATATTCGAGGCGTTTGGTCCGATTGTTTCGAGAAGCAAGCACCTCTTTTATACGTCCAAGACGGATAGGGGCGACTTGAAAATATATGTACCCATGGAGGAGATAAAAGGGTTCGACTTTTCCGAGTCTATTTTCGAAACATTTGAAGACGGAGACATATACCGCATTGATCAGCTAAGGCTCGTTGATGGTTTCTCGACCGAGTTTGATATTTTTCGCCTGAATGACAACTTCGGGACGAGATTCCATATAATTGTTTCTGATAAATTCAAGTACATGTATGAGTCGCATGGAATGACGGGGCTGCGGTTTTCTGCGACATGAGCCGCTGAAGCCGGCGCGACTGCGCGGCGTGCTGGCGCATGTGCTGGCTTGACGTCTCAGAGGCGGTAGCTTTGCGCAAGGGATCAGGTGTTCCATGTATACAATGGACACGACGAACGCTCGTTATTGGATTTTCGCATATTGGTCCTTGTTCACTTTGAGGGTTTGTAGGCAGTGCAAGAATTCCAGTTGCGATACGATCATGGTCTGTGGCTCTTGGAGACGAGCAAGGGCTCCTACCCTCTCAGCGAGGTGAGAGATTTTTTCCGCTTTTTCATCCTCTTAGACGAACCGTTTGAGCGAGCGTCCAATATCATCGCTCGATCGCTAATTGGAGGCAGCGGCCAGCAGTTTCCTCTTTGGAAAATTGTGGCGGCGGCGTTTTTGTCGACGTCCGAAATCAATGCTCAGAAGGCTCTGGTTGGCTGCCGTCACTCTCGAGCGAGGATCGACAATAATTACAGCCGTATTTGTCATCAATGTCATCGTCCGATCGGCCAACCAGAAGACGCGCCACCTCCGTGCGATCAAAACCCCGCCGGATCGCGAAACAGCTCGGCATTGTCCAGCTTCGAGACCTCGATCACCGCCTGGGTGCGGCTGTAGACGTTGAGCTTGCGCAGGATTTCCGAGACATGCGCCTTGACCGTGGTCTCGCCGACCTGCAGCTCGTAGGCGATCTGTTTGTTGAGCAGGCCCTGGCGCAGCATCTGCAGCACCTTGAGCTGCTGCGGCGTCAGCGTGGCCAGGCGCTGTACCATCTCGGCGCGGTCGGTGCTGTCGGCGTCGGGCGGCCGGCCCTCATAGGTCTGGGGAACATAGATCGCACCTTCCATCACCGAGCGGATGGCCGCGGCAAGATCGCTCTTGCGTGCCGATTTCGGGATGAAGCCGGCCGCGCCGTAGGACAGCGCCTCGGAAATGATCTTCGGCTCCTCATAGCCGGAGACGATGACGACCGGCAGGCGCGGATAACGCGTCCTGAGCTGCAGCAGCCCGTCAAAGCCATGCACGTCGGGCATACTGAGATCGAGCAATGCGAGGTCGAACGGCTTGGCATCCGTCAGAAGCTCGAGCGCCTCGGCAATCGAGCGCGCTTCCACCGTGTCGACCTCCGGATAGGCCATCTGCACTGCGCTGTGCAGGGCCTCGCGAAACAGCGGATGGTCGTCGATGATGAGGAACCGGGCGCGATCGTTGACTGCGGTCATTAGCTTCACTTCGGTTCGGTCTGGTCTGGTCTAGAATAGTCCGGCAACCATGGCCAGCTTATTGCCAAATAGTACATTGCCATCTTGGCTGGCTAAAGCAGAATGGACCGACGATTTCCGCGGCACCGTGCGGCAGGCCTGCTCCTCCGCCATCCAATGCCTTGCCCGTTTGCCCAAATCGGCCGAATGTGCCGGCGACAGATCCACTGAACAGAGACAGTGCATGACCGGCTTCGTCCTTCCCCTGCCCGCAACCCCGTCGGTGGCCGTCGCCGGCTCGCCGGAGCGTTTTGCGGTGCGCCGCATATTCTGCGTCGGCCGCAACTATGCCACCCATGCCCGCGAGTTCGGCAATGACGAGCGCGACCCGCCCTTCTTCTTCACCAAACCGGGCGACGCAGTGGTCGACGCGGTAGTCCGTTCGGGCGCCACGATCCCCTACCCGCCGCTGACCCAAAACCTGCATCACGAAATCGAGCTGGTCGTCGCGATCGGCAAGACCGGCTTTCGCATCCCGCGCCAGCGGGCGCTGAACCATGTCTGGGGTTACGGCGTCGGCGTCGACCTGACCCGCCGCGACCTTCAGGACGAGGCGAAAAAGGCGGCACGACCGTGGGACTGGTCGAAAGCCTTCGACCGTTCAGCGCCCTGCGGCCCGCTGGTCCCGGCGCAACAATCCGGTCATCCCGAGAAGGGCCGCATCTGGCTCGCGGTCGACGGCGAGATCAGGCAGGACGGCGACCTTGCCGAACTGATCTGGCCGGTTCCCGACATCGTCTCGATTTGCAGCGAGGCGGTAGAACTTAGGCCCGGCGACCTGATCTTCACCGGCACGCCGGCCGGCGTCGGCGCCGTTGGGCCGGGCGAAAAGATCACCGGCGGCGTCGACGGCATCGGCGAAATCGAACTGACCATCGGCCAACCGAGCCCGTGACACAATGAGCGATATCGTCCTTCACAACTACTACCGTTCCTCGACCTCTTACCGGGTGCGGATCGCGCTGGAGATGAAGGGCTTGGCCTACGAGTACGTGCCGCATCATTTGCGCCACGGCGAGCATCTGGATCCCGCCTACCTCGCGGTCAATCCGCAAGGGCTGGTGCCGGCGCTGGTCCTCAGCGATGGCACGCTGCTGACGCAATCGCTGGCGATCATCGAATATCTTGACGAGACCACCCCTGAGCCACCGCTGCTGCCCAAGGATGCGTCTGGCCGCGCCCGCGTCAGGATGCTGGCGCAGATGATCGCATGCGACATCCATCCGGTGAACAATCTGCGCGTGCTGACCTCGTTGCGCACGCTGTTCGGCGCCGGCGACCAGGATGTCGTCAACTGGTTCCGGCACTGGGTCAACGAAGGCTTCCAGCCGCTTGAAAAGATTCTGGCTTCCTCGCCCGAGACCAAGACATTCTGCCATGGCGACACGCCGGGGCTGGCCGATATCTGCCTGGTCGCACAGGTCACCAGCAATGCCCGCTTCGGCGTCGACATGACGCCCTACCCGACGATCTCGCGCATCAATGCCGCCTGCATGGCGCTGCCGGGGTTCCAGAAGGCCGCGCCGGAGAACCAGATCGATGCCGAATAGAGAAGCCAAAGATCCAGATGAAGCGAAAACGCTCGCCGACATCGAAGAATATGGCTGCCACATTCTGTATGTGCTGGAAGAAGGCGAGCATCCGCCTTTCAGCTACTCGGTTGGGATAGAGCACAATTTCAATGCTCCTGAACTGGTCGTTGTCGGGCTGAAGCCAGAGCTTTCCCAGTCTGTCATCAACCAATACTGCAGACGGGTGTGCAACGGCGAGATTTTCCGCATCGGGCAGCGATCGTCTGGTTTCATAGGCGGCTTCGACTGTCAGTTCGGCTCGGTCCATGTTGAGCACTACCCTGAACATTTCGGTTGGGACATCTGGTTCTACGACGGCCTGGGCTTCAGGGTTATGCAGCTTATCTATCCTACGACCGAAGGATCTGGCCGTGGGATACTGAAGCGAGCGAGTGGTTTCGAAAGCGGCAACCGCTTCTCGACACGCCGCCGGCATCAAGCTAACTCCGAACAACCGCCTGACGAATGCGCCCTTGGTGAATTGAAACTTATGAAAGCCTTGTCATGAAAGCCGTCGTCTTCGAAAAATTCGGCGAGGCGCCGACGATTCAGACCGTGCCGGATCCGACGCCTTCGCCGGAAGGCGTCGTCATCAAGGTGGAGGCGACTGGCCTCTGCCGCAGCGATTGGCATGGCTGGATGGGCCACGACGACGGCATCCGGCTGCCGCATGTGCCGGGCCACGAACTGGCCGGCGTCGTGGTCTCCGCAGGCAACCAGGTGACCCGCTGGAAGGGCGGCGAGCGCGTCACCGTGCCGTTTGCCGTCGGCTGCGGCCGCTGCTTCGAATGCACGTCGGGCAACCACCAGGTCTGCGAGCACCAGTTCCAGCCCGGCTTCACCGCCTGGGGGTCGTTCGCCGAATATGTCGCCATCGACCATGCCGATACCAATCTCGTACGCTTGCCCGACGAGATGGAATTCGCCACCGCCGCCAGCCTCGGCTGCCGCTTCGTCACCTCGTTCCGCGCCATCGTCGATCAGGGCCGCGTGGCTCCCGGCGAATGGGTGGCCGTACATGGCTGCGGCGGCGTCGGCCTGTCGGCGATCATGATCGCCAGCGCCATGGGCGCCAATGTCGTCGCCATCGACCTCACCGACGAGAAGCTGGACTTTGCCAAAAAGATCGGCGCGGTGGCGACGATCAACGCGGCAAAGACGCCCAACGTGGTCAAGGCGGTCAAGCAGATCACCAATGGCGGCGCGCATATGTCGATGGACGCGCTCGGCCACCCCAGTACTTCGTTCAATTCGATCGCGAACCTGCGCCGCCGCGGGCGCCACGTGCAGGTCGGCCTGATGCTCGGCGACCATGCCAGGCCGCAGATTCCGATGGACAAGGTGATCGCATTCGAGCTCGAAATCCGCGGCAGCCACGGCATGCAGGCGTTTCGCTACCAGGCGATGATGGAGATGATCCGCACCGGCAAGCTCAAACCCGAACTCCTGGTCGGCAAGAAGATCAGCCTCGAGGAAGCGCCGGCCGCTTTGATGGCGATGGGCGGCTTCGAAGGCATCGGCATCGGCGTGGTGACCAGATTCTAGATCACGCCCCGACTCTGGATCAACGAAACGACGCGCAGACCTCCCGCACGCAGGCTCGCAGCCAGCGCTGCGCCGGATCGCCATCGAGCCGCGGATGCCAGAGCATCGAAATGGTGACCTCCTCGATATCGACCGGCAACGGGAAGCTGTACATGCCTGCGCGCGCGCCCAGCGTGTGCCGTTCGGGGACGCTGGCGATCAGATCGGAGGCGCGCGCCATGGCGAGCGTGGCCGAGAAGCTGGAAACCATGCACGCAACCGTCCGCTGGAGACCCAGCAGTTTCAAGGCCTCGTCGATCGGGCCCTTTTCGCGGCCACGCCGCGACACGCTGATGTGGCGACCGGCCGCATAACGTTCCGGGCTCACCGGGCCCTCGCTCAGTTTATGTCCCGTTCGCACCACACCGATGAAGCGGTCGCGAAACAGCGCCTGAATGCGCATTTCAGGGCTCGTCTCACTGGCAACCCCGATTTCGAGATCAATCGCCGCGTCGCGCAACGACATGTCGCTCTTGTCGGATTTCGGCGCAAAACGCAGCCGCACGCCGGGCGCATCCGCTTCGACACGGGTCACAAGACGCGGTGCGAACTCCTCGACAAAACTTTCGTTGGCGCGCAGCGTGAAGACCTTGTCGAGAGCGGAGAGGTCGAGGGGCCTGGCCGGACGCAGCAGCGCTTCCGCATCCTGCACGACGCGGCCCACTTGCTGCTGCAATTCGAGGGCGCGCGGTGTCGCAACCAGGCCACGGCCAGCCCGAACCAGCAATGGGTCGCCTGTCGCCTGGCGCAACCGCGCCAACGTCCGGCTCATCGCCGAGGGACTGAGGCGCAGCCGCCCGGCCGCGCGCGCCACACTGCCCTCGGTCAGCAGCACATCGAGGGCGACAAGCAGATTGAGATCTGGCGACGACATGGAACGACCATAGCACAGCTCGGCGTGATGTGGCGTTTTATGCATGAATAAGATGCAAATACTGCGCCTTCCGCCACATCATGCGAGGGAATAGTCTCCGACAGCTCCGATTTGGGGCTGACGGCAAAGGAGTTCACCTTGGCATCGACCGCTGAAAAGACCTGGGACAAAGTTGCCCCGGTGAGCGCACGCTCGACCCGATGGGCATTGGCAAGCCTGTCGCTTTCAACGCTGCTGTCGTCGCTCGCCACCAGCATCGCCAGCGTCGGGCTGCCATCGCTGATGCAAGCGTTCGGCGCATCGTTCCAGCTCGTGCAATGGGTCGTCCTTGCCTATCTGCTCGCCATCACCACCTTGATCGTCAGCGCCGGGCGGCTCGCCGATATATTCGGCCGCCGCCCGCTATTGCTCGGCGGCATTGCCCTGTTCACCTTCGCATCCGTGCTCTGCGGGCTTGCCCCGACGCTCTGGCTGCTGATCGCCGCACGGGCGGCACAGGGGCTCGGCGCGGCTGTCATGATGGCTCTGACGCTGGCCTTTGTCGCGGACACGGTCCCCCGGGGAAAAACCGGCAGCGCCATGGGCCTGCTCGGCGCCATGTCGGCGATCGGCACCACGCTTGGCCCCTCGCTTGGCGGATTGCTGATCGCCGGCCTCGGCTGGCGCGCGATCTTCCTCATCAATCTGCCGTTGGGGGCGCTGGCCTTCGCGCTCGCCTGGCGCGTCCTGCCGGCCGGAAAAAAGACGCCAGATCGGCGCGGTTTCGACGGGATCGGCACGGCCTTACTTGCTCTGACGCTGGCCGCCTATGCGCTCGCCATGACGCTTGGGCGCGGCAGTTTTGGTTTCCTCAATGCCGGTTTGCTGATTGCCGCCGCCGTGGCTGGCCTGCTGTTCGTCATTGCGCAGACAAGGACCGAGAACCCTTTGATTCAACCTGCGAGGTTCCGCGATCAGGCGTTGAACGCAAGCCTCGCCATGAACCTGATCGTCGCCACCGTCATGATGGCGACGCTGGTGGTCGCGCCGTTCTATCTGTCGCGTGCGCTCGGACTGGACGCAGCCATGGTCGGGCTGGTTCTGTCGACCGGCCCTCTGGTTACCGCACTGGCGGCGCTGCCGGCCGGACGCCTGGTCGATCGTTTCGGGGCGCACCGGATCACGATCGTCGGCCTGTTCGATCTCGCTATTGGTACTTTTGCTCTGTCGCGGGCGGAATTCGGTATTGCCGGCTATATCGTGCCGATCATCATCGTCTGCACCGGCTACAGCCTGTTTCAGACCTCCAACAATTCAGCCGTGATGACCGGCGTGGCACCCGACCAGCGCGGCGTCGTCTCCGGCCTTCTCAATCTGTCGCGCAATCTCGGCCTGATCACCGGTGCGTCGGTGATGGGCGCGGTGTTTGCCTTCGCATCGGCTGCCGGAAGCGAAGGAACTGGCTTGGCCATATTAGCACCTGCGGCAGCCGCACGAGGGATGCAGGTCACTTTCCAGGTGGCGACGGCCCTGGTAGTGGCGGCGCTGATCCTTTCGACTATTTCTGGTCGCCGCGGCCAGCGCGCTTAGCTGAGCCGCCGGCGACGAACTCCAGCATCAGTTCAGCAGCCTTGAGCGCATGCGTCTCCAGGAGGAAATGTCCTGCGTCGAAGACGTGAGCCTCCATCCGGGGAAGATCCACAAGCCAGGATTGAACCTCTGCAATGTCGAAGAAGGCATCGTGGCGACCCCAAAGAAGCATCGCTCGGGGCTGATGCTTCGCCAGATAATCAGCCACCTCCCCGAACCGGTCGACATATCGGCCGTAGTCGGCAATGAGCGCCTTCTGCAGATCAAGTCGTCCCGGCAGGCACATGACCCGCCAGTCTTCAATCCAACCACCTGGATCGATCTGCGCCGCGATCTCGCCGGGCAGGCCGGCGACATACTGGTCGCGGGTTCCCTCGAGGGTCAGATGGGCGGTGGCGGCCTGCTCATTCGCCGCATTCGGCGCAGCCCAGAAGTCCAATGTGTCTGCCCATTGCGGACCAAAACCGGAGCGGTGGGCATTGGCATTCTGGATAACGAGGCCTTCGACGAGTTCCGGCGCGCGCATGGCGAGATGAAGCGCTACCGGGGTTCCGAAATCATGCAGATAAAGAAACCTGCGGCCAACGTTGAGACGCGAGAGCAGCTCTTCAATCGCGCCGGCCAGCATGTCGAACGATGGCTCGGGCGGCAGATCGGACGCGCCGAAGCCCGGCAGGTCAGGCGCCACGACATAGGCGCTGCCGGAGAGCGGCGCGATCACGTCGCGAAACGTCCGCGAAGAGCTAGGAAAGCCGTGCAGCAGCACGAGCGCGGGCTTGGAAGCGTCACCAGCCGTCCGGACGGCCACCTCGCCGCCGGAGGACAAAACTATCTTCTGGACCCCAGGCACCAAAATCATCCCTTTTTCCGCCACGCCGACGTGAGGCCACCTCGCGCCTTGTGCCACTCTGGCCGACTCGGCACCTCGAGACGTCATTCCGCCAGGTCGGCAGCTCTTGGTATCAATTGGACGCGATTGTATCGAGTCAAGAGTGTGCTGGCGCACCTATTTTGCATATCTCTTGGCACCGACGACGCAAAGCACGACGGCGGCGGTGACGGCGATCATGGCGGGACTGACCTGCTCATGCAGCAGCGCTGCCGCCAGCCCAAGGCCGAAGAAAGGCTGCAGCAGTTGCAACTGCCCGACCGCGGCGATGCCGCCTTGCGCCAGGCCGCGATACCAGAACACGAAACCGATCAGCATGCTGAACAGCGAAACATAGGCCAAGCCTATCCATGCGCCCCTGCCGGCACTTTCGAGCGACGGCGGCATGGTGATGAACGTCAGCGCCAGCATGACCGGCAGCGACAGCACCAGCGCCCACGAAATCACCTGCCAACCGCCGAGTTTGCGCGACAGCGCCGCTCCCTCCGCATAGCCCAATCCGCACACGATGATGGCGGCCAGCATCAGGATGTCGCCGAGCGGCGAGACCGACAGGCCTTGCGTGACTGCAAAACCGGCAACAAGGGCGCTGCCGAGGCAGGAGAACAGCCAGAACGCCGGCTTCGGGCGATCGCCGCCTCGAACCACGCCGAAGATCGCGGTCGCCAACGGCAACAGGCCGACGAAAATGATGGAGTGAGCCGACGTGATGTGCTTGAGCGCCAGCGCCGTCAGCAGGGGAAAGCCGACCACGACGCCAAGCGCCACGATCGCCAGCGGGAACAGATCTCGCCGCTCCGGGCGCTTCTGGCGAAAGAGAAGCAGCAGCCCCAGGCCGAGGATGCCCGCCGAAGCCGCACGGGCGACCGTTACGAACACCGGATCGAAATCCATCACCGCCACGCGCGTCGCCGGCAGCGAACCGCTGAAGATCAGCACGCCGATGAACCCGTTGACCCAGCCACTTGCCGCCCAACTGCTCGCCGCCCAGCTACTCGCCGCCTTGTCCATAGATGCCCCGCTGATTTCGCCCTCTATCGGGCCGTGCGTATGGCTCCGCCAGAGACAATCAGGTACAGTTTGACAAAACTGTCATGGTGGGGCGAGCAGTACGGATGGACGAGCAGACGACAACAGATGAAGGCAGCCGGACGCTTGTCGAAAGCGTCATGGCGACGATCAGGCACAGGATCGCCTCGCGCGGCCTGACACCGGGAATGCGGCTGCCTTCGATCCGGGCTTTCGCCAAGGCCATGCAGGTTTCCAAATCCACCGTGGTCGAAGCCTATGAACGTCTTGCGGCGGAAGGCATGATCCGCTCGCGGCCAGGCTCGGGCTTCTATGCCGCCGGACCGCTGGCTCCGCTGTCGCTGGCCGAGATCGGCCCCAGGCTTGACCGTGCTGTCGACCCGCTCTGGGTCTCGCGCCAATCGCTGGAAGCCGGCGACGGCGTCCTGAAACCGGGTTGCGGCTGGTTGCCGGCGTCATGGATGCCCGAGGCCGGATTGCGTCGCGCGCTGCGGACGATGGCCCGCGCCGACGACGCAGCGCTGACCGATTACGGCACGCCGCTCGGGTTGCCGGCGTTGCGACACCTGCTGGCGCGGCGCATGGCCGAGCACGGCATCGAAGCGTCCCCGGAACAGATCATGCTGACGGCATCGGGCACTCAGGCGATCGACCTGCTGTGCCGGTTCCTGCTCGAACCGGGTGACACGGTGTTGGTTGACGATCCCTGCTATTTCAACTTCCATGCCCTGTTGCGCGCCCATCAGGCCAAGGTGATCAGCGTCCCCTACACGCGCTCGGGGCCGGACATCGAACTGTTCGCGCAGGCGCTGAACGAGCACCGGCCGCGCCTCTACATCACCAATTCGGCGCTCCATAATCCGACCGGCGCGATATTGTCCCCGGTCGTTGCCCATCGGGTGCTGAAGCTCGCCGATCAGTCGGGGCTGACGATCATCGAGGACGATATCTTCGCCGATTTCGAACACACGCCCGCCCCCAGGCTGGCGGCCTTCGACGGCCTCAGCCGGGTCATCCATATCGGAAGCTTTTCCAAGACGCTGTCGGCATCGGTGCGCTGCGGCTTCATCGCCGCTCCTCGCGACTGGATGGAAGGTTTGACCGATCTCAAGATTGCCACATCCTTTGGCAGCGGGCGACTTGCATCCGAACTGGTGCTGACGCTGCTGAAGGACGGCCTCTATCGCAAGCACGTCGATCTGCTGCGCGCGCGGCTCTCGCGCGCCATGGAAGAAACCGGCACTCGGCTCAGAGCAATCGGCATCGTGCCGTGGATAGATCAGCCGGCCGGCATGTTTTTATGGTGCAGGCTGCCGGAGGAAATAGATGCCGCGGACGTCGCCCGTCACGCTTTGTCGGCCAACGTCGTGCTTGCGCCCGGCAATGCGTTCAGCCTGTCCCTTTCGGCCAGCCGTTACATGCGCTTCAACGTCGCCCAATCGGGCGACGACCGGATTTTCAGGGCGCTTGAAGAGGCGATGTCGCGTTGATTGCGCTGCCGGAAGCCTGCTGGCCTGAGGCTGTGCCCTCAGGCCCCTGCCCGCTTGCGGCGTGCATAAAGCATGACGAGCGTCTCGGCGGTCAGCGCCGGCTTTTGCTCGCCTTCGATCTCGACTGTATTGGCGGCCTTCATCAAATACTGCCCCGGACCTTTGTCTTCCATCGACAACAGCGTGGTGCGCAGCCTGATTCGCGAGCCGACCCTGACCGGCGCCACGAAACGCACTTTGTCGAAACCGTAATTGAACGCGGCCTGCGTGTTTTCGGGCACGATGCCCATCTCGAGCGCCAGCGCGCCGATGATCGACAGGGTCAGATAGCCATGCGCGATCGTCGTTCGGAACGGGCTTTGCCGCTTCGCCCGTTCGGGATCGACATGGATCCATTGATGATCGCCAGTGCATTGGGCAAACTGGTCGATGCGGTGCTGATCGACCAACGTCCAGTCCGAAACGCCCAACTCCTGCCCGGCCATCGCCCTGAGTTGCTCGAAGGTCGGCGGCGTCCTCGGCCGTATCTGCGTCATTCCTGCTTTCCCGATCGCTTGCCTGTTCCGGACCACGACCGGCCCCCCGTGTCAATTCGCCAGTGCGATTCCAGCCCGTAATCTTCGGCCGCGAACCGCCGGTCTTCGCTGCCGGCAAGCGTGCTGCCGGGGAACAGCTTACCCCTTATGATGGCCGGCGCGGATCTCCTCCATCGCCTCCTTGATGCGGCTGCGCAGGATTTCGATCGATTCGGTGCCGGACGCCCTCGCCAGTTCGGCCATCTCGCCGGCATTCTTCAGCACGGTCTCGAAGGATTTCCTGGCGAACGCCGCCTGCTTCTGCATCATTTCCTGCGGAGTGCCGGGCGCTCGGTAGTTTTGTGCCATGTCGGTGATTTCGCGCAGTGTGTCCTGCAGCATCTCGCGTTGCCTTGACAACAGCGCCGACGCTCCGGCGGCACTCGCCCGGGCCGACTTCTCCAGCGCTTCCAGATTCCTGGCGTGGTGGGCGAGGATCGCCTCGACGTCGACATTCGGCAGCTTCAGGTCGCGGCCGAACTTGCCGAACATGTCGATGAAGGACTCAGACTCCGGTCGTTTTGCCATGCTGGTTCTCTCCCCCTGTTGCCGTGAACGCCGCCACTGCACCGAAGATAGTGCAGCGAAGCTCAGCGGTCCATTCGGACGAGTCAGCCGACGAGAAACAGCCGTTCGGCGATGTAGAGCACGAGCCCGGCGAGGCCACCGATGATCATGCCGTTGAAGCGGATATATTGCAGGTCCTTGCCGATGTTCATTTCTATAAGCCTTGTCAGTTGCGCGAGGTCCCAGCGCTTGACCTGGTCGGCGATGAACTTCGACACGCCGCTTTTCTGGCTTTCGACGAAGGAGGCCAGCGCCACGATGAAGCCCTGGTTCATGTCGGCCCTGATCTGCGCGTCGTCGGCAAGATGGCGGCCGACCTCGACGAACATGGTGGCGAGATGGTCGCGGATCATCGAATTCGGCGCCTTGGCGTCCTGTTCGATGAACAGCCGCAGGCTGTCCCACATATCGCCGGCCAACGCGCTGAGCTCCGGCCGGGCAAGGAAATCGCGCTTCAGCTTTTCGGCGCGCCTGGCATATTGTTTGGATGTCCTCAACCGCTCGACGAAGGTTTCGACGAAAAGGTCGAATTCGGCTCGCATCGGGTGGTGCGGATCGGCCCGCACCTCATCGAGCAGCGAGCCGGCCGACGCAACGATCTTCTTCAACAGATAGGCGTCGGCGCGAAACAGGTTGAACAGCGACGGCAGTTCCTCGCGGATCTTCTCGCGCATCGTCGCCAGCGCCTGCTCGTCGCTCAGGAAGCGGCCGACCACCTTGGTGAACTCGTCGAATAATTTCTGGTGGCGGCGATCGTCGGTCAGCGCCGACAGCAGCTCGGCGGCAAGCGGCGCCAGCGGTACCTTCTCGATCTGCTCCAGCATGCGGCTGGTGACGAATCCGCGCAGCCCGGATTGCTCGACCGCTGCCAGCGTCTGCGGCACCAGCCGGCCAACGAAACGCGACAAATCGGCGGCGCGGTTCGGGTCGGCCAGCCAGTCCGCGACCAGCGCCGAAAAGTCCACCTCGGCGAGCTTTTCGCGCACCGGTTCCGGCGCCAGGAAATTGACCTCGATGAAGCGGCCGAGATTGTCGGCGATGCGGTTCTGGTTTTCCGGGATGATGGCCGTATGCGGGATTGGCAGGCCAAGCGGCCGCCGAAACAGCGCCACCACCGCATACCAGTCGGCCAGCCCGCCGATCGTCGCCGCCTCGGCGAAAGCGGCGACGAAGCCCAGCCACGCATGCCGGCTCTCGAGCGATTTCGCCACCGCAAAGACCAGCACGCAAAACGCAAGTGCTGCGGCGGCAACGAACTTGGTGCGCCTGAGCGCCGAAAGCTTGGCATCGGCATCGAACCGGGCGGACGCGACAGATGCAAATGCCGGGGCTGGTCGAGACATGATGGGCCGCTCCTGATCGTGTATGCGAACTTATCTAGTGCCGCCTGCCCCGGAAAGCGCGCCGCTGGTTTCAGCGCGCGCAATCGTGCACGCAAACTTGAGGCCGAAATTCATCTATTATGCAGCGCCAGTCTGGAATTGTTCCAAACTATAGGCCATATTGACGCCAACCACTGCTATGTGAGGACACGATGCGGCTTACCCGTCAGACAAACTACGCCATGCGCATTCTGATGTATTGCGCCGCCAACACCGAACGGTTGAGCCGCATCCCCGAGATCGCTGCCGCCTATTCGGTATCGGAACTTTTCCTGTTCAAGATCCTGCAGCCGCTGGTCGAGCACGGGCTGATCGAAACGGTGCGCGGCAGGAATGGCGGCGTCAGGCTCGGCCGTGCGGCCGAATCAATCAGCCTGTTCGATGTCGTGCGGGTGACTGAGGAAAGCTTTGCCATGGCCGAGTGCTTCGAGAACGATGCCGCCGAATGCCCGCTGGTCGACAGCTGCGCCTTGAATTCGGCATTGCGCGAAGCGCTCAACGCCTTCTTCGCGGTACTGTCGCGCTACACGATCGCCGATCTGGTGGCGGCGCGCCCGAATGTGCGGCACCTGCTCGGCATCGACATGCTGGTGCAAAGGGCGCCGGCCGCTTGAGTTCTCTGATTGCCTAAGCCGCCGATTGCGGCAGTACGAACGGCATGTTTGCCGCCGGCAACACGCCGACCTTCAGCCGGCAATCGAAGACCTTTTCGATCAGCTCGTCGCTGAGCACCTGTTGCGGCGAACCTTTAGCGGCAAGCCTGCCGTGATGCATGACCAAAATCCGGTCGGCATACATCGCCGTCAAATTGAGGTCGTGCAGGATGGCGACCACGCCGCCGCCGCGTCTGGCGAAATCGCGAGCGATGTCCATGATGATTAGCTGGTGCTTGATGTCGAGGCTGGACACCGGCTCGTCGAGGAACAGATAGCGCGGCTTGCCGTCGAGCACCGGCGCCCAGACCTGGCACAGAACGCGGGCAAGCTGCACGCGCTGCTGTTCGCCGCCGGATAGCTCCTGGTAGAAGCGGCCGGCAAAACCCTCGAGGTCGACGCGAGCCAGCGCCCGTTCGGGCAGGCGCTGGTCCTCGCCGGGCAAGGCGCCGGAGCGCCCGCCGACCAGGCCTAGCCTGACGATCTCGCGCACGGTGAACGGGAAGGACAGCGTCGTCGCCTGCGGCAGCACTGCACGGACCGTCGCCGCCTCGACCGGCTTCATCGCCGATAGATTGCGGCCGTTGACGGTGACCTCTCCCGAATAGCCAAGATCGCCGGACATTGCTCTGAGGAAGGTCGTCTTGCCCGAACCGTTGGGGCCGACAATGGCCGCGATTTCGCCCGGCCGCGCCTCGAAATCGACATTGGCGACAATGCGCTTGCCGCCGATCGCCACCGAGACATCGCGCGCTTCGATCATAAAAACCCTCTTAGAGACTGTTTCGAAATTCGCTCTGGCGAGTCATATGGTGGTGGTTTCGAGAACCGGAGCGGAGCGGACATTTGGGTCCGTGAGCACCGGAAGCGCAGAAAAACGCCATCAGATGGCCGCCAGAGTAGAGTTTCCAAACAGTCTCTCACAGGTCGATGACGCCGCGCTTACGCAGCAGTATCCACAGGAAGAACGGTGCGCCGGCGACCGCGGTGACGATGCCGATCGGCAATTCGGCCGGGGCGACGATGGTGCGGGCGACGGCGTCGGCCAAAAGCAGCAGCGCCGCACCAAGCAGTGCCGATGCAGGCAGCAGATAGCGGTTGTCCGGGCCAATCAGCAAACGCAGCAAATGCGGTACGACGATACCGACGAAGCCGATGCCGCCGCTGACCGCGACGGAGGCGCCGACCGCTGCCGAGACGCCGATGATGGCGGTGTATTTCAGCCGCTGCACCGGGATGCCGAGATGGCCGGCGGTGGCCTCGCCAAGCGCCAGCGCGTTGAGGCCGCGCGCCAGGAACGGCATTGCCGCCAGCGCCAGCACGATGACCGGCCCGACCGAGCCGATCTTCTGCCAGGTTGCGCCGCCCAGCGAACCGAGCTGCCAGAAGGTCAGGTCGCGCAATTGCCGGTCGTCGGCCATGAAGATCAGGATGCCGGTCAGCGCCATGGCAAGCGCCGCCAGCGCGATGCCGGCGAGCAGCATGGTGGCGACCGAGGTCCGGCCTTGTCGTGTCGCGACCCGATAGAGCAGCAATGTCGTCGCCAGCCCGCCGCAGAACGCAGCCAGCGGCAGAGCCAGCGTGCCGAGCGCCGAAGTTAGCGGCGCCAGCATGGTCGAACCAAGCACGATGACGGCGACCGCACCGAGGCTCGATCCAGCCGAAACGCCGATCAGGCCGGGGTCGGCCAGCGGATTGCGGAACAACCCCTGCATGACGGCACCGGAGACGGCAAGCGATGCACCGATCAGCACGCCCAGAATGATGCGCGGCAGACGGATGTCATGGATGATCAGGCGGTCGCGGGCGCTCAACGCCGCGTCGCCGGGCAACGCGCCGAACAGCCAGTTGTGCATGACACCGATGGCCGAGGCATCGGACGCGCCGGAGGTCAGCGACAACAGCACGGCGATAACCAGCCCGACGCAGAGTAGCACGATGACGAGGCAGGCACGCCGCGAACGGTCACCTGCCGTCGCCATGATGCCCGTCGCACCGGCGATCGAATGATCGGCCATCGCGCTCAATCCGCGACCTGGCTGCCATAGAGCGAGACGGCGAGATCATGGATGGCGTCGGCCGTGCGCGGGCCGAAGCCGAGCAGATAGCCGCCGTCCATGCGGATCAGCTTGCGGGCGGCACCCGCCGGCGTCGAAGCCACGGCAGGGTTCGAAAACAATTCGTCATCCGCGGTGGCCGGCCCGGCATTGTTCATCATCAGGATCACGTCGGGCCTGGCGGTGATGACTGCCTCGTCCGACAATTGCTTGTAGCCGGCAAAGCCATCGATGGCGTTGATGCCGCCCGACAGCTTGATGATGCCGTCGGCGGCGGTGTCGCTGCCGGCGGCAAGCAGCCTGCCGCCCTGGATCGACAGCACGAACAGGATGCGCTTGCGCTCCTTGATCGAGGCGGTCTGCTTTTCAGCTGCCTTCAGCTTGGCGTCTGTCTGGGCCGCCAGCGCATCGGCCTTGGCCTCGGTGCCGAGCGCCTTGCCGACGATGTGGATCTTTTCGAGAATGCCTTGATTATCATAGCGCTCGGGCACCTCGATGAACGGTATGCTTGATTTCTTCAAGACGTCGACGGCTTCCTTCGGTCCGCTGCCGTGCAGGGCCAATATGCCCGACGGATTGACCGACAGCACACCCTCCGGCGAAAGCTGGCGCATGTAGCCGACATCAGGCAGCTTGAGCGCCGCCTCGGGGTAACGGCTGGTCGAATCGCGGGCAACCAGCCGATCCTGCTCGCCGAGCGCGTAGACGATCTCGGTGATCGAGCCACCAATAGCCACGATCCTCGAGCGACCGGCGAAAGTCGCGATGCCCTCGGCGGCTTGAGCCGTCATCAGCGTGGCGAATGCCAAGAAAACGGCGGCCGCAGGACCAAGCGCCGGCCTGGAGACCGATGCCAGCCTGGAGACAAGAACCATCGTCGTTTTTCCTCAGGCTGCGGTCGGGCTTGGGATACGCGGCAGGTTTTCGGCCAGAAAGCGCCAGTCTTCGCGCTCGCTTTCGCCTTCGTGCCGCTTCCCGAAGAACTGGATGATCATCTTGCCGTCGGCGCCATAGACTTCCAGCGACGTGACATGGCCGTCCTTGGTCGGCTTGCGCACGGCCCAGACCTCATCGATGTGGTCGGTCCGCAGGTGCAGATGGAAGGTCTCGTCGAGCACGTTGAGCCATGGTCCCATCGGCTTGATCGAGGCGACGGGGCCGGAATGGATCTGGATGCAGCCGCGATTGCCGACAAAGCACATGATCGGAATGGCGCCGGCAGCGGCGTGGTTGAACATGGCGTTCACTACATCCTTGTCCACCAGCCAGGCGTAGTCCTGGCCGACCATGCGCACCGCCTGTCGGCGGTTGATCTTCAGTGTCTTCAGCATGCCGAAGAACTGGTGCACGTCGGTCAACTGGCTCCAGCGGTTGCGCAGATCGTCGACGCTCGCCGAATTGTCCGCAGTCTCGGTCTCGTCAGCCGTGCCCGCTGAAATCGCCACCGTCGGCTCCTGGTTCGGCGATTCCAGCCCGGCCACCAGTTTCTGATAGGCGTAGAGGTTGGAGGCTGGCCTGAGATGCACCTTGTGTACCGCCTCGCCTGCGGTGTCGAAGAACTGCAGGCTGCGGCGGATGTCGGCGCCATCGCGCTTTTCCACGGCAAAGCCGTGCGCCCAGACTTTCGGGAAGATGCGCAGGTCGATGTTTTCGCCGAGCACCATGGCATTGTGATTGCCGGTGACGACCTTGTCGTAGACGCCAATCTTCTCGTGCACCGCGCTTTCGTTGCGGGTCAGCGCCATCACCTCACCGACAGCTTCGAGGCCAGTCAAGAGGTCGTTGACACGCGGCTCGACGCGCACGACCCCGTCGCCGCAATGCGCGGCGACCAGTTCGGCCTCCGAAATCCTCAGCTGGGCGGCGAGCTCACGCTCGCGCATCTTCGGATTGTCTGCCCGTGCCCGCCGGATCTCGTGCGGGGCGGGTTTTACGCGCTGGTCCATTTCTACCACCTACTTGTTGAGGATGAGCTTGCCCTGCCGGGTGATCTTCAGCCGATACAGCGCACCATGATGCTCGATGCCGATCTCGTGCTCACCCTGGAACAGCGTGTTGCTGGACAGCGTTCTCACGGCCGATTGGACCCGGTCGAAACGGATGGAATTTTCGTCGGAACGGCGGACGCGATAGCGAAAGTCGCTGGGATTGTGCGTGTTCATTGGTTCGATCCCTTTCCTGTGCCGGGCATCTGGCTCGGCGCCTGCGTGAATGCCGATTCAATTCTTGACTTGAATGGTCATGTTATCTAGCAGTGCAATACCGGAGTAAATTAGTCAACATTTAAGGCGCCGGACGCGATGAAAAATGCCAGCGAGCCCCAAGCCAGCCAGCATCGAACATGGATTCTTGGAGTTGCAGCATGGGGTTGGCGAATTGGGGACGGCCGGCGGGCAGCGGCCTGGCACACTGGTCGACGGCAAGAAAAATGGGTTCTATGGCAAGCAAAATGGCCGCGTTGCTGGCCGGCGCGGCGGCGATCCCGCTGCTCGCCACACCGGCCGGCGCCCAGCAGGCCGCCCAACCGGCAACCGGCCAGCAACGGACTGACCCGTCACAACAGCCCGAACAGGCAAAGCCGGCTCCGACGGGTACCACGCTGCTCGACAAGATCCTGATCCTCAGCCGCACCGGCGAGACGGCGATCGAATCGCTTGCGTCAGCCAGCCATGTCGACGAGGAACAGCTCGAGCGCCGCATGGCGACGACGCCCAACGAAATGCTGTTCGGTGTGCCGGGTGTCGCCGTCCAGGCCGACGCAAGGCGTGTCAGCTCCAGCATCAACATCCGCGGCCTGCAGGATTTCGGCCGCGTCTCCGTCATCGTCGACGGCGCCCGTCAGAATTTCCAGCGCTCGGATCATGGCACGCAATCGACCTTCTACATCGATCCCGAATTAATCAAATCCGTTGACGTGATCCGCGGCCCGGTCGCCAACACCTATGGCTCCGGGGCGATCGGCGGCGTCGTTTTTTTTGACACCAAGGATGCGCAGGATTTCCTCAGGTCGGACGAGACCTGGGCAGCAGCAGCGACCGGGCGCTACGAAACCAACGGCGAAGGCTGGACCACCAGCGCCAGCGGTGCCTATCGGATCAACGAGAATTGGGACGTGCTCGGCAACATCGTCTACCGCGATTATGACGACTACAGGCATGGCGGCGGCGACACTGTAGCGGGCACCGGCTTCGATGTCTTGAGCGGGCTGCTCAAGACGACCATCCGCCCCAGCGACAACAGCGAGCTGAAGCTCGGCTGGATCGGCTCGAACGACCGATGGACCGAAACCAGCGGCAGTGCGCCGGTGAACGACGCCGACCTGAAGGCGAATACCTTCACGGCCCGCTACAACATCACCGACGAAGACAAGAGCTGGCTCGATCTCCACATCAACGCGTCTTACAACAAGACCAAGCTCGATCTGACGACCCTTGTGGCGCAAAACCGGTTTGATCCGGTCACCGGTCTGCCCGTGGTTTTGCCGGCGGGTTCGAAATCGACGTTCGACATCGGCACCTCCGGCATCGACATTTGGAACACGTCGAGATTCGAGACCGTTGGAATCGCGCATGAGCTGACCTATGGCGGCGACTGGGTCGGCGACGATGTCGAGACAGGCGGCACGGCCGGCGGCGACAGCTTCTATACGCCCTCGGGCAACAGGAACGTCTCCGGCGCTTACGTTCAGGACAAGCTCATCTGGCACTGGCTCGAGGTCATCGCCGGGCTGCGTTACGACAGCTACAAGCTCGACAGCGATGTCGGCGAAACTTCTGGCGACCGGCTGTCGCCACGCATCACAGTGGGCATTTCGCCCTTCGAGAGCGCCAGCCTTTCCGGGCTGCAATTTTACGGCACCTACGCTGAAGGCTATCGTTCTCCGTCGCTGTCGGAGACCCTGATCAGCGGTAACCATCCAGCCGGCGTCAGCTTCCCGTTCCTCCCCAATCCCAATCTCAAGCCCGAAACCGGCAAGACGGTGGAGTTTGGCGTCAATTACAGCACCAACGGCGTCATTGAGGCCGACGACGCGCTGCGGCTGAAGGCGGCCTATTTCAACAACAACGTCGACGACTACATCGACGGCGTGACGTTGTCGCCGTTCGACCCGACCAGCGGCTGCCCGTTCGGTCCGGGCATACCGATCTGCTTCCAGTATCAGAATTTCGCCAATGCCAAGATTCACGGCTTCGAGATGGAGGGCGTCTATGATGCCGCCTGGGGCTTTGCCGGGCTGTCGGCGTCGGTCACCGACGGCCACACCATCTCCTATGAAGGCGAACGGGCGGACCTTGTCACCGTCCCCTCCTCACAGATCACTGGGCAACTCGGCTTTCGCTTCCTCGAGGACAGGCTGACCATCGGCGGCGAGGTGCAATACAACGGCAAGCCGCAGGGCAACCCGGTGGCCAGGGACTACACGCTGGTCAATGCCTTCGCCAGCTACCAGGCGACCGACAATTTCAAGGTCGATTTCCGCGCCGACAATCTGTTCGACGTCAAATACGCCAACCCGCTGAACGCATCGACGACGAGCGTCGTCTACGAGCCCGGCGTCACCCTGAAGCTGGCGGCGACGATGAGGTTTGGAGGCTGACGACAATGACAGGCATGACGGCATCCCTTCGTCTGTTCGCCGCGGTGCTGGCAATATTGCTTGCGGCGGTTCCGGCATGGACACAGCAGCAAGCACCGGCGCTGATCCTCGAGCTCAATGGCGCGCAGCCTTCCGACAAGGGCTGCCGCCTGACCTTCGTGGTCACCAACAACCTCGGCGCCGACCTTTCCAAGGCGGCGTTCGAGATCGCGCTGTTCAACGAGGCCGGCGTCGTCGACCGGCTGACCGTGCTCGACTTCAAGGAACTACCGGCAGGCAAGACCAAGGTGACGCGTTTCGATCTTGCCGGCACGGATTGCGGCAAGGTCAGCCGCGTGTTGATCAACAGCGCCACGGAATGCGCCGGCGCCGAGCCGAATGCCTGCATGCGCGGGCTGAAGACGCAGACCAGGACCGGCATCGCCTTCGGGGTCTGAATTTTGGGACCGGAACCCGCATTCGCACGAAACCCCGTCGCGTGGCCATTGGCCGGTTTCCTGGCGCCGGAACCGGACGATCCGGATTTCGCCATCCCGCGCGGGGCGCTGCTTGTTTCGCCGCGCGACAGGCCGGAAGACAGTTACATCGCCGATGGCGACGGCGACTTGACTGCGGTACCTGTGGAGCCATTGCGGCAGGCACGACAGACGCGGCGGCGCCGCAACTGGACGGTCGCGATCGCCTGCTCTTGCGCATTCCACGTAGCCGTGGCGCTGGCCTTTCTCACGCTGCCGGACGACCGGCCAAGGATCGAAGGTGCCGACCAGCAAGGCGAAATGCTGCTCGGCGCCGACCCGCGCCAGGCGGCCGGCGATGTCGGAGACGATCCGGAAGTGGCCAACGTGACGATGGTGACCATGCTGGACGCCAAGCCCGTCGAAACGGTCGAGGCGCAGGCGGCCGCGGCAGAGGAGACGCTCCAGCCGGTCACTGACGCGGCCGAAGCATCGGGAACAGAAGTGGTCGAGCCGGTCAGCGAGGCCGCCACGGAAACTGCTGCGCCTGCCGATCGCACCGAACCAGCACCTGCGCAGCCGGCGCGCCAGGACCCATCGCCCGACCTTCTTGCGACCGACAGGCTGGTGCCTGCCGACGACAATGCCGTGCCGCCGCCAGTCAGCGCGGCCGAAACGGCCGAGCCTGCCGAGACAAGCGCACCGGCACCAGCCGATCCGAAGCCAGCCGAAACAGCTCAGACGACCGAGACAGTCGGCGCGGCGGAAGAACCGAAGCCGGACAGGCCGGAGCCCAAGCAGCCGAAGAAGGCAACCGCAAAGAACAAGCCGGCCAGGAAGGCCGAACCAAACGAGCCTGAAAAGCCGGCCCTGCGCAAGAAGGCGGGCAAGGCTGCGGCCAAAGCCGACACCAAGAAGAAAAAAGCCGGCTCCGGCGGCCGTGACGAAACGGATGTCGCGCGCGGCATGGCCGACGCCAGGAAGGACGGCAAGATCCTGACCGCCAGCAGGGGCGGCAAATCAGGCATCGGCAATGCAGCCGTCACGAACTATCCCGGCAAGATCAGGTCAAAACTGGTGCGGGCCTTCAATTCGACACGCACGCGCGCCACCGGCACAGCTACGGTTGCCTTTACCGTCGGCTCGAACGGCAGCGTCCGGTCGGCCAGGCTGACGGGCAGTTCGGGTGTTGCCGCGCTGGACAAGGCCGCACTCGACGCAGTCCGCCGGGCTTCTCCCTTTCCCCCTATTCCAGACGGAGCCGGTCGCTCGACCTGGCAGTTCGAAGTGCCGCTCGGCATCAGGTAACGATCATCTCCATGCAGGCACCAAAGTCGGCGCCGCCCTGCCCGCGATGAGCGAGCCCTAGCGAAACCCTCAGGCCGCGGCCAGCAGGCTGGCATTGCCGCCCGCCGCCGTGGTGTCGACGCAGACGGCGCGCTCGTGGGCGTAGGCGGCCGGATAATAGACTTCGCTGATCAGCGGCACGATCGGGCCGGCGCGCTCGGCGATGACCTTGCGCACGATGCGCGCGGCCTCGGGCGTGCCGGAAAAGGCGACGACATCGACCCGCAGCGAGCGCGCTTCGACCGGGTCCGGCCGGCCGTCGATCGCCGCCAGCGGCAGGCCCTTGCCGGTCAGCGCTGATAGCGCCGCCGGCGCGCCGGGTGCGACGGCGAGCACCGCATTGCCGGCGGCCAGCGCCTGGATCGTCTGCGCAAGCAGCGTATCCGCGTCGGGACCCAGACACAGCACGCGCCCGCGCGGCGACAGCGACAGCGTGTTGGCCTCGCCGGTCGGCCCGGGCAGGTCGACCTGGCCGAAATCGATGCCGGCGGTAGTGCCGATAGCCGCGGCACCCTTGCCGCGCAGATGTTTCCTCAGGATGGCGACGCGATCCGGCCGCGTCGACCAGCCGCCAAAGGCCGGGTCCGGCAGATTGTCGGCGAGCTCGGTCGCCGTCACCTTGCGGCCTTCGGCAAGATGGGTGCCGGCTTCCGGCCCCTTGCGGAAGCGCCGGAGATAATGTGGCCCGCCGGCCTTCGGCCCGGTGCCGGAAAGGCCCTCGCCGCCGAACGGCTGCGCGCCGACGACGGCGCCGATCTGGTTGCGGTTGACGTAGATGTTGCCGGCATGGATGCCATCGACGAAATGCTGGGCGCGGCCTTCGATGCGGGTGTGCAGGCCAAAGGTCAGGCCATAGCCTTTGCGGTTGATCGCAGCGATCACCGCATCGATCTCGTCGGCATCGAAGGTGGCGACATGCAGCACCGGCCCGAACACCTCGCGCTCCAACTCCTCGATGCCCTTGACCCGAAAGACGTGCGGCGCAACGAAGCGGCCGTCCTTCGGCGCTTCGAGCTTGGCGATCAGCCGGCCCTGCAGGCCCATTTTGGTGCAATAGTCACGGATCGACGCTTGCGCCTCGTCATCGATGACCGGGCCGACATCGGTCGAGATCCGCCACGGGTCGCCGAGGCTGAGCGCTTCCATCGCGCCTTTCAGCATCTCAAGCATCTTCTTCTCGACGTCCTTCTGCACGTAGAGAATGCGCAATGCCGAGCAGCGCTGGCCGGCACTCTGGAAGGCGGAGGCGAGGATGTCGCGCACCGCCTGTTCGGGAAGTGCCGTGGAATCGACGATCATGGCGTTCAGGCCGCCGGTCTCGGCGATCAGCATGGCGTCGGGCGCGGCGGTGTCGGCGAGCTGCTTTTCGATCAGCTTGGCGACCTCGGTCGAGCCGGTGAAGCAGACGCCGGCAATGCGCGGATCGGCGGTCAGCGGGCCGCCGACCGTGGGGCCGTCGCCGGGCAGAAGCTGGATGATGTCTTCCGGCACGCCGGCCTCGCGCAGCAGCTGGACAGCACGGAAAGCGATCAGCGGCGTCTGTTCGGCCGGCTTGGCGATCACCGAATTACCGGTGACGAGTGCCGCCGCGATCTGCCCGGTGAAGATGGCGAGCGGAAAATTCCACGGCGAGATGCAGGCGATGGTGCCGCGCGCCTCGGTGCCCGCTTCGGCATTGGCCGCCTCGGCAGCATAGTAGCGCAGGAAATCGACGGCCTCGCGCACCTCGGCAACGCCGTCGGCGAGCGACTTGCCGGCCTCGCGGGCGGCGAGCGCAAAGAACTCGACGGCGTTCGCCTCGTAGAGATCGGCCGCCCGGTTGAGGATGGCAGCGCGTACGGCGACCGGGCGTCTTGCCCATGCCGGTTGTGCCTCGACGGCGATGCGCACGGCGGTCTCGACCTGCTTGGCGCCGGCCTCGCTGACCGTGCCGACCACTTCCGAAGGTTTCGCAGGATTGACCACCGGACGCTGCTTGCCATAGCCGGCAGCGCGGCTGACCGGCTTGGCGTGCCAGCGCTCCGGCCCGGCGAACTCGGCCCTCGCCTGGTCGATCGCCGCCAGCGTCAGCGTGTCGGTGATATCGAAACCCTTGGAGTTTCGCCGGCCGGGACCGAAGATCGCCGACGGCGGCACGATCGCCGGATTGGCGGCGGGGCCTTGTTTCTCCATCGTGTCGATCGGGTCGCGGGCAATGTCCTCGGGCTCGACTTCCTCGTCGGTGAGCTGGTGGACAAAGGAGGAATTGGCGCCGTTCTCCAGCAGCCGGCGGACCAGATAGGCGAGCAGGTCGGAATGCGCGCCGACCGGCGCATAGATGCGGCAGCGCGTGCCTTCGGCCCGCCGCACCGTCTCATGCAGCGCCTCGCCCATGCCGTGCAGCCGCTGGAACTCGAATGTATCGCGGTCCGTCGTCATCGACAGGATGGCGGCGACGGTGTGGGCGTTGTGGGTGGCGAATTGCGGGTAGATGCGGTCTGTCATCGACAAAAGCTTCTTGGCGCAGGCCAGGTAGGAGATGTCGGTGTTGGCTTTGCGGGTAAAAACCGGATAGCCGTCGAGCCCGAGCGTCTGAGCCCGCTTGATCTCGGTATCCCAATAAGCGCCCTTGACCAGCCGCACCATGATGGTGCGATCGTATTTCTTCGCCAGCGCATAGAGCCAGTCGATGGTGAAGGCCGCGCGCGGACCGTAGGCCTGGACGACGACGCCAAAGCCGTTCCAGCCGGCAAGCTCCGGCTCGGCCAGTACCCGTTCGATGACGTCGAGCGACAGGTCGAGGCGGTCGGCCTCCTCGGCGTCGATGTTGAGGCCCATGCGCGAATGGCGCGCCGCCAGCGCCAGCGACAGCAGCCGCTCGGCCATGACGGGCAGCATCTTTTCCTTCTGCGTCACTTCATAGCGCGGATGCAGCGCCGACAGTTTTACCGAAATGCCGTGGTTCTGGCGGATGTCGGGGCCGTTGGCGCCGGCATCGAGCGAAGAGATGGCATCGGCATATGCCTTGAGGTAGCGCAGCGCGTCGGCCTCGGTGCGGGCCGCCTCGCCCAGCATGTCGAAAGAATAGAGATAGCCCTTCTGCGTCATCGGCCGGCCGCGCCTGACCGCCTCGGCAATGGTGCGGCCGAGCACGAACTGCTCGCCCATCTCGCGCATGGCCGCCGCAACCGCCTTGCGGATGACCGGCTCGCCGAGCCGGCGCACCATGGCACGCAGCGTGCCTTCGATGCCGCCCTCGCCTTCGTCGAGCACCCGGCCTGTCAGCATTAGCGCCCAGGTCGACGCATTGATGAAGATCGAGCTCGAGCCGCCCGCATGCGCCGACCAGTCGTGCGGCGCGATCTTATCGGCGATAAGGTCGTCCATTGTCTCGGTGTCGGGCACCCGCAGCAGCGCTTCGGCCAGGCACATCAACGCCACGCCCTCCTTGGTCGAGAGGCCGTAGGCGGACAGGAAGACTTCCATCAGCCGCGGATCGGACGAGCCGCGCACTGCCCGCACCAGATCGGCGGCGCGGGCCGAGATCGCCTTTCGGTCTTTCCCCGAAAGCGCCGTCGCCTCGGCCAGCCGCTTCACAGCCTCGTCTTCGTCAGGCAGGTAATTGGCACGGATCTGCTGGCGGATGGTGTCGAGCGCTGGCATGGCGGTCCTGTAGAGCGAGCATAAGGGAGCGGGCCGGCGGTCACCGGACCGAACGGCGCAAGCTAACATAAGTAGGGATTGCAGTCGGTCCAAAGAAGTCGACAGAACAGATCGATCGATCTATCATTAGGACTGATCACCTCCAATTCGACCAGGAATCCAGTGACAGAAGACCAATTGGACCGGATCGACAGGAACATCCTGTCGGCTCTGGGCAGCAATGGCCGGCTTTCCATGTCGGAACTGGCGGCGAAAGTCGGCCTGTCGAAGACGCCGGTGCAGGCACGAGTCAAACGGCTGGAGAAGGACGGCTTCATCAGGGGCTACCAGGCGATCATCGACCGTGAGCGCATGGGCGAAGGCCATGTCGCCTTCGTCCAGGTGAAACTGTCCGACACCCGCTCGGCCGCGCTCGACGCCTTCAACCGCGCCGTGCAGGCGGTGCCGGAGATCGAGCAGTGCCACATGATGGCATCGAGCTTCGACTATCTGCTGAAGGTCCGCACCACCGACATCGCCGCCTACCGCCGCGTGCTTGGCGAGCGCATCTCCGCCCTGCCGCACGTAGCCCAGACCTCGACGTTTGTCGCGATGGAGACGGTGAAGGATCGGTAGGAAACGCCGGCGGGACAGCGCCCCCCTCTGTCCTGCCGGACATCTCCCCCTCCAGGGGGGAGATCGGTTGTCACTGCCGCTTTCGCCAATCTCTAAACGTCGCAGGAGTGAACGGCGCGCCGAAGCTGCCAATCTCCCCACTAGAGGGGGAGATGTCCGGCAGGACAGAGGGGGGCGCGAAGGATCGCTACCCCGCCGCCTTCACTCCGCCAGCGTCTTCAGAAATGCCACGAGCGCCGCGCGCTCGCGGTCCGAAAGCTGCAGCGAGTGGACCTCCGACACACCCTCGACACTTGCCGGCGCCTTCGAATAATGCGCCACCACCTCGTCCAGCGAGGAAAACTGCCCGGCATGCATGTAGGGCGGACGGGTGGCGGCACCGCGCAGCGACGGCGTCTTGTAGGCGCGGACGAGTTCCGGCCCGGTCTTGACCATGAAGCGCAACTCGCGGCAGGCGCTGGCATCGCCGTCGCGAAAGGCGCCGAAACAGTTGAACGGATCGGCCTCGACCTGCGCCACCGCCTCGACGCGGCCGCGATCCGGCGGCAGGCCCGCGACCGGCGGCACGCCGGTGTTGTGGAAGCTGCCGTCGGTAAAACGCGGGCCGTTGTGGCAGGTCACGCAATTGGCCTTGCCGATGAACAATTTCAGGCCGAGGATTTCCTCCGGCGAAAAGGCGGCGTCGCCTTTCGGCTCGGCGCCCGCAGCCAGGTCGATGGCAAAGCGGTCGAAGCGTGTCTGCGGCGGCGCGATCGAGCGCTCGAAGGCGGCGATCGCCTTGCCGATGTTGGCAAAGACGCGGTTGACCTCCTCGGCTTGGCTGGCGGGCATGGCGTTCCAGGCCGCCTTCTCGGCATCGGTGCCGAGCGGGCCGGCATTGGCCGGCACGCCCGAAAGGTCCGGCAGCGGCCCGAAGATGCGCTCGTAGCGCTCGCCGAAGCGGGCCTTGATGTAATGCGCGAAGGCGGCGCGGCTGCCGGCCTGCTCCAGCGGATTTTCGAGCGGTGTCAGCGCTTGCGCCCACAGGCTGTCGCGCCGCCCGTCCCAGAAGAACCAGGGATCATGCGCGACGCCGGCCAGCGGCATGGTACGACGGTTGGTGCGGCCGACGCCGACCGCTTGCGGCAGGTCGTCCTGGAACTGCCGGTCGATCTTGTGGCAGGTCGAGCACGATACCGTGCCGTCGCCGCTCATCCCGGTGTCGAAAAACAGCGTCGAGCCGAGTGCCGCGGCGGCCGGCACATCGGCGAAGCGATTGGTGGTATCGGGCTTCAGCGGCGGCAGCTTGGACAGGGCCAGCGAGGCGATGGTCTGCTTTTCGGCATCGGAAAACTCCGGTCTGCCGCAGCCGGCAAGCACGGCCACCACCAGCAACGCGAGAAGACTGGGAAACCGGCTCATCAGTGGCTCACAGCACCACATTGAAGACGACAGTGTCCGAACCGGCCGCAGCGGAAATGGCAAAATGCAATTGCCACCACCCGCTCATCGTGAATTTGACCCCGTCGATGCGATAGCACCCCGCGCCGAGGTAATCGGTCGCCTGCGGGCTGGTCGGCAGACCGTGCTTGTGCTGCGGCATCCCGCCGGAAATCGTTATCGCAGCACCTTCCACCGGCGCACCCTCGACGGTTTTGAGCGTGAGCAGCCAGGATTCCAGTTCGCCCTGCCGGATGACGCCTTTCTCGGGCTCGAAAGTCGCCACGAACAGCTTGTTCGCCGTCGTCTTGGAACGGCCGACGTCCGAGCTTGGTTGCGGTGCATGCGGCGCCGTCAGATAGACGATTGCCAGCACGCCGGCGAGCAAGGCAGCCAGGCCGAGGCCTCCAAGAAGATAACGCCATAACGATGCCAAACCCATTCCTGTTCTGCGGATAACGTTTCGCTGGGCAGATCGCGTCCCACGCCCCTGTGGGAAATCGCGCCCAGTGCAAGAATCCGCCGTCGCCAAGCATGGCGCTGCCGGCTGCAAAAAGCTACAGCACCGCAATTGCAGGATGGAGGAGTGCTTCATGGCAGGAAACGGCATCGCCTCGATCGGCGAGTGCATGCTAGAGCTTTCGGGCCAGGCCGGGCCGAACTGGCGCATGGGCTTTGCCGGCGACACGTTCAACACTTTGTGGGCGCTGCATGCCTTGAGCGGCGAGCGGCCGGCGACCTATGTGTCGGCCTTCGGCGACGACCCGTTCTCACGCGACCAGATCAAGTTCCTGGCCGAGAGCGGCATCGGCATCGGCGCCAGCCCGGTGATAGCGGGCGCCCGCCCCGGCCTCTATGCGATCACGCTGACCGGCGCCGAACGTTCTTTCACCTATTGGCGGGCCGATGCGGCCGCAAGGCAGTTGGCTTCGGACCCAGCTGCCTTGCAGAAAAGCCTTGAAAACCAGGCGCTTGTCTATTTTTCCGGTATAACTTTGGCAATCCTCGACGACGACGCACGCACGGTGCTGCTGACGGCCGTGGCCAAGGCGCGCGCGGCCGGCTCGCTGATTGCCTTCGACCCCAATTACCGGCCGCGGCTATGGCGCCAAAGCGAGGAAGCGCAGGCCGCGATCCTCGAGGCGCTCGCCGTCGCCGACATCGCGCTCCCGACCTTTCCCGACGAGCAGATGCTGTTTGGTGATACGACACCTCAGAAAACAGCCGAACGGCTGCGAAAGCTGGTCGGCGAAGTCGTCGTCAAGAACGGCGAGGAACCGGCGCTGATCGCGCAAAACGGAACCTTGCAATCGGTGCCGGCGGTACACGTCGCCACCCCGGTCGACACCACCGGCGCCGGGGACTCCTTCAACGGCGCCTACCTCGCCGCCCGACTTGCCGGCCATGCCCCGGCAGAGGCGGTGCTGCGCGCCCATCGCGTCGCCGCCGCCGTCGTGCAGGTGCGCGGCGCCCTGGCGCCGTTCGAGACGCTGAGGGCAGCGTTCGAGGCAACTGCTATCTGACCTTGATGACGACCTTGCCCTTGGCGCGTCCTGTTTCGACATAGGCCAGGGCGTCATTGGTCGCTTCGAATGGAAAGACCCGATCCACAACCGGGCGGATCGCGCCGGCTTCGATGAGAGCGGTGATTTTGCTCAGCTGATCGCCCTGCGCCCACATGAAAAGGAACGAAAACTGCACGCCAAGGCGCTTGGCTTTGGCCCGAATTCCGCGACTCAGGAAGCGCAGCACCAGCCTCAGCATCAAGTTCAGTCCCTTTTCCCTGGCAAATTCGGGATCCGGTGGACCGGAGATGGAGATGAGCTTGCCACCCGGTTTCAGCACGCTCAGGGATTCTTCCAGTGTCTTGGCGTCCTGGCTGTTCAAGACGACATCGTAGCCCGACAGAACTTTCTCGAAGTCGTCTTTCCTGTAGTCGACGACGACATCGGCGCCGAGACTTTTGACCAGATCGGCACTCGCCGCGCTCGCGGTTGTCGCAACGGTCGCGCCGAGGTGCTTGGCTAACTGAATAGCAAATGTCCCGACGCCGCCGGAACCAGCCTGAATGAAGACCTTCTGTCCCTTCTTCAGGTTTGCCCGTTCGATGAGCATCTGCCAGGCGGTGAGACCGACCAGGGGAATCGACGCCGCCTCTTCCATACTGAGATTCTCGGGCTTCAAGGCTACGTCGGCCTCATTCACCGCAATGAATTCGGCGAATGTCCCAATCCGGCCATCGCGCGGCCGCGCATAGACCTCGTCGCCGGCCTTGAACTTGCTGACTTTCGATCCCACGCGGATAACCTTCCCAGCCACGTCATGGCCCAGGATGAAGGGCCGGCGGTAGGGCAAGATGAGCTTGAATTCTCCGGTTTTGACCTTGGAATCGAGCAGGTTCACCCCTGCGGCATGGACCTCGACCAAGACATCGCTGTCCTCGAGCTCCGGCTCCGGCATTTCGGCCAGCCGCAGGGTGCCCTTTTTATTATACTTATCGACAACGAATGCCTTCATGGCAGTTACTTTCTAAGAATGTCTGTTGCTGTTCGGGGACGAAACAAGCCGAACGTTTTCAGCTGCATAGCCGCCCTGCGGCAAGGCCTCAGCCTCGAGGAAGGACAGGGCTTTCGGGACAAAATCGGCGTAGTTCTGAAATACCCCGCCATGCCCGGCATCCGGATAGATGACCAGATGCGCCCCCGGGATACGCCCTGCGAGATCGTAGGTATTGCTGCTCGGCACCATCCTGTCCTGGTCGCCATTCGCAACCAAAGTGGGAATGCGGATGGTGCTCAGGTCTTGAGGCGCCTGGAGTCCGTAGGCCTTGATCGCCTTGAGTTGCGCGCCGAACGCGCTCAGCGATATCGCCCTGTCCCGGTTATTCCGGCGCTCCTTCAGCCGTTCCAGAAATGCGTTTGCGGCGCGGCGTCCATTCGGCGTTCTTGTGAAGAAGAGATAGTACTTCGGATCCCGAAAAGTCAGCGCGCCCTTGATCATGTCCACGATCGTCAGCGGCGTCACCCTGTCGATGCCTTGCCCACCGGCCGGCCCCGTGCCAGCCAGGATGAGTTTGCGCACAAGCTTGGGCTCGGTCAGCACAATCTCTTGCGCCACGAAGCCGCCGAGTGAAAAGCCGAAGAGATCGACTTCTTCGAACCCCAGCGCCCGGACAAAGGCGACCGCATCCCGCGCCATGCCGGAAATGGTCGACGGAGTTTTGCCACCCGAAGCACCGATGCCGCGATTGTCGAAGGCAATTACCCGCCGGGTCGCAGCGAGGCCATCGACGATGCGCGGATCAAAATTGTCCAGCTGAGCAGCCAGATGGTTGAGCAGGATCACTGGCACGCCCGTCCTGGGCCCGAGTTCCCTGTACGCAAAAGCTATGCCGCCGACATCGACGGAGCGCGTTGGCGCGTCCTGGAACAACGCCGGTGAACGCGGCGACCGATTGGATCTATGTGTCATGCTTGGCGCCTCCGTTTCGTAGGGCCTGGCCAAATGTGTCGTAGTTGCTAGTCGCATGTGCGTGAAATCCTCTGGCTCGCCGTTGTTCAGACCGGCAAGCGGAACTGTTTGCGCAGGCTCTTGTCGAAAATCCCCGCGGGGGCAAAGCGGCGCAGCAGGCTGACCTGGCGCGCTGCCTTGCCAGCGGTATAGCGCCGTCGCGGACGGGCATCGGTCGCTGCCTTGACAACCACATCCGCCACCACTTCCGGCCGATCGGCCTTGGGCATCACATCGCCCAGCAGCGCCTTGAGCCCGGCTCGAGCCCGATCGTATTCCTTCAACAGCGAATCCGGCTCGATGCCGTTCTGGTCGAAGACGGTGCGGACGAATGCCGGCTCGATGACGGAAACGCGGACGTTGAAGGCGCGCACCTCGTGGTCGAGCGATTCCGAATAGCCTTCGAGCGCATGCTTGACCGCCGAGTAATGAGCTGAGTATGGCGCGGGTACCAGTCCCAGAATCGAGCCGATATTGATGATGCGCCCGTCGCCGCGCCGCCTCATCGACGGCAACACCGCATTGGTCATCCGCATGACGCCGAACAGATTGACGTCGAATAGGGCTTGTACCTGTGCGACCGAGGATTCCTCGGCGCCTCCTAGCAGACCGACACCGGCATTGTTGACCATGAGGTCGATCCGGCCGGTCTGCGCGAGCACGTTAGCAACGAGCGCATTGACGGCCGCATCATCGGTCACGTCGCATGCCAGCATGGTCACTCCGCCCGGACCATCACTGGTCTTGCGGCGACTTGTCCCGAAGACAGTGAAACCCGCCCGTGCCAGGGCCTCGGCGCTGGCGCGGCCGATGCCCGAGGAGGCTCCGGTCACGATTGCGGTCTTTTCAGAATTCCCATTCATTTTTGATGTTCCAGGTTCGAGAGGTCTAGCTTATTTCCACGAATTGAATTATGATCGTAATATCAGATTATGAGCATAATGCAATAGCAGGACAGGAAAGAAAGACCATGCGCTACGAAAAGGGCCGAAAAGACGCGTCACGCAGCCGGATCATGGAGGTCGCCGGCGAACGTTTTCGATCTGACGGCATCGCGGCGTCCGGGCTGGCAACCATCATGAGCGACGCCGGGCTGACGAACGGCGCCTTCTATCCGCACTTCCAGTCGAAGGCGGAGCTCGTCCGTGAAAGCGTGGCGGCCGCCTTGGACGCGCAGTCGCATCAAGTGCAGCAAGCATTGGCCGCCGGCGGTCCGGAAATGGCCATAGAGACGTATCTATCGGCCGAGCACCGGGACAATCCTGGAAAGGGTTGCGCTTCGGCCGCGTTGTTGCCGGAAATCGCGCGGCAGCCGCCTGAAACGCGAGCCCTCTATGCCGAACGCGCTCAATCCCTGGTGCGCCAGATAGCTGAAGCTCTGCCGCAGACGAACGATCCCGAGGGCGCTGCGTTGGGCATGTTTGCAACGCTCATCGGCGCGCTTCAACTCGCGCGCGCCGTGGAAGGAACGGAATTATCGGATCGTATCCTAGCGGCGGGAGCAGCTGCCGCAAAGGCGCTGATCCGGCCGGTTCAAAACGAGGTGGCCTCCTGAGGGCCGCCCGGACTATTCGGCCGGCTCAAATCTGCCTTGCACCAAGACTGTCTCCACCGGCCCAAGCGGATTGATGATCCGGCTCTCCAGGACTTCGATAAGTTTGCGTCCAACACCCGCCATATCCACGGAATGAACTCCGATCTTTGCCGGCAGGAAGCGTGCCAGCCGCGTGCTGTCGCGGGTGACGATGTGGACGTCGCGGCCTGCTGTAAGACCCCGCTTGCCGAGAGCGTGCAACGCTCCCAGAAGGCCCAGTTCGTTGGCGCACGCCAAGCCCGTTGGCGGATCCGATGACGCCAGCAAGCGATCGAACCAGCCGGCGCTCGATTCCATGGTGAACATGCCATGACCGATCAGCGACTGGTCGATCGGAATACCAGCCTCGGCCATTGCCCTTCCATACCCGGAAAGACGCATGGCACTCGCCCGGTCCTCCGGAACGAGAAGTTGCAGCGCAATGCGTCGACAGCCCTTATCCATGAGCCGCCGGGTCGCCTCGTAGGCAATCTGTTCATTGTCGACGTCGACATAGGGATAGGCGATATCCAGGTCGGTTCTTCCAAACGCGACGAATGGCATGCGTTGATCCAGCAGCAGCCTGACGCGCGGATCAGCCGACACCAGGCGTGTGATGATCAGGCCGTCTGCACTGCGCGCCTGAAGCTGCCGCTGCACACTCTCAACGGGATCGTCGTCGGGAGTGGTGGAATAGATGGACAGACTATAACCGGCTTGCCGCGCCGCCAGCGTCATGCCTTCGATCAAAGGAAGCTTCAACAGATCGGACAGATGGTCTCGTGTCTCCATCGGGAGCACCGCCGTCAGCGTCTGCGTTCGACCGGTTTTGAGCGCGCGACCATAGTGATTTGGTAAATAGCCGACCCGCTTAGCCGCCTCCTTGACGCGGGCTATGGTCGAGGGCTGCACTTCCGGCCCATCCTTCAGAGCGCGGGACACCGTGGTCACCGAGAGGGAAAGTTCCGCGGCGATCTGCTTTAGATTGGCCATTGTTCGCCCGACTTCATTTGCGAAAGCGCCGGCTGATTTGCTGACCGCCACAGCGTTACCGAATTCGACATCCCAGTCAATCCGAACTCCCATAGGAAGCAGCTTGACTCTAGCGTATCCAGATGCAATCGTAACGTTACGATTACAAAATAATGGCTCTTTCAAGCGATATTCCATAAAAGTTGGGGAGGAGAACCTATGTCCTGGCTACGCATTTCCTTAACAGCATTCGCAATCTCGGCTGCCCTGCCCGTGCATGCGCAGACGGTCACCATCACGACCGCGGGCGGCGACTATGGCAACGCCATCAAGGAGGCCATGTGGGGCCCGGCTGCAAAAGAGCTTGGCTATGATGTCCGCGAGGAGACGCAGAGCGACGGCCTGGCCGCCCTGAAGATGCAGGTTACCTCGGGTGCAGTCACGACCGATATCGTCCACCTGGGTTCGCCGGAAGGGGCGCAGGCGGCCGCGCAATCGCTGCTGGAGCCGCTCGACTACAAGATCATCGATCCGAAATCCGTGCCGGAGGGTGCAAAGTCCGACTACTGCTATCCGTTCGATTCCTATGGCACCGTCATGTCGTGGAACACCAAGACCTATGGCGAGAACCCGCCGAAGACGTGGGCGGAGTTCTGGGATGTTGCCAAATTTTCTGGCCGTCGCGCGTTGCGCGCCAATGCGCAAGACTCGATCGAGATCGCGCTTCTCTCCGATGGCGTGCCACCGGCGGACGTCTATTCCGTGCTCAGCACGCCGGAAGGGCTAGAGCGCGCCATCAAGCGGCTTGAAGCGATTAAACCAAACGTCGCCGTGTGGTGGACCTCGGGCGCCCAGTCCGCGCAGTTGCTGAAAGACGGTGAGGCGGATTTGGTCATTACCTGGAACGGACGCGCCCAAACCGTGAAAGCAGATGGCGGCGCGGCTGACTACACGTTCAAGGGTTCGGTCATCGGCACGGACTGTCTTGGGGTGCCGAAGGGAGCGCCGAACAAGGAAGCCGCGATGAAGCTCATTGCAGCGATGACGCAGCCCGCGCGGGTTGCCAAGCTGACCGATTTCATTGCCTATGGCCCAGTCAATCCTGCGGCATATGAGGGTGGACTTATTCCCGCGGACCGTCTGAAGACACTTGCGACCGCGCCTGAAAATGCTGGCACTTCGGTGTTTTCCAATTCAGAATGGTGGGTCAAGAATGGCGAGGCTGCCCAAAGAGCCTTCGATGAAATGATGGCTCGCTGACTCTCAGCTCTGACGCATGTCGCGCAAAAATGTGCAGCGCGCGACAACGACATGCATGAAAACAAGAACCTGAAGCGCGTCGCGTGAAGCCGGTCGAACGCGACGCGCTTCAAGGCTGGAGCACATGATGAAGTCGCTCGCGATCACCATCGAAAGCGTGCACAAGGCTTACGGGGCCTACGTCGCACTGGATGATGTTTCGCTCGACATTCAGGCTGGCGAATTCCTCACCCTGCTAGGGCCATCGGGATCGGGCAAGACGACTTTACTCATGGCTCTGGCCGGTTTTGTCCGGCCGGATTCCGGTAAACTTTTCCTGGGCGATCGAGACATCACCCGCCTGCCGCCCAACAAACGAGACATCGGCATAGTATTCCAGAATTACGCCTTGTTTCCCCACATGAACGTCCTGGCGAACGTCGCGTATCCGCTGGTGCTGCGCAAGGTACCGAGAGCGGAGGCGCGTCAGCGGGCGCTTGATACCTTGGCCCGCGTGAAGCTGGATGGCCTGGCGGAGCGCAATGTTGCCGCACTATCCGGCGGCCAACGTCAACGGGTGGCATTGGCGCGGGCTATCGTCTTCGAACCGCGCGTGATGTTGATGGACGAGCCGCTGTCGGCGCTCGACAAGAACCTGCGCGAGACCATGCAGTATGAGATCCGGCGTCTGCATGATCATCTACGGATCACCACGATCTATGTAACCCACGACCAGCGCGAAGCGCTGATTACGTCTGACCGGATTGCGGTGATGAATTCTGGCCGCATCCAGCAGATAGATACGCCGCAGCGGATTTATGATCGTCCATCGACCCGCTTCGTCGCGGAGTTCATGGGCGAGGCCAACATTGTGGCCCCGGGCTCAGCGCGCAGAATCGACGGCGCCGAAGCATCACGCGAAACTCTGATGATCCGCGCCGAAAGCTTCCATCTTGATGCGAAGCTCGTCGGGGGAGACGGAGTGGCTCTCGAAGGAATACTGCGCGCCAAAGCGTTCCGCGGCGAGAACTGGCTTTTGACGCTGGCGCTTGACGCCGGGCAAGAGGTTCTTGTCTGCATTCCGGCAGCGCTGGCCGGCGGCTGCGCCGAGCTTGCCGCCGGTCAGCGGATGACCGCATATGCACCGGCAGCGAAGGTTCACGCGATACCGGGAGCGATGGCGTGACCGTCGTCCGGGACCCGGCGCTCGCGGCGGATGCGCGGCGCGAGCGGCGGTTTTTTCTTTCACTTTCGCTCCCGGCGCTGTTCATCGTTGGACTGGCGGCGATACTGCCCATCCTTTGGATCATCCGGCAATCCTTCCTGACCACCGGGGGTGAGTACACCGTCGGCAACTACGAGAAGGTCCTTTCGAGCGGACTGACGTGGTCGGCGCTCGTCACGACCCTCGAACTGTCCTTGGGTACGGTGGCGGCCTGCATTCTCCTCGGCACTCCTCTGGCGCTGGCTCTGGCCAGCGTCAGACCAAGGCTGGCCAACGTGCTCATGGCGTTCGTCATGCTGCCGCTGTGGACCTCTATTCTGGTGCGTACCTATGGTTGGCTCGTGCTCTTGCGGCGCGACGGCCTGATCAACGCGGCTTTGACCGGTTCAGGCCTGACGGCGGAGCCATTGCCGCTGGTCTACAACTTCACGGGAACGCTCATCGGCATGGTGCACTACATGCTGCCACTTTTTCTGCTGCCTGTTTATGCTGCGATGCGCGATATCGACCCAAATCTCATTCGCGCGGCTGCGAGCATGGGAGCCACTCTCAGGCAGGTCATCCGCACAGTCATTATGCCGCTTTCGGCGGGCGGCATCTTCTCGGGTTCGATCATCGTCCTCATCTACGCCATAGGTTTTTTCATCACGCCGGCGGTGCTTGGCGGCGGCAAGGTAAATCCGCTCTCTACCCGGATCGAGCGTACACTATCGACCTTTCAGGACTGGGGGTCGGCAAGCGTCCTGGGCATTCTGCTCCTCGTTCTTATGTCGCTGATCGGTGTGATGTTGCTGGCGGCACGCCGTATGGTGGCCCAGAACACCGTGGAAGCCTCCCATGCTTGAAGCCTATCCGCAAAACAGGCTCGCCCGCATTTTGCTCTGGAGCTTTGCCGCTCTTGTCATGGCATTTCTGATGCTGCCGACGCTCGTGGTGGTGCCGCTTTCCTTTTCGGCGTCGAATCTTCTCGAGTTTCCGCCGCACGCCTACTCGTTGCGCTGGTACGAGAACTTCTTCGGCTCGGCAACGTGGATGGCCGCGCTCAGAACGAGTTTGATCCTTGGGACGTTGACGGCGTTGATCGCGGTACCCTTCGCGCTGCTCGCCTGCATTTCAATGAATCGGCTGGGCGGAAAGACCGCTACGGCCATCCAGAGCGTCCTGCTGACCCCCTCGATCACCCCAGGTATCCTGCTTGCGATCGGTCTCTTCTTTGTGTTGGCCGCACAACATCTGATCGGAACGCTATTCGGTGTGCTGGTCGGACATGTGGTGCTGGCCGTTCCGGTCGCCTGCATTGTGTTGCTACCCGCTCTCGCCCGCTTTGACTGGAACCAGGTTCAGGCGGCGCGCAGCCTCGGTGCAAACTGGGCCAGGTCCATTGGCGGAATCATCGTTCCGCAACTTCGGATCAGCTTGCTGTCAGCGACATTGATGGCGTTCCTGACTTCGCTCGACGAGTCGGTGATTTCGATCTTCATCGCAAGTGGTCGCAATAGCACGATGCCGAAGCTTATGTTCCTGTCGCTGCGCGATCAGATCGATCCGACCATTGCGGCGATCTCGACATTGTGGACCGTCATCGTCGTGGCCGTGGTCCTGATTGTGACCCTTCGCCAAAAATCCTGACCGAGACTGGAAACATGCCCACCAATTACCATGCAGCCGACGATCTGACGGATCATTCGACGGACATCCCTCAGGTAGGGTTGGCCATCATCACCGGGTCGGCAAACTGGGGGCTTGCCTTCCCGGAAGATGTCGAATTCGATGGTGTGCGTACCTTGCGGCGCGACATGAGTTTTGAAACGCCTTTCGGTCGTACCGACAACTGGAAGCTGCTCGAGTTCGACGCGTCGATTACTGCCGACGGGAGAGCAAAGCGCGCTCTGTGCATGTATTCGCACGGCAATCCCCGCGACCATATTGACCATTCCTGTCATCGCCGCGCGTTCTGGGTATTGATGCGGGCGGGTGTACGGCAAGTTCTCGCCTGCTCGACGGTTGGCGCCGTCAACAAGGCGATCCAGCCGGGCGACATGGTGGTGACCGCCGACATCATCGAACTGACGCAGACCCCGTTTTCACTGTTGCCTGACCGCCAGAGCTTTGACTGTTCGGGCAAGCAAATCGTGTGTCCAAGATGTGCGGCGGTTCTGGTCGAAACGGCCCGCCGTCATTGGCCAGCCGAATGCCGCGTTTATGGCATCGAACAGCAGTTGGTGGCTGCCCACTGTTATGGGCCCCGGCTGACAACGCCAGCCGAAGCCTTGGCGTATCGGGGCATGGGGGCGGATGTACTCAACCATTCCATCGCCCCTGAGGCGACCTTGTCGCGCGAGATCGGCGCGTGTTTCGTGCCTTGCGCGTTCGTGACGGCGGGCTTCAACGACTATATGGATCGCAATCGCCAGAAATTGCTGCAGGAGGACGTGCTGCCCAATCTCTCAATGACAGCCTCGCGGGTCGCGCTGGAGACCGCCGCGCGACTTCCTGCTGATCCGGCATGCTCCTGTCAGGGCTTGAAGTCGCCTCAGCCGAAAGAACGCTCCAGCCGGTTCTGAGATACCCGCCAGATGGCTGAAGCTCTGCCGCAGACTAGGGATCTCGAGAGTTGTGTGCGTCAAGCTCTGCAAAAATGGCGTTGCATTCAGCGATGACGTTGGCGTGTCCGCCGGGCAGCCGGTAAGCCTATGGGAGCCGGTCTAGGGCCTCCGCAACTTTTACTCTCAGTTGCGCTTCGTCAAGATAGAATCTAGGATTCTCTCTAATCAAGCTGATATCGGAAGTATATGAGTCAATGCCAGCAAAGATCTCATCTATCACCTTAAACTCCTGCTCTGGGATGGCTCGCGTCTCATTCTTAAATTTCTTTAAGTAAATTTCTACCAACTTAGGAGCATCTATTTCCCCTGCGAGAAAAGTTTCAACCAACGCACGGTATTCGCCAGATACGCTGCTCATTGTTCGCCTCCCAGTTTTCCGGTCGTCAAGACATATTCTAACTGCTTGGGACTGAGCTTCCATCAAGACAGGAGATTTCCTGAACTATCGCGAATGACATTCAAGCCGGTTTGCGGGTCGACGAAGTGCGTTACTGATTGCTCTTGGTAAGTTCCTGGATGGCCTGCGTCATCTCGGCCTCCAAAGCCTCCTGCACCACAATCTGCAAGACCTTGCGAAAGCCGTCCTCATCCGACGACAGCGACGCTTTCAACTCGCCCTCTGCTCAGCCTATTTCTCGACTGGTCATGGCACTCCCCTTCCACGGGAATCGGTGGTCGAAACGTCACCAGCGTGCCATGGCAGCCCGTTGCCTCAGGCCAAGAGCTGTTCTCTCTCCAGAGCTTTTGCAGAACCTTCAGGACACTATCATCCCGAGGCGCTACGTTGGGCATGTTCGCGACGCTCGAGTCGTACGCTTCGGCAGCGGCAGTCCAACCCTAAGGCAGCCTGAACCGGTATTCCGTCACGTGATGGTAGATCTGCCCGGGCCACAGTGTGGCTTGCGGGAAATACGGCCGGTTCGGCGCATCCGGCCAGATTTGCGGCTCCAGGCAGAAGCCCGAAAAGGCCTTGTATTCACGCCCACCCAATCCAGGCGAAGACGGCGCCAGATACTGGCCGGTATAGAGCTGGACACCCGGCTCCGTGGTCCAGAGCTCCATCTCGACGCCGGAATTCGCGCCCTGCGCCCATGATGCCTGTTTCAGCGGCCCGCGCGTCGAGGCGAGGCAGAAATTCTGGTCATAGGGGAGCTGTTCGCCCTCGGTCTCCATGCGCAGCGGCCGCGCCTGGCGAAAGTCGAAAGGCGTGCCGTCGACCGGCTTGACCGTGCCTGTCGGGATCAGATCGGCGTCGACAGGAAGATAAGCGCCGGCATTCAGCATCAGCCGGTGGTCGAGAATGTCGCCGGCGCCGCCGTCATCCAGGTTGAAATAGGAATGCTGGGTGAGGTTGCAGAGCGTCGGCTCCTCGCAGGTGGCGGTCAGTTCGACGCTGAGCGTGCCGGGGATCTTCAGCCGGTAGGTGCAGGTCACGTCGAGCGCGCCGGGAAAGCCCATCGTGCCGTCGGGGTCGTGCAGGGTCAGCGTGACAAAATCCCTGCCATGCAGCGAAACCGCCCAGGCCCGGCGCGAAAAACCTTGCGAACCGCCATGCAGCGTGTGCTTTTCGAGGAAATTGCGCTCGGTCTGATAGCGTTTGCCGGCAAGCGTGAAGCGGCCGTCGCGGATACGGTTGGCATAGCGCCCGACGACGGTGCCGAAGAAGGCGGTGTCAGTCTCATAGTGCTCGAAACGATCATAGCCGAGCACCAGCGGCGCGTCGTGCCCGGCCAGACGCAGATCCTGGATGATCGCACCCAGCCCGATGATGTTGGCGGTGAGGCCGCCACCACGGATGGTGAAGCGGCGGACGGCCTCGCCCGCCTGCGTCGTGCCGAAAACCTCGCCGTCCTTCATTGCCATGCTCGCAAGTTCGCTGCTCGATGCCAGCCTGGCCTTTCGAAGCGGCCCAGGGTCGTTTTCGGTATTACCGCATCAGGCTTCTAGAGACCAAGTCCACCGATGCAGACATATTTGGTGTCGAGATAATCCTCGATGCCCTGATGGCCGCCTTCCTTGCCGAGGCCCGATTCCTTGACGCCGCCGAACGGCGCTTCAGGGGTGGTGATGAGCCCTTCATTGACGCCGACCATGCCGTATTTCAGCCCTTCCATGACCCGGAAGGCGCGGCCGAGATCGCCGGTGTAGAAGTAGCAGGCCAGGCCGAACTCGGTGTCGTTGGCGAGTGCTACGGCCTCTTCCTCGGTCTCGAACTTGAATACCGGTGCTACCGGGCCGAAGATTTCTTCCTTCATGAAGCGCATCTTCGGCGTCGCATTGGCGATCACTGTCGGCTGGAAGAACGAGCCGCCGAGCGCGTGGCGCTTGCCGCCGGCGACGACCTTGCCGCCTTTGGCAGTAGCGTCGGCAATCAGCTCCTCGACCTTCTCCACCGCCTTCTCATCGATTAGCGGTCCCTGCTGGACACCCTCCTCGAGGCCGGAACCGACCTTCAGCCCGTTGCTCGCAGCAGCCAGCTTTTCGACGAACTGGTCATAGATGCCGGCCTGCGCCAGGAAGCGGTTGGTGCAGACGCAGGTCTGGCCGGAATTGCGGTACTTGGCGGTGATGGCGCCGGCGACGGCCCGCTCGATGTCGGCGTCGTCGAAGACGATGAACGGCGCATTGCCGCCGAGCTCCATCGACACTTTCTTGACGGTCACCGACGACTTCTGGATCAGGATCTTGCCGACCTCCGTCGAGCCGGTGAAGGTGATCTTCTTGACCAGCGGGTTGGCACAGATCTCGTCGCCGATCTCACCGGCGGCGCCGGTCAGGATATTGATTACGCCTTTGGGGAAGCCGACTTCCTCGGCAAGCGCGCCCCAGGCAAGGCCGGAATAAGGCGTCTGCGACGCGGGCTTGACCACGGCGGTACAGCCGGCGGCAAGCGCCGGGCCAAGCTTGCGGGCCAACATCGAGGATGGGAAATTCCACGGCGTAATGGCGGCGATGACGCCGACCGGCTCCTTGGTCACCAGGATACGGCGGTCCGCCCAGGGCGACGGAACGACGTCGCCATAGGTGCGGCGGCCCTCTTCGGCGAACCACAATATGTAGGACGCGGCCGAGCCGATCTCGCCCTTCGATTCGAACAGCGACTTGCCCTGCTCGATGGTCAGCAGTTCGGCCAGCACGTCCTGATTGTCCATCATCGCGTCGTGCAGCTTGCGCAACAGCTTCGAGCGTTCGAGCGCGGTGGTCTTGCGCCATGTCTGGAAAGCAGCGTCGGCGGCTTCGATGGCGCGGCGGGTCTCGGCCTTGCCCGACTTCGGCACTGTGCCGATCTTGAGGCCGGTGGCAGGATTGTTGACGTCGATCGTCTGGCCTGAATCGGCCTGCACCCATTCGCCATTGATGAGATTGGCCTGCCGCATGAAATGGCTGGTTTTCTGAAGCATGATCTCGCCTCCGTTCGGCACCTGGCGGGCCGGTCGCTGATTTCGTGAATGGACGTGCGCGATAGCATCGCTAGAGCCACTGCTCTTAGCCCAGGGCAAGCCCCGCAAGCAATCACAAGATGGCATATAGGGTTTGGGCCAGCCAAAGCGAGAGCGATGCAGCCAAGGCTCCAGGGTATGTTGAGATTCAGGTCAGGCCGAGTCGAGAAGGGTGGGTTCCGAGAACCGGAACGGAGCGGACATTCGGGTCCGTGAGTACCGGAAGCGCAGGAAACCGCCATTCGCAGGCCGGCATCACCTGAATATCGACATACCCTACCCAAAAACATGGACGACCACCGTCAGCCAAAACGCAGTGGTCACGACAGCACAGGCGGTGGCGATGGTCATCTGGTTCGACGCCAGCGCCTGGCCGGTGTTGAACTGCACCGCGATGAGATAGGAATTGATGCCGGACGGCAACGCCGCAACCATCACCGCCACCTTGGCCGTCAATGGCGGCAGGCCGATCAGCCACACCAGGCCGAGAACCAGCGCCGGCATCAGGAACAGTTTCAGCGCCGACAGCGCCAGCGCCGGCCTTACATTGCCGGAGATGCCAAAGCGGCGCAGGCTGAGCCCCATGGCAAACAGCGCAACCGGGGCGGCCGTGCCGGCCAGCGCGTCGCTCAGCCGCGTCGCAAGCACCGGCAGCGGCGCACCGGTGAAGCGCCACGCCAGCCCGGCCAGTATGCCGATGATCAGCGGATTGATGATTACCCTCCTGAGAAAGCTCCTGACGACACGGACCGGATGCACAGGCTCGCTGCCGCCGCGGCCGAACATCTCGAACAGGATTATCGAGGCCATCATCATCACCGGCAGGTGAATGGAGACGAGCAGTGACAGCACTTCGAACCCGGCCGGCCCGAACACGCCGATGATGAAGGGCGCGCCGAGCAGGACGACGTTGGAGAAGGACGACGATACGCCGCCGACGACGCCGGCGCGGGCGTCCCGCCCGAAGATGCGCGTAACAACCAGATGGCCGGTGGCCCAGGTGAGCGCGACCGCCGCGAAATAAGCGCCCCACAGCGACCACGGCGCCACGCCGTGGAAATCGGCCTTTACCATGGTCTGGAACAGCAAAAGCGGCATTGCCACGTTGATGGCGAATTCGGATACGCCCTCGCCGCTCGCCGGCTTCAAATAGCCGGTCAACCCGGCAAGATAGCCGAGCCCGACGAGACTGAAGACGAAGAGGACGGTTTCGGTAAGCGGAGACATTTTTCCCGTGATAGGCGAGCCCTGAGCGCGGCGCAATCGCCCTTCCCTCGCGAATGTACCGGCCAACAATCCGGCCGCTCGGATCTTGCCCGAATTTGCTCATGGTTGGATGCCAGCGCTATACAGGGTTGTCGGGGGACACGCGGCGAATGGGCCTTGTCGGAAATCAGCACTTCTTCAAGCAGGCGTGGCTGACGGCTTTCGTCGGCGCCATGCTTTGCCTCGTGGTGACCTCGGCTCATGCCGCGGAGCCGGCGAGCCTCAAGGGTGTGGCGCTGATCGTCGGCCAGTCGAAATACCAGCACATAGCGGCTCTTCCCAACCCCGCCAACGACGCCCGCGACATCGCCAAGATGCTGACCGACCTCGGCTTCGACGCGCGCAGTGTAACCGACCGCGACACGGCAAAGCTGAAGCGCGACCTCGAGCGTTTCGCCGAGGATGCAGAGGACGCCGACGTCGCCTTGATCTACTATTCCGGCCACGGCATCGAGGCCGGCGGCGAAAACTATCTGGTGCCGGTCGACGCCGACGTTTCTTCATTGAAGGACGCCGATCAGGCCCTGGTGCCGATCTCCGCCGTCATGGACGAATTGAAGACGACCGTGCCGGTAACGATCATGTTGCTCGATGCCTGCCGCACCAACCCGTTTCCGGCGGATGCGGTGCTGCGCCGGGCGCCGACGGCCTCGGCCTCCCCGATCAGCGCCGGCGGATTGGAGCCGGTGCGCGGTGCCAGGGCACTGGCAAACGCGACCGCGACGGAAAATCTGGGAACGGTGATCGGCTTTGCCGCCGAGCCGGGGCGGCCGGCACTCGACGGCATCGTCGGCGAAAACAGCCCCTACGCAGCGGCACTTCTGCGCCACCTAGCGGCAATGAAGGGCACCGAGTTCGGCTCGGTCATGCGCATGGTGACCGAGGAGGTCTATCTCGACACCAAGGCAAGGCAGCGGCCATGGGTCAATGAAAGCCTGCGCCGGCTGCTCTATTTCGGCGTTGCACCGCAGGAGCCGACCGGCGACGACGACCTGATCACCGGCGAGCGGCGGCAATTGCTGCTGACGATCGCCGAGTTGCCGAACCCCAAGCGGGCACAGGTCGAACTGGCCTCGCTGCAGGACGGCGTGCCGCTCGACGCGCTTTATGGCGTGCTGAAGGCGCTCGGCACCGAAAAGATGCCGGAGGACCCCACCGACCTGCAAAAGCTGCTTGATGCGCAGGCCGAGCGCCTGAAGAAGATGATCTCCGAGCGCAACGCGCTGCGCACCGACGACCCCGAGATCAGCCGCCTCGTCGCCTCGGCCGACAAAGCGATCGGCCAGGGCGCCATCGTCACCGCGCGCAACTTCCTCGACCAGGCGGTGGGCCGGGTCGAGCAGGCCAGCGGCGTGGTCGATCGGGCAGAGGATCTGGTCAGGCAGAAGCGTCTTGCCGACGCGGCGATCTATGCCAGGCGCGCCGACGCTTCGGCGCTGGTCTTCGACTATCTGTCGGCCGCCAACGACTACGGCGAGGCCTTCTCGCTGGTCGAGAGATGGGACGACAGGCTGCGCTGGAACTACAAGAACCAGGAGGCGGAAGCGCTCAACGCGCATGGCAACGCCACCGGCGACAGGCAAGCGCTGCAGCACGCTATCGACGCCTACCGCGTCATCCTGAACTTCATCCCCAATGGCGAGCAGAACCGCGACTGGGCGATCACCCGCAACAACATGGCGGTGGTGCTGCAGACGATCGGCGAGCGCGAGCGCGAAACCGACCGGCTGGAAGAGGCAGCGAAAATCTTTCGCGATTCGCTTGCCGTGTTCGAGCGCGAGAAGGACGACATCAACTGGGCCGCGGCCCAGAACAACCTGGCCAATGTGCTGTTGAAGATCGGCGAACGCGAGAGCGACCCGAAACGCCTGAATGAGGCGGTGGTGGCGATGCGCGCCACGCTGGAGAAGCGGCCCCGCGACAAAGTCCCGCTGGACTGGGCCGCCTCGCAAAGCAACCTTGGCCTTGCGCTTTACGCGCTTTCGGAGCGCGAACCGGACGGCGAGCGCCTGACCGAGGCCGAGGCCGCCTACCGGCTGGCGCTTGAAGAATACACGCGCGAAAAGGCGCCCGTTCAGTGGGCGATGGTCCAGAACAATCTCGGCAACACGCTGGTGTCTCTCGGCACGCAACGCAACGACAAGGCAAAAATCGACGAGGCAGCCGCGGCATTCCGCGCCGCGCTCGAAATCCGCACACGCGACACCTTCCCGCTCTCCTGGGCGAGCAGCCGTCTCAATCTGGGTAACGCGCTGAGCAGTGCTGCCCGTTTCGATCTCGGCACCGGCCTGCTCGAAGAGGCGGCTGCCGCCTATGGCGACGCGCTGACCATATTCACACGCCAACGTTTTCCGACGGATTGGGCTTCGGCGGAGAACAATCTCGGCTCGATCTACCAGACGCTCGGCCAGCGCACGCGCGATCCTGCCAGGCTTGAGCAATCGGCGGCCGCATACCGGGCGGCACGGCGCGTCTACACCAAGAAGGAGTTTCCGCTCGACTGGGCGATGACCCACTACAATCTCGGCAACACGCTGCAACTGCTCGGCGGCGTGACCGACAAGCCGGTGCATTACGAGGAGGCGATCGAGGCCTATCGCGATGCACTTCGCGAATACAAGCGCGAGACGACGCCGCGGCAATGGGCACTGGCGCAGGCCGGTCTAGGCTCGGCGCTGCAATGGCTGAGCATGAGCGAGGCCGATCCCCGCAAACTGGCCGCTTCGATCGCCGCGCGCCGGGCAGCGCTGGAGGTGCTGACCTTCGAGACCTCGCCCGTCGACTGGGCGAACGCGCAGAACGGCATCGGCATGAGCCTGATCAATCTAGGCAATCTCGAACGCACCGGCAAATATCTGGACGAAGCCGAAGCCGCCTTCGAGGCAACGCTCAAGGTCTTCACCCGCGAAAGCCAGCCGATGCAATGGGCCTTCGAGCAGAACAATCTCGGCGACGTCCACTGGAACCGCGGCAGCTATGGCGGTGGCAATGCCGAATACCAAAAGGCGATCGAATTCTTCGAGAACGCCAAGCAGGGCTTTACCGATGCTGGCTATACACTCCCCATCCCGCTGACCGACCGCAAGATCGATCTGGTGAAGAAGCAGATAGCGAAGAAATAGGCGTCTCGGCCGCAGGTTGCACTCGGCTTGTCTTTCAGCCGGCTTTGCCGTCCCTATATGCCGGTCACCGGGGACCTGCCTGCCGGTCACCCGAAAAGGATGTCTGATGCTTCGATTTGTGCTGGCGCTGCTGTTGCTTGCCGTTTCCGCCACAGCCCATGCGACGGAAGCCGGCTGGGCGCTGCTGCGCGACGGCGGGCATGTGGTGCTGCTTCGCCATGCCATGGTCACCGGCACCACCGATGCGGCCAATTTCGACCTCGGCAAATGCGCCACCCAGGTCAATCTCTCTGAGCGCGGCAAGCAACAGGCGCGCAAGATCGGCGCGCTGTTTGGCGCCCGCGCGGCACCGGTCGAGCGCGTGCTGTCCAGCCGCTATTGCCGCTGCCTCGAAACCGCGCGCATAGCTTTCGAAAGCGAACCGGAGCCGTTCGCACCGCTTGACCTGCTGAAGACCGACGAAAAGGAGAAGGCCGCTCAGATCGCTGCGATCCTGGCAGAGATCCGCGGCTATTCCGGCTCCGACAATCTGGTCATGGTCACGCATCTCGAAGACATCAAGGAATTGACCGGCATCTCGCCGCGCGAAGGCGAAGCCGTGGTCGTCGAGCCGCAAGGCGACGGATTGCGCGTGCTCGGCCGCGTTACCTTCTGACCGGGCCGGTCGCTCCTCGCGTCGAGCGAGATAGGTGTTGCCGAAATGCCACTGCCACGAGAAGCCGTGGTTGGATTCCGATCTCATCTTGCTCTGCCAGAACATCAATCCCATCTGCGCCCGGCGTATCAGGCCTTTTCCTGCCCGGAAAAACCGATTAGACAGCCCAAAACACATGCGGACAGATTCCGCCCGCAATCGAAGGAAAAGCCCTTGTCCACCACGTTCGACAAAGTCGCCAAGATCATCGCCGACACCAGCGAGATCGACATCGAGACGATCACGCCCGAAAGCCACACCATCGACGATCTCGGCATCGACAGCCTCGACTTCCTCGACATCGTCTTTGCCATTGACAAGGAATTCGGCATCAAGGTGCCATTGGAAAAGTGGACGCAGGAGGTCAATGACGGCAAGGCCTCGACCGACGACTATTTCGTCATGAAGAACCTGTGCGCCAAGATCGACGCGCTCGTCGCCGCCAAGAACGCCATCTAAGCACTGCGCTTGACGCGCCCTCACCCACAACAGCCGCCCATGAACCCCCGCGACGTCGTCATATCAGGCATCGGCCTTGTCTCGTCACTGGGCGAGGGTCCGGATGCGCATTGGCAAAAGCTCGTCCAGCCGCGCCTTGAACCGGTTCTGGAGGCCTCGCGCTTCTCGCCCTATACGGTCCACCCGCTGCCGGAGATCGACTGGAACCTGCAGATCGCCAAGCGTGGCGACCAGCGGCAGATGGAGACCTGGCAGAGGCTCGGCACCTATGCGGCCGGCCTTGCGCTCGACGATGCCGGCATCAAGGGCAATGACGAACTCTGCGCGACCATGGACATGGTGGTGGCCGCCGGCGGCGGCGAGCGCGACGAGGCGGTCGACGCGGCCATTCTCGCGGCATCGGAAAGCCGCAATGACCGCGACGTGCTGCTCAACGAGAAGCTTACCACGGAATTGCGCCCGACGCTGTTTCTGGCACAGCTCTCCAACCTGCTCGCCGGCAACATCTCGATCGTCCATAAGGTGACGGGATCATCGCGCACCTTCATGGGCGAGGAAGGTGCCGGCGTTGCCGCTGTCGAGACGGCGGCCGCGCGCATCCGCTCCGGCCAGTCGACGCATATACTGGTCGGCGGCGCTTTCCAGACCGAACACTCCGACATGCTGCTCGGCTATGAACTGGCCGGCTACCTGCATCGCGGTCCGTGGACGCCGGTCTGGCAAAGGCAAGGTGCCGAGGGCGGCGGCGTGGTGACCGGATCCGGCGGCGCGTTTCTCGTTCTGGAGCAGCGCGAGCATGCGGAAAGCCGTGGCCGGAAGATCTATGCGGAACTCGGCCCGATCCTGTCCGGCCGTGCCAAGCGCCGGCGGGGCGAACTCGACGGTGAGATCGCCGCGCTGCTGAAGCAGGCCGCATTGCCGAATGGCGAGCTGCTCGCGATCTCCGGCGCTTCGGGCGCCCATGCCGCGACCGCCGCCGAGAAATCGGCGCTCGACGCCAATCCGGCGATCGCCGCACGCGGCTTTTCGACGCTGACCGGCCACATGAAGGAAGCGCAGTTCCCCTTTGCCGTTGCGCTGGCGGTACTGGCTGTCGACCGCAAGGCCGCCTACCCTGTGTTCGACGCCACAGTCGAAAAACCGTTTGCCGGTGTCCCGAAGACCGTCCTTGCAACGGCGATCGGCTATCACCAATTCGAGGGTATGGCGCTGATCAAAGCCGCCTAGAGCATCGGACCGAAAAGTGTGACGCGGTTTTCGGGCGATGCGACGCTCCAAGAGAAACAGGTTTTTGGACAACAAATGGCCAATCTGAACGACCATATGGGCAGGCCGATCGTCGCGGTCACCGGCATCGGCGTGGTGACGTCGCTCGGTGTCGGCAAGGCCGACAATTGGGCGGCGCTGACATCGGGCAAATCCGGCATCCATCCGATCACCCGCTTCCCGGTCGATCATCTCAACACCCGCATCTCCGGCATGGTCGACTTCCTGCCGTCGAGCTCCAAGGGCGCCAGTCTCCTCACCTATGAGCTTGCCGAAACCGCCGCCCAGGAAGCGATGTCGGAGGCGGGCCTCGATGCCGGCGATTTCGGCGGACCGCTGTTCCTCGCTTCGCCGCCGGTCGAGCTCGACTGGAGCGAGCGCTTTTCGCTCTACAATTCCGACAAGCCCAATAATTCAGACAGGCACGATTCCGGCGCCGAAAGGCTGCTGCGGGTAGCGCGCGGCCTCAGAGAACTCGACATCTTCGAGACCACCCAGTTCGGCTCGATTGCCGACCGGCTTGCCGACCGTTTCGGCACGCGCGGCCTGCCGATTACGCTGTCGACCGCGTGCGCTTCGGGCGCCACCTCGATCCAGCTCGGCGTCGAGGCGATCCGCCGCGGCGAATGCGACAGGGCGCTGTCGATCGGCGCCGACGGCTCGGCGACCGCCGAGGCGCTGATCCGCTTCTCGCTTCTATCGGCGCTCTCCACCCATAACGACATCCCTGAAAAGGCCTCAAAACCCTTCTCCAAGGATCGCGACGGCTTCGTGCTCGCCGAAGGCTCGGGCGCCCTTGTGCTGGAATCGCTGGAGGCAGCACTTGCCCGCGGCGCCACCGTTCTCGGCATATTGCGCGGCTGCGGCGAAAAGGCCGACGACTTCCATCGCACCCGCTCTAAGCCGGACGGTTCGCCGGCGATCGCGGCGGTGCGCGCCGCTCTTGCCGATGCCGGCTTGAGCGAGGACGGGATCGATTATGTCAACGCCCATGGCACCTCGACGCCCGAAAACGACAAGATGGAGCATTTGTCGCTGTCGACGGTGTTCGGCGAGCGGATCTCGTCAATGCCGGTCTCGTCGAACAAGTCGATGATCGGCCATACCCTATCGGCTGCCGGTGCTGTCGAGGCAGCATTTTCGCTGATGACGATGCGCGAAAGCGTCATTCCGCCGACCATCAACTACGACAATCCCGACCCGGCGATCGTCCTCGACGTGGTGCCGAACACCAAGCGCAACGCCGAGGTCGGCACGGTCCTGTCGAACTCCTTCGGCTTCGGCGGCCAGAACACCTGCCTTGTCATGGCGCGGGAACCGGTCTAAGCGACCTTTTTCAGCCAGACTGAACCGACAGGCACCATGCGCGCATTGCAACTTATCGAGGACCGCCGCCTTGAAACGGTGGACCTGCCGCCCCCGCCGCAACCTGCGCTAGGCGAGGTGACGCTGCGCATCAAGGCCGTGGCGCTGAACCACATCGACGTCTGGGGCTGGCGCGGCATGGCTTTTGCCAAGCGCAAGCTGCCGCTGGTCGTCGGCGCCGAGGCCTCGGGCGAGGTCGAGGCGGTCGGCCCCGGCGTTTCCAGCCTTGTGCCCGGGCAATTGGTCTCGATCTATGGCGCCCGCACCTGCGGGCTTTGCCGCGCCTGCCGCGAAGGCCGCGACAATCTCTGCGAGCATGTTTCGGGCGTGCACGGCTTCCATCTCGACGGCTTTGCGCAGGAAAAGATCAACCTGCCGGCGCGCCTTCTGGTCCCAGTTCCGCCCGGCGTGAGCGAAATCGGCGCGGCGGTGGCGCCTGTCACCTTCGGCACGGTCGAGCACATGCTGTTCGACAATGCCCGGCTGCAGTCCGGCGAGACGATACTGGTCCATGCCGGCGGCTCCGGCATCGGCTCCGCCGCGATTCAGCTGGCCAAGAAGATGGGCTGCACGGTCATCACCACCGTCGGCTCGAACGACAAGATCGACAAGGCCAAGGCGCTCGGCGCCGACCACGTCATCAATTACCGCGACGACCGCTTCGAAGGCGTCGTGCGCAAGCTGACCAAGAAGAAGGGCGTCGACGTGGTGTTCGAGCATGTCGGCGCCGACACCTTTGCCGCCTCGATGCTGTGCCTCAAACGCGGCGGTCGGCTGGTCACCTGCGGCTCGACCTCGGGCGTGTCGACGCAGATCAATTTGATGCAGTTGTTCCAGCAGCAGCTGAAGCTGCTAGGCTCGTTCGGCTGCCGCATGGAAAACATGGCCGACGCCATGCAGAAGATGGCGGCGGGCCTGGTCGCGCCGGTGATCGACACCGAGGTCGGCTTCGACGGCATCGATGCGGCGCTGAAACGCATGGAAGGCCGCGACGTCTTCGGCAAGATCATCCTGCGCGTCGGCTGAGAATGATCGGCAACGCCTTCAAGAAGATCCGCAGGGACCTGGGATTCCGCTATGGCAGGCGGCTTCGCCAGTTCAATTACTGGCTGGTCGCGCGGGTCGCGATGATCATCATCTCCGCGCTGCGCCTGCTGCCGCCCGACAGCGCGCTCAATTTTGCCGACCGCGCCGCCCGCCGCATCGGCCCTTGGGTGGCGCGCCATCAGGTTGCGGTCGACAATCTGCGCCAGGCCTATCCGGAAAAAAGCGATGCCGAGATCGAAGCGATCGCTTCCGACATGTGGGGCAACATGGCCCGCCTGGCCGCCGAATACATTTTTCTCGATGCTTTGTTCGACTACGATCCCACTGCGACGAAGCCAGGCCGCGTCGAGGTCAAGGGCGTGGAGCATTTCGTGCGCATCGCGGGCGAGGACAAGCCGCATATCGTCTTCACCGGGCATCTCGGCAATTTCGAACTGCTGCCGGTGGCGGCGGCGACTTTCGGCATGAATATCACGGCGCTGTTTCGCCCGCCCAACAACCCTTACCTCGCCGACTACATCCTCTCGACCCGCCGCTCGAGCATGGGATCGCTGCTGCCGTCTTCGACCGGTGCCTCGTTCGCGCTTGCGGCCGTCCTGGAGAAGGGCGGCAATATCGGCGTGCTAGTCGACCAGAAATTCACCGGCGGGCTCGAGACGACATTCTTCGGCCGCCCCTGCGAGAGCAACCGGGTCCTCGGCACCCTGGCGCGGCACTACGATTGCGATGTCTACCCGGCGCGCTGCGTGCGCTTGCCGAACAATCGTTTCCGGCTCGAGATCGAGGACAAGCTCACCTTGCCGCGCACCGCCGGCGGCAGTGTCGACGTCCCCGCCACCACCCAGCTTCTCAACGACGTCGTCGAGCGCTGGGTGCGCGAAGACCCCGGCCAGTGGATGTGGTTCCACAAGCGCTGGGAGATCAGCAAGCGCAAAAAGCGTCGGCCGGTGACAATGCGCGACAAAGCCGCTTGAGCGGAAACCATAGCAAGCGTTTTCCGCTACTGACGTATTTTTGTTCTTGCTTTGTGCCGGCAGCTATGCTACAAATTTAGTTATGGTGCTATTTGGCTCCGACGAACCCGCCGCTCCGGCGGGTTTTTTGTTGCGGGCCGGGGAGCAGACCCTAATTCGTCACGAGGATCCGCGTATTGCCGAAGCCGGCTTTGCGCACCATCGAATAGAATGCGGCCGCGTTGCTGGGGTGAAGGCGCACACAGCCATGCGATGCCGGGCGCCCCAATTGCCGGATCGCGCCGGTGCCGTGGATGGCATAGCCGCCGCGGAAGAACACCGAATAGGGCATCGGCGACATGTCGTATTTGCGCGAATACCACATCCGGGCCGTCCGCTGTGGACGATAGCTGCCGCGTGGCGTGATGTAGCCTTTGCGGGCGGTGGAAACGCTCCACCGGTAATACGACAGCCCGTATCTTACCGTCATCGTCTGTGAGGAAATATCGATGTTCGCGACCAGGCTGGCCGCACGACTCTCGAACGACGAACCGAACAGCATCGCTACTAATGCCGCTGCCATGAGAACAGTGTTTTTCATGCAATCAAACCCCTTTGATGCCCCTTGCCTGCCTGCCCTCACGCTGTTCCCCAGCGTTTTGATGGCAAGCCAGCGAGCTAACACTTACTCCCTGACGATTTCACCAATCCCAAGCAGCGAATTTGAACGATTTCCCGCAATAGTTGCCGTAACGACACGCAATCGCCTGGCAATTCGCCATCGGGCTTGCAAAACCCCCTCATCCGCTGCTCAATTCGCCGAATGAACGAACCGAACGAACGGCTCCTCAAGGCTATCGATGACCGAGCCGATGATCTGGTTGCACTGGCTGCGGATCTGATCCGCTTTCCGACCATCAATCCGCCCGGCGAAGCCTATCGGCCATGTGCCGAATATATCGGCGCGCGGCTGAAGAAGCGTGGTTTTGAGACGGAATTCATCCGTGCCGAGGGCACGCCTGGCGACACTGACCATTACCCGCGCGTCAATGTCGTCGCCCGCTTCGATGGCCGGGCGCCGGGTGCTTGCGTGCACTTCAATTCGCATATCGACGTCGTCGAGCCCGGCGACGGCTGGAGTCTCGATCCATTCGCCGGCATCGTCAGGGATGGCAAGGTCTATGGCCGCGGCGCTTGCGACATGAAAGGCGGGCTTGCCGCCTCGATCATCGCCGCTGAAGCCTTCATGGAGGTCTTTCCCGATTTTCCCGGCGCCATCGAGATTTCAGGCACGGTCGACGAGGAGTCCGGCGGCTTTGGCGGCGTCGCGCATCTGGCCAAGCTCGGCTATTTCTCCAGGCCGAAGGTCGACCACGTCATCATTCCCGAACCGCTCAACAAGGATCGCATCTGCCTTGGCCATCGCGGCGTCTGGTGGGCGGAGATCGAGACCAGGGGCGAGATCGCGCACGGCTCGATGCCGTTCCTCGGCGACAATGCGGTGCGCCATATGGGCGCCGTGCTGCGCGCCTTCGAGGACGAATTGTTTCCGGCGCTCGACCGCAAGATGACGTGCATGCCGGTCGTGCCCGAAGGCGCAAAACGCTCAACCATGAACATCAACTCGGTCCATGGCGGCCAGACGGAGGATTTCCGGCCCGGCCTGCCCTCGCCCAACGTGCCCGATTCCTGCCGGCTGACCATCGACCGCCGCTTCCTGCTCGAAGAGGATCTCGCTACGGTCAAGAGCGAGGTGACCGATATCCTCGAACGGCTGAAGCGCGAGCGCAAAAAGTTCGACTACGAAATCCGCGATCTGATGGAGGTGCTGCCGCTGATGACCGAGCGCGACGCGCCGGTGGTTAAGGCGGTCGCGCAAGGCATCATGGAGATATTCGACCGCGAACCGGATTACGTGATTTCGCCCGGCACTTACGACCAGAAGCACATCGCCCGTATCGGCCACATCTATGACTGCATCGCCTATGGCCCGGGCATCCTCGATCTCGCCCACCGGCCCGATGAATGGGTCGGCATTGCCGATATGCTGGACTCGGCAAAGGTGATGGCGATCGGCCTCGACGTTCTGCTGAGGGACGCCGGCCCGCGATGATCCGGCCTTGGGCGAAAAAACATTCCTCCCGGCGACCGCCGACGGGACGAAACGCAATTTACTCGGCGGCGAATTCACGCTTCTATCCGGCCGGGTTTGAGCACGTGTTTTAGACATGGGGAGTTGCACGATGAAATTGTGGAAAACCATTCTGGCCGCCGCGGCGCTGGCGTTGGCCGCCGGAACCTCGGCGATGGCCGCGCGCACCGACCTGGTCATCGGCATTACGCTCGAACCCCCGCATCTCGACCCGACCGCGGGTGCCGCCGCGGCAATCGACGAGGTACTCTATGCCAATGTCTTCGAGGGCCTGACCCGCATCGGCCCGAACGGCGAAGTGCTGCCCGATCTCGCGGAAAGCTGGAGCATTTCCGACGACGGCAAGGTCTACATTTTCAAGCTGCATACCGGCGTGAAATTCCATGACGGCACCGACTGCAACGCCGACGACGTGAAATTCTCGCTCGACCGTGCCCGCGCCGACAATTCCGTCAACGCGCAAAAGGGCCTGTTTGCCGCCATCGACAAGGTCGAGGTTGTCGATCCCGCGACGGTGAAGGTCACGCTGAAGAACCCGCAAGGCTCGTTCCTCTACAATATGGGCTGGGGCGACGCGGTTATCGTGGCGCCTGAGACAGCCGACACCAACAAGGAAAAGCCTGTTGGCACCGGCCCATTCAAGTTCCAGAACTGGGCCAAGGGCTCATCGATCACGCTGGTCAAGTCGGACAATTACTGGGGCGCCCCGGTATTCCTCGACAAGGCCGAGTTCCGCATCATTCCGGATGCCGCCGCCGCCGTTCCGGCGCTGCTTTCCGGCGACGTTCAGGCCTTTCCGTTCTTCGACCCCGACAGCGTCGCCCAGGTCAAGGACGACCCACGCTTCAAGGTGGTGATCGGCTCGACCGAGGGTGAAACCATCCTGTCGATCAACAACAAGAAGCCGCCCTTCGACAAGCTGCAGGTCAGGCAGGCGATTTCCTTTGCGCTCGATCGCAAGGCGATCATCGACGGCGCCTCGGCCGGCCTCGGCGTGCCGATCGGCTCGCACATGTCGCCCGCCAGCAAAGCCTATGTCGACCTCACCGGCCTCTATCCTCACAATGTGGACAAGGCCAAGGAATTGCTGAAGGAAGCCGGCTTGGAGAATGGCTTCGAGGCGACGCTCAAGCTGCCGCCGCCCTCCTACGCGCGGCTCGGTGGCGAGATCATCGCCTCCGAGCTTCGCGAAATCGGCATCGATCTCGAGATCATACCGGTTGAATGGGCGCAATGGCTGGACCAGGTCTTCACCAAGAAGGATTACGACCTGACCATCGTTTCCCATACCGAGCCCAACGACATCGATATCTATTCGCGTAAGGACTATTACTTCAATTACGACAATCCGGCCTTCGACAAGATCATCGAGGAGCTGAACCTTACCTCCGATGAGGCCAAGCGCACGACGCTGCTCGGCGAGGCGCAGAAGGTCCTGGCAGATGACGCCGTGGTCGGCTTCCTGTACGAATTGCCGAAGGTCGGCGTCTGGGACGCCAAACTGCAGGGCCTGTGGGAAAACGCCCCGATCCAGGCCAACGACCTGACCAAGGTGAAGTGGACGGATTGAGGCGCTGACAGAAGGGGCGAAAGTTGCACTCCGTCACACCCCTCTCTGTGCCGGACATCTCCCCCTCAAGCGGGGAGACTGGCCGTTTCCACGCTGGCTCTGTCCTTGCAACGCCAGTGGTTAGCGAAGAGGGCTCAATCTCCCCGCTTGAGGGGGAGATGTCCGGCACAGAGGGTGGGCGGGAACGCAAGCTTCGCCCGGTTTTTGCGTTCGCCAACACAGCGGTTCCTCAACGTCCATGACCGCCTACCTCCTCAAGCGGCTCGCCATCGCCGTCGTCACGCTGGTTCTGGCCTCGATAGTGGTCTTTGCCGTGCTGGAGATCATTCCCGGCGACCCGGCGCGGCTGATGCTTGGCCTGAACGCCAGTGCCGACCAGATCGAATTGCTGCGCAACCAGATGGGTCTCAACGCTCCCGTCGTGCTGCGCTATCTGCATTGGGCCGGCGGCTTGCTGAGCCTCGATTTCGGCCGTTCCTACACCTATTCGGTGCCGGTCATCGATCTGGTCCGTGAGCGCCTCGTCGTCTCGCTGCCGCTGGCACTGATGGCGCTGGCGCTGTCCACCGTCATTGCCATTCCGGTCGGACTGTTTTCCGCCAGCCGGCGCGGCCGGGCCGGCGACACGATCGCGATGGGTGCCGCCCAGCTTGGCGTCGCCGTGCCCAATTTCTGGTTTGCGCTGATGCTGATTTATCTGTTCGCCGTCTGGCTGCGGCTGGTGCCGGGCGGCGGCTTTCCCGGCTGGAGCGCCGGCGTCTGGCCGGCACTGAAATCGCTACTTCTGCCGGCGGTCGCCCTCGCTCTGCCACAGGCGGCGATCCTCGCCCGGGTCACCCGCTCGGCGCTGATCGAAGTGCTGAACGAGGACTACATCCGAACCGCCCGCGCCAAGGGCCTGCCCTATCGCCTTGTCTTGTGGCGGCATGCGCTGCGCAACGCCATGATCCCGGTGGTCACCATTCTAGGCCTGCAATTCGCTTTCCTGCTTGCCGGCACCATCATCATCGAGAACGTCTTCTACTTGCCCGGCCTCGGCCGGCTGGTGTTCCAGGCGATCAATCAGCGTGACCTGATCGTGGTTGAGAGCGTCGTCATGTTGCTGGTCGCCGCGGTCATCATCGTCAATTTCGTTGTCGATCTCTCCTATGCGGTGGTCGATCCGCGCCTGAGAGGCCGGCAATGACGCTGCACATCGACATCCCCGACGAGAACCTTGCCGGCATCCTGGCCAAGGCGTTTCGAAACCGTTCGTTCCTCGCCGGCTTCTTCATCACCGCACTGGTGGCGGCGGTCGCGATCCTGTCGTTCTTCTGGACGCCTTACGATGTCACCAATCTGGTCATTTCCGACAAGACCCAGGCGCCGTCGCTGGCGCACTGGTTCGGCACCGACCATTTCGGTCGCGACATCCTGTCGATGATCATGGTTGGCGCCCGCAACTCGATTGCCGTGGCGCTGGTGGCGGTCGGCATCGGCATGGGCGTCGGCGTACCGCTCGGCGCCTTTGCCGCGGCGCGCGGCGGCTTCGCCGACGACGTGCTGATGCGGTTGAACGATTTGGTCTTCGCCTTTCCGGCGCTGCTTTCGGCAATTATGATCACCGCCATCTTCGGGCCGGGCGCGTTCAACGCCATCATTGCCATTGGCATCTTCAACATCCCGGTGTTCGCGCGCGTCGCCCGGGCCGGCGCCTTGGCGATCTGGCCGCGCGAATTCATCCTCGCCGCCCGCGCCGCCGGCAAGAGCAGGACGCTGATCAGCATCGAACATGTGCTGCCCAACATCGCCACGCTGCTGCTGGTGCAAGGCACCATCCAGTTCGCGATGGGCATACTGGCCGAAGCCGGGCTTTCCTATGTCGGGCTGGGCACCCAGCCGCCAATGCCGAGCTGGGGCCGCATGCTGTTCGATGCCCAGACCCGCATGGTGGTGGCGCCTTGGATGGCGATCTTTCCAGGCATGGCGATCGTCGTCACCGTGCTTGGCCTGAACCTGCTTGGCGACGGCATTGCCGACATTCTCGATCCGAAATCGCGGCGGCAGCGATGAGCCTGCTCGAAATCGAGAAGCTGTCGCTGACCATCGGCAGCACCCGTATCCTCAGAGACATCGAACTTTCCGTCGCGCCGGGCGAAGTGATGGGGCTGGTTGGCGAATCCGGCTCCGGCAAGTCGATGACAGCGCTCACGGTGATGCAGCTTCTGCCCTGGGCGGCGCGCGCCAGCGGACGCATCAACTTCGACGGCGTCGACATCCTTGCCGCCAGCGAGGACCAGATGTGCGCGCTGCGCGGCGACGACATCGGCATGGTGTTCCAGGAGCCAATGACGGCGCTCAATCCGGTCAAAACCATCGGCGAGCAGGTCGCCGAGGGTATTCGCTGGCACACCAGGGCGAGCCGCGCCGACGCCGAGGAACGGGCGCGAAAAATGCTGGACCGGGTCGGCCTGCCGGCAGCACAATTCCCGCTCTCGCGTTATCCGCACGAACTCTCCGGCGGCCAGCGCCAGCGCGTCGTCATCGCCATCGCCTGTGCGCTGAAGCCCAAGCTGCTGATTGCCGACGAGCCGACGACCGCGCTCGACGTGGTGCTGCAGGCGCAGATCCTCGACCTGCTGCGAGATCTCGTAGCGGAAAACCGCATGGGCCTGCTGCTGATCTCGCATGACCTCGCAGTGGTGACCGAGATGGCGGACCGCATCACCATCCTGCGCCATGGCGAGGTGATGGAGGCCGGCGATACCGCGCGCACGCTGTCGGAACAACTTCATCCCTACACGCGACAGCTGGCGCAGGCCTCGATGCATGTGCCGGCGCGGGCCCGCACACATGACAGCGGATCGGCCAAACCGCTGCTTCAGGTAGAGAACGTAACGCGGGATTATCCGGGACGGCGCACATCCCTGTTGAAACGCGCGGCTCCAATCCGCGCCGTCGACGATGTCTCCTTCGCGATGGCGCCCGGCCGGTCGGTGGCACTGGTCGGGCGTTCCGGCTGTGGCAAGTCGACGCTTGCCCGCATGATCCTGGCACTGGACAAGCCGACGACCGGTACGATCCGCTTCCGCGGCGACACCCTCACCGGCAAGAGCGAGGCGGAGCTCAAGCCGGCGCGGCGCGACATGCAGGTCGTATTCCAGGACCCGTATGGCTCCTTCGACCCACGCCAGAAGGTCGAAAGATTGGTGGCAGAGCCCCTGCATGTGCTGGAGAAGAAGCCGGCGCCCGCCGCACGGCGCGAGATGGTGGCGCATGCGCTGCACGAGGTCGGCCTCTCACCAGGCGACATGGACAAGTATCCGCATGAGTTTTCGGGTGGCCAGCGTCAGCGCCTGTCGATCGCCCGCGCCATCATCACGCGGCCGAAGCTGGTCGTCGCCGACGAGCCGGTCTCGGCACTCGATGTCTCGATCCGCGCCCAGATCCTCGACCTCTTCGCCGAGCTCAACCAGAAGCTCGGCATCGCCTATCTGTTCATCACCCATGATCTGACCGTCGCCCGCGCCATCACCGACGAAGTGATGGTGATGCATGACGGCAAGATCGTCGAGCGCGGCAGGACGAGCGAAGTGCTCGACCACCCGCAATCCGCAGCCGCCAAGGCGTTGGTCGCCGCCGCTCCCGATTTGCATCGGGCGATCGCGAAACGGCTGCAGGAACAGGGGTGAGCTGCGACCGTTAGCCTTGCGGCTTCACCACATCGGCAGGGCTGATTTCAAGCAGGTCGAGGGTGCGGCGCAACAGCTGCATCTCGCTCCCGGCAAGTTGCGAATCGGCCTTGGCGATCTCGGCCATATGGCGGGCGAGCAGCTTGCGCCGTTCGACATCGAGGTCGCGGAACTGCGCGATGGCCTGCGAGCCGTTGGTCTCGTAGCCGAATTCGTTGAGGTATTCGATGACGCTGTCGACGCTGGTTTCGGGAATGCCGAAGGCGTCCCGGCAGATACGCCTGAAGGCGGTCATTTCGCTTTCGCTGACCGAACCATCGGCCAGGATCATGCGGAACAGCATCAGTAGCTCCGCCGACAGCACCGGATCGTCCGCCACCTTGCGCACGCCGGGGTCGCCGTCGAAAATCGAGCGTATCTGGTCCAGCAATCCCATCGCCATCAGCCCCTTCCGATTCGTTCGGAAGGTAGCGCGGAATCGGCCTGGCGCAAACGGGGGTGCGCGTGCTGGAGCCGCATGTTTTCTCGCTGGAAAGCTGCCGGCCAATCCGGCAAGCCGCTGCGCTCATTGGTGTGTGACCGTGCGACTGATACTATGCCGCTGTACGAATCATGTTGAGGAGGGACGGACATGAATCTCAGTGCACCTACCCAGCTTATTTTTATCATATCCCTTGTCATCGCCATCATCGGCGTTCTCGCCGCGCTTGGCGTTCTTGCGTTTATCCCTTTGGCTTCTGTGTGGATTGTCGTCATCGCCTACATCGTGCTGGCCGCCGGCTGTCTGATGCGCGGCGCTTAAACACGTCCAGACAATTCGGAATCTCAGGCAACTCGGAGCGCCCGGCCAAAAGCCGGGCGCTTTTGATTCTGCAGGATGGTCTGTTAGAATTCCTGGACCAGGGAAAGCACAATGCCCACCAGCGAAGACGGCGGCCGCCACGACAGCCCGGAGCTCGATCAGTTCGAGATGGTGCGGCGCGCGCCGAGCCATCGGCTTCAGGGCGCCGTCACTGACATGTGCGGCTTTCGCGAAACCATGCCAAGCCATTTCCGCGCGATCGAATATGCCTCGCTGACCGTGCCGCTGGTCATCAGCTTTGCCGAACCCTTTGCCATCGGGCTCGGCAGGAACCCCAGCGACAATGACCGCTTCGCCAGTTTTGCCGCCGGCCTTTATGCCGGGCCGGTGGTGATCGAATCCTTCGGCGGCGCCTGCTGTGTGCAGATCAATTTCACTCCGCTCGGCGCTCGTCGCTTCTTCGGCCGCCCGATGAGCGAACTGACCGACCGCATGGTCGGCCTGGATGACGTGCTCGGCGTCGAAGGCATCGCGCTTCGCGAAAGGCTTGGCAATGCGCCGGATTGGAGCTCACGCTTTGCCATCGCCGAGGCCTTCGTCGGCGATCGGTTGGTAAGCGCAGACCGCACTCAGGCCGAAATGGTCTGGGCCTATGAGACGATCATCTCGACGCGTGGGCGGACCCGCATCTCGACGCTGGCCGAAAAGCTTGGCTGGAGTCGCAAGCATCTTACCGGAAAATTTTCGGACGCAGTCGGTACCGGCCCAAAAACGCTGTCGCGCATCGTCCGTTTCAACCATGCGCTTGGCCTGTCGAGACAGACCAACAGTGATTGGGCCGACATCGCCGCCGACTGCGGCTATGCCGACCAGGCGCATCTGGTGCGCGAGTTCCGCGACCTCGCAGGCGTCACGCCGACCACTGTCGCCGCGAGGTAACATTTCTTCAAGACGCGCAACCAGCCTTCGCCCAGACTGGGTTGATCGACCAACCCGCTGAAGGAGATCAGTCATGCCGAACATCACCGAACCACCGCGGCTTTACCCGGCGCTGCGCTACAGGAATGCCGGCAGGATGATCGATTGGCTGTGCGAGGCCTTCGGCTTTAGCGTTCGCGCCCGCTATGGCGAAGGCGACGTGGTGCACCATGCCGAACTCGCTTTCGGCTCCTCGATCATCATGCTCGGCACGGCGCGCGACGATGCCTATGGCAAGATGGTCGGCGCGCCCGGTTCGGGCGGCGGCAAGTCGATCTACGTTGCGGTCGCTGACGCAGATGCGGCATACGCGCGGGCAAAGACCGCCGGCGCCGAGATTCTGGAAGAACTCACCGACCGCGACTATGGCAGCCGTGAATTCATCTGCCGCGATCCGGAAGGCAATCTCTGGTCGTTCGGCACCTACTGGCCGAAGGCTGACGAGCCCGCCAGCTAACGCGCCAGCCCAAAAATCGCGTCGCAGTCGAGGTGGGTTTCCAGCTCGGCGGCGATCTCGTCCAGTGCCCGTTCGACCTCGGCGCCGTAGTCGATGCCGCCGCCCTTGACGCCGAGGCTTTCGAGGAATTTCGCCCGGAAGGCATCGGCGGAAAACAGCCCGTGCATATAGGTGCCCAGCACCTTGCCGTCGGCCGAGATAGCGCCGTCATCGACGCCGTTGATAACGGCGGACGGCCGCAGCGTGTCCGGACCGGTGGTGCGGCCGAGATGGATCTCGTAGGCCTCGAGCGGCAGATCGAATTGCACCGAGCGCGCGCTGACGTTGCGCACCGTCTTTTCCGGCTCCATCACCGTTTCGACGTCGAGCAGCCCGAGGCCTTGCGCCTCGGTAACGCTGCCCTCGATACCATCGGGATCGCGCACGACATGGCCGAGCATCTGGAAGCCGCCGCAGATGCCGACGATATGGCCACCGCGTTTCCTGTGCGCGGCAAGGTCGCGGTCCCAGCCGTTCTCGCGGAATTTCAGGAGATCGCCGATCGTCGACTTCGAGCCGGGAATGACCACCAGCCCTGCATCCTGCGGCAGGCGCTGGCCAGGCGGCACGAACACCACCTCGACCTGCGGTTCGGCCTTGAGCGGGTCGAGGTCGTCGAAATTGGCGATGCGCGAGAGCACCGGCACGGCGATCTTCAGCGCGCGCTTCTCGCCGGACGTCAGCCGTTCGAGCACGACGGAGTCTTCCGACGGCAGCCGCGCCGCCGCCTTCAGCCACGGCACCACGCCAAAGCAGCGCCAGCCGGTGAATTTTTCGATCGCCTCGATGCCATCGTCGAACAGCGAGACATCGCCGCGGAACTTGTTGATGAGATAGCCGACGATCATGCGCCGGTCCTCGTCCGGCAGGATCAGGTGGGTGCCGGCGACCGAGGCGATGACGCCGCCGCGATCGATATCGCCGACCAGGATCACCGGCACGCCGGCGCGCGTCGCAAAGCCCATATTGGCAATGTCGCGGCTCCTGAGGTTGATCTCGGCCGGCGATCCCGCGCCCTCGACAATAACCAGGTCCGCGCCCTCGCCGACCGTCGCCCAGGAGTCCAGCACCGCATCCATCAGCCGGCCCTTCAGCGCCTGATAGTCGCGCGCCCGCGCCTCGCCGAACACCTTGCCCTGCACCACGACTTGAGCGCCGACATCGGTCTGCGGCTTGAGGAGCACCGGGTTCATGTGGATGGTCGGCGGCACGCCGCAGGCGATCGCCTGCAGCCATTGGGCGCGGCCGATCTCACCGCCGCCTGAAACGCCTGGAATATCGGCGACAGCGGCGTTGTTCGACATGTTCTGCGGCTTGAACGGCCGCACTTTCAGCCCACGGTTCCTGGCCGCGCGGCACAGACCGGCAACGAGCACCGTCTTGCCGACATCCGAACCCGTGCCCTGCAGCATGATCGCCTTGGCCATATCAGTCCCTGCCCTGCGCAACAGTTCCGGTGATCGTCGACTTGGCTGCCAGTGGCCCGCCGCGCCAGAGATAGAGCGCCAGCAGCGGCTCCTTGCCGGTGCGCATGGCGTGGCTGACGCCAGAGGCATGGTGGATCACCTCGCCCGGCGCTCGAAGGCGAAAACCGCCATCGCCCATGCGCCATTCGGTGCCGCCGGTCAGCGGGATGTAGATCTCCTCCGCGACATGGTGGTGGTCGGGGTAGACGATGTCGGGTCCAAGGATCAGCAGGCCGGCCGCGACCTCTTCATTGACGAAATAGCCGCGCGTACCGAACACCTCAAGCCAGCCGTAATTGTCGATGAAAACCTTGCCGAAATCCGCTTCCCCATAGGTCTGGCCCCAGCGCAGATCGCCGCGACGCGCCGCAACCAGCCGCGCCAGCGGCTTGGCCGCAACGGGAGCGAGTTCGACGATACGGTCGAGCTGGACGAGACAAGGCAGTGCATGCGGTTCGAGCGGCCGGCTTGGCATATCCCAGCCGATCCGGGCCACGGCGTCGCGCACCAGCGCAGCATCGAACGTCTGGAGATAGGCATGGAAGCATCCAAGCAGTTCGTCGAATTTTGTCGTCACACTTTGCTCCAAAGCGCATTCGCGCACAGCGGCTGCGCAGACGGGTCGGGTTGCGCGGCGGCATCATTGGTCTAGATTGAACGGCGCGCAAAGCCAAAAACGACAGGCCAGCAGGCCGGAAACGTCAGGGAGCACGCCATGGACGCCGCTGTCGATGCTGGCACCAGCCAGTTCGAACTCAACGAGGACCAGCGCGCCATCCAGGAGATGGCCGAGGCCTTCGCCGCCGACCGTGTGGCGCCGAACGCACTCGACTGGGATCGCAACAAGTATTTCCCCGCCGACGTGATCCGCGAGACGGGCCCGCTCGGCCTTGGAGGCATATATGTCCGCGAGGATGTCGGCGGCTCGGGGCTCGGCCGGCTCGACGCCGTGCTGATCTTCGAGGCGCTTTCGCGGGCCGATCCGGCGTTTTCCGCCTTCATCTCTATCCACAATATGGCGGCATCTATGATCGACCGCTTCGGCAGCGACGAACAGCGCCGGCGCTTCCTGCCGAAGCTGACCTCAATGGAATGGCTGGCAAGCTATTGCCTGACCGAGCCCGGCTCGGGCTCGGATGCGGCGGCGCTGAAGACGCGCGCGGCAAAGAGCGGCGGCGACTATGTGCTGAACGGCGCCAAGCAGTTTATCTCCGGTGCCGGCGACAGCGACCTCTATGTCGTCATGGCGCGCACCGGCGCCGACGGGCCGAAAGGCATTTCCACCTTCGTCGTGCCGAACGATGCGCCGGGCCTTTCTTTCGGCGCCAACGAGCACAAGATGGGCTGGCACATGCAGTCGACGCGCCAGGTCGTCTTCGAGGACTGCAAGGTGCCGGCGGAAAACCTTCTGTCTGCAGAAGGCGCCGGCTTCGGCATCGCCATGGCCGGGCTCGACGGCGGCCGGTTGAACATCGCCGCCTGCTCACTCGGCGGCGCGCAATCGGCACTCGACAAGGCGCTCGCTTACACGGCCGAGCGCAAGGCTTTCGGCTCGAAGATCAACCAGTTCCAGGCGCTGCAGTTCAAGCTTGCAGACATGGAAACCGAATTGCAGGCAGCGCGCGTCTTCCTCTACACCGCCGCTTCGAAGCTCGACCGCAACACGCCGGATGCCTCAAAATGGTCGGCGATGGCGAAGCGCTTCGTCACCGACACCGGCTTCAATGTCGCCAACGACGCCCTGCAGCTGCACGGCGGCTATGGTTATCTGCACGATTACGGCATCGAGAAGCTGGTGCGCGACCTGCGTGTCCACCAGATCCTCGAAGGCACCAACGAGATCATGCGCGTCATCATCGCTCGCGCCCTGATCGGGCGGTAAGGCAGTAGGCAGTAGGCAGTAGGCAGTAGGCAGTAGGCAGAAAGATGACCGGCAAGATCAATTCGTACAAGGATCTTATCGTATGGCAGCAAGCGATGGATCTGGCCGTCACCACCTACTCCCTGACCAAGGCATGGCCAAAAGAGGAATTGTATGGGTTGACCAGCCAGATCCGCCGCTCAGCAACCTCTATTCCTGCAAACATCGCGGAAGGTTACGGCCGAGACAACAGAGGCTCCTATCAGCAATTTCTCAGGATTGCCCAGGGATCGCTGAAGGAGTTCGAGACACACCTCCAGATCGCTGAACGCATTGGCCTTGCTACGCATGATCAAGCTTATCACGTGCTTTTAGCGACCGAGGGCATTGGGAAAATGCTTCGCCAGCTTATTAACAAACTTGCGCCCGAATAGGTCGCTTACTGCCTACCGCCTACTGCCTACTGCCTACCCACACCACGGGAGCGCCAATATGACCACCATCGCCTTCATCGGCCTCGGCAATATGGGCAATCCGATGGCCGCCAACCTGGTCAAGGCCGGGTATGCCGTGCACGGGTTCGACCTGGTGCCGGAGAACCTCGTCATCGCCAGGGAACACGGCGCCGTCATCATGGCCAACGCCGTTGCAGCGGTGAAAGACGCCGATGCGGTCATCACCATGCTGCCAGCCGGTAAGCATGTTCTGACGGTTTACGCAGACATAGTGTCCAAGGCAAAAAAAGGCGCGCTGTTCATCGATTCCTCGACCATCGATGTCGAGTCGGCTCGAAAGGCCCATGCCATCGCCGCCAAGCACGGGTTGCTGTCGATCGACGCGCCGGTCTCCGGCGGCACGGGCGGTGCCGCGGCCGGCACGCTGACCTTCATGGCCGGCGGTTCGAAGGATGCCTTCGCCAAGGCCGAACCAATCCTCAAGCCGATGGCCGGCCGCATCGTTCATTGCGGCGACGACGGCGCCGGACAGGCGGCGAAGATCTGCAATAACATGATTTTGGGCATTTCGATGATCGGTGTTGCCGAGGCCTTCGTGCTGGCGGAAAAGCTCGGCCTGTCGCACCAGGCGCTGTTCGACGTCGCCTCGACCTCGTCCGGCCAGTGCTGGTCGCTGACCACCTATTGCCCGGTGCCCGGCCCGGTGCCGACATCGCCCGCCAACAATGGCTATAAGCCTGGCTTCGCGGCGGCACTGATGCTGAAGGACCTGAAACTGTCGCAGGAGGCCGCACAGAGCATCGGTGCAGCAACGCCGCTCGGCGCCGAGGCAGCTCAGCTCTATGCGCTGTTCAACGCACAAGGGAATGCCGGTGCCGATTTTTCCGGCATCATTAATTTCCTCCGTGGTAACCCGGCGTAAGCTCCAAGTTCACAGGTTTTCGATCTGCCCAAAGCGGAAAGTCGGCAAATTTAGGTTTGCTTAAGCTCTTGCTAACCCTGCAGTAACGATATGCGTTTAAAACGGATTGCGAGGCGGACATCCGCCCGGCGCTCCGGATCAGGTCTCGCGTACCGGAGCCCGCAAGTTTCGCCGTTAGTTTCGCAAGTGTTTAGTTGGCGAAACGCCATGCCTATCTGGCAAAGCCGCGTTCCGATGGAGCGCGGTTTTTGCGTTTCGCTTCCTCGCCTGGCAAGCGCTCGGTCGATCGCCGGGCGCCCGACATGGAGCGCCCGGCGGTCGTTCACCGCTTGCGCAGATCTGCTTCGGCCAGATCGAGCGCCTTTGCGATACGATCGCAGGCCATGTCGATCGTCTCGCGCGTCCAGATCAGCGGCGGCGACAGGATCATCGTGTCGCCGGTGGCGCGCAGCATCATGCCCTGGGCAATTGCGTGGTCGCGAACGGTCACCGCCGCGCTGCCGGCCGGCAGGAAGCGCTCCTTGGTTGCCTTGTCCTTGACGATCTCGATCGCTCCCATCAGCCCGAACGAGCGCACCTCGCCGACCAGATCGTGCCCGCCGAGACGTTCCTGCAAAGCCTTGGCGAAGTAAGGCCCGGTGTCGTTCCTGACGCGCTCGACCAGGCTCTCCCGCTCGATGATCTCAAGGTTCTTCAGCGCCACCGCGCAGGCCACCGGGTGCCCGGCATAGGTGTAGCCGTGATAGAATTCGCCGCCCTTTTCGACCAGCGTCGCCGCGATGCGGTCGCCGACCAGCAGCGCCGACAGCGGCTGATAGCCAGAGGTCAGCGCCTTGGCCGTGGTGATGGTGTCGGGCTCGACATCGAAGGCTTGTGCCGCGAACCACTCGCCGGTGCGGCCGTAGCCGGTGATGACCTCGTCCAGCATCAGCAGGACGTCGTATTTGCGGCAGATGCGCTGCACTTCCGGCCAATAGCTCATCGGCGGAATCTTCACCCCGCCTGCCCCCATCACCGGTTCGCCGATGAAGGCGGCCACCTTGTCGGCGCCAGCTTCGAGGATCGCGTCCTCGACCGCTTTTGCCGCGCGCAGGCCGAAATCATGGTCGCTTTCGCCGGGCAGTGCGAGCTCATAGGCATAGGGCATCATTACATGGACGATGTTGGGCACGGCGCCGCCGAGCTGCTTGTGCATCAAATCCATGCCGCCGAGCGAGGCGCCGGCGATGGTCGAGCCGTGATAGCCCATCTTGCGCGAGATGATGCGGTTCTTTTCCGGTTTGCCTTCCAGCACCCAATAGTGACGGACCAGGCGCAGCGCCGTGTCGTTGGCCTCCGAACCGGACGAGCCGTAGAACACCTGGTTGATGTGCCTTGGCGCGATCTCCGCCAGCTTTTTCGACAGCAAAACCGGCGTCGGCGTCGAGCATTTGAAGAAGGAGTTGTAGTAGGGCAATTCCTTCATCTGGGCGTAGGCGGCGTCGGCCAGCTCGTCGCGGCCATAGCCGACATTGACGCACCACAGCCCTGCCATGCCGTCGAGGATTTCCGTCCCTTCGGAATCGTAGATGAACGGCCCGTTGGCGCGAGTGATGATCCGCGAGCCGGTCTCGCGCATCTCTTTGTGGTCGGTGAACGGATGAAGGTGATGCGCGGCATCGATCTGCTGAAGCTGCTTCAGCGAATAATTCTGGTAGGTCATGTCTGATCTTTCCTCTTGAACCAATCCGGCAGCTTTTGCGCCGGGGCGGATTCGTCAGAGGACAGCGGGCGGCGAATAGCCGATGCGGGCGCACAGCCGCAACAGCTCGGCGCGAAGCGTGCGCGGCGACGGCGTCACCGCGACCCCAAATGCGCAACCCGATTTCGCCAGCCGAGCCATGCATGTACCTTAGGCTGCCTCGAGCCCTCAGTTCAAGCCGTGCCGGTCAAGCGACGCCGGTCAATTGGTGCCAAGTCAATTGGTGCCAGTCAATTGGTGCCAGTCAGGGCCCGCTGCAGGAAGACGTACTTCATTGCCGCCTGTGCGGCCTGCGGCCGCCGATCGCCGCGTCCGCCATGGCCGCCCTCGGTCTCCTCGAAGAACAGCGTCTTGCCGTGGCCGGCCGCCTGCAGCCGTGCCGCCATCTTGCGCGCATGCCCGGGATGGACGCGATCGTCGGCGGTCGAGGTCATCAGCAACACCGGCGGATAGGCTGCGTCCGTGTCTACATGCTGGTAGGGCGAATAGGCGGCAAGCCAGGCTGCCTCTTCCGGCTTCGCCGGATCGCCATACTCGGCCATCCATGACGCGCCGGGCGGCAGTTCGGTGTAGCGCAGCATATCGAGCAGCGGCACGTCGATGATCACTGCACCGAACAATTCCGGGTGCTGGGTCAGCGAGACGCCGGTCAGCAAGCCACCATTCGATCCGCCCTGGATGCCCAGCGTGGCGGGCGTAGCGATGCCGCGTTTGACCAGATCTTGCGCCACCGCGGCGAAATCGTCGAAGGCATTCTGGCGATTGGCCTTGAGCGCCGCCTGATGCCAGTTCGGCCCGAACTCGCCGCCGCCGCGGATGTTGGCCTGCACATAGGCATTGCCCTTCTCCAGCCACAGCCTGCCGCGCACGCCGGCATAGCCGGGCAGCAGCGGCACTTCGAAGCCGCCATAGCCGTAAAGCAATGTCGGCACGGGTCCATGCAAGTCGCGCCTCCTGACGACGAAGTACGGGATCATCGTGCCATCCTTCGAGCGCGCCTCGAACTGTTCGGAGACCAGCGACGAGGCATCGAAACGCGCCGGCTGCGACTTCACCGTTGCCAGCCCCGCGGCGTTGTCGTCCGACCAGATGATCGAGCTCGGCGTCAGGAAATCGGTGAAGGAGAAGGAGACGCTGGAACCGAAATGCTCGGCATGGCTGATGCCGACATTGCCGTTTTCGGGCAAAGCCACGGGCTTGAACTCCCAGCCGCTGTCGCTGCGCTTGCCGGCGACGACCTTGCCGCGCACATTGTCCATCAAATTGATGAAAAGCCGGTCCTGCGTGCGGGCAATACCGGCGATCGAGACACGGTGCGCCGGCTCGAGCACGGTATCGAGGGATCCGAATAGCCCGGTTTCGATCCAGCGCTCGAAATCGAGTGAATAGAGCCCGTCGGGCTTGCACAGCGTGCCGTCCGGCGCCGTCCATGGCGTACGCACGCCGAAGACAAACTGGCCCTTGAACAGTGCTGTATCGGTGACGTCGTCCGGCAACGGGATGCGCCTGTTTTCGCCCGATGGCAGCCGCAGGAAACTGTGCGAGGCGAAGAAGTCGATGGTCCGGGCGAGGAAGACATGACGCTTGTTGCCGTCGAATTCGACGGACCCGCCGGCGGCAAGATCCTGCTTCAGCGCCTCGAAGATCGGCATCGCCTCGTTCAGTGGCGTGCCGCGCCGCCAAAGCTTGACCACGCGCGGATAACCGGACTGGGTCTTGTCGTCCTCCTCGAAGGCGGCGGAAACGATAACCGTGTCCTCGTCCAGCCAGCTAAAGCTCGACTTCGAGGCAGGAGCACGAAAGCCGCCATCGACGAAGGACCTGCTTTCGATATCGAATTCGCGCATCTCGCTGGCATCGCCGCCATCCGGCGACAGGCTGAGCAGGCAGCGGCTGAAGTCGGGATAAAGTCGGCTGGCGCCGCTGAACACCCATTTCACTCCCTCTTTCGCCGCCAGGCTGTCGAAGTCGATGATCGTCTGCCATTCCGGCTTGTCGGTCTTGTAGGACGCGACCGTGGTGCGCCGCCAGAGGCCGAGTACGTTCGTTCGGTCCTGCCAGAAATTATAGACATAGCCGTTGATAGCGGCCCCGACGGCGATGTTATCCTCGGCCGTCATCAGGTCGAGCGCCGTCTCGAACGACGTCTGATAGGACGGATCACCCTGCAGCTCCCCGACCGTGATCGCATTTTGGCGATGCACCCAGTCGAGCGCCTGCTTGCCCCTCCTGTCCTCCAGCCAGAGAAACGGGTCTTCGGCCGCCGAACCCGGCTGGCCCTTGGTATTCGATTTGGTCATGAGGTCTCCGGTTGAGTCGGGCGGCGGCATAGCCAAGATCGACATGGGGCCGCTTATATGCAAGTCATTCGTCAGAAACGGCGGCTTTCTGGCATTCACGCCATCCGTCTTCGAATGACCGTTACAACTGCCAGCGCCAGGCAAATGGCACCGAGCGTCATTGGCAGGCCGCCGGCGCCAACAACATCCATGGCGCTGCCCGCCAGCGGCGGCACGGCGATGCCGCCGATGCCCCACATCAAAGAGAAGGCGGCATTGCCGGCGACCAGTGCCGAGCCGGTGAACCGCTCGCCGAGCTCGATGATCGACATCGTATAGATACCGTACGAAACCGCACCCCAGACGAAGACGCACGGCCAGATCAGCGGCGTCTCGATGAGAACCGGCAGCAGCGCGCATCCCAGCACTGTCATCGAAACACAGATGAACCGCACCAGCCGCGCCGTCAGTCGTTCCGCCAATAGCCCGAGCGGCACCTGCATAGCGATATTGCCGGCGATCATCACTGACAGCAGCGCCGACATGCGCGCTTCCGCAATACTATAATGTGTTCCGTAGACCGGCAGCAAGGCGAGCACCGCCTGTTCGAAACCGGCGGCCACAATCACCGCCGATAACAGCAGCCACGCCTGCGGCACGAACCCCAGCACCGAAACCCGGTGCCCGCTCTCGTCGACCTTGGGCAGCCGTGCCAGCACCGAGGCGAGGCAGGCGCCGCAAAACAGGAATGCGCCGATGCCGACCAGAAACGGCGGCCATCCCACGGTGCCGACCGCAAGCAGGCACAGCGGCCCCGCCGCAAAGCCCGCCGAAATGATGGTCGAATAGATGCCCATGACGCGGCCGCGGCGTGCCGGCGGGGCCAGTGCGATCACCCAGACTTCGCTCAGCACGTAGAGCGGGTTGGTGACGGCGCCGATCAAAAAACGCAGCGGAAACCACAGATAGACATTTTGGGTCCAGCCGATCAGCGCCAGCACCAGCGCGGAAAGTGCCGCGCACGTAAGCGCGGTGCGCCCTGCCCCGAAACGCCGCGCCAGCGCCGGAACCAGCGGCGACGAGACGATGAAGCCGATCGGCGTCATTGCCGCCGACAGGCCGATTATGGCCGGCGAGACGGCCTGGCGCTGCAGGATGAAGCTCAACAGCGGATAGCTCAGCCCTTGCGCGATGGCGAACACCGAGACGGTGGCGATCACGCCGGTGATCGCCGCCCATTGCGCTATTTCGCCGCTGCTTTGTTCCGCCCGGTCCATGATGCAGGATTAGCGTTTCGGTTCCGTCGCGGTAAGCACCGGCAACGAAAACCGCTTGCGCCAGCCGGAACGCGATCAAGAGGCTGGCGATCCCGCCGGCTGCCCCCAGGGCATGTCGCTTCCCTCGCCCTAGTGGTCGCCGCCTCCGCAATGGCCGGACGGCCGGCGGTCCATTATGCCGCCGCATTGCCGCAGCGTACGAGGACTATCATGACCGCCGCCCTTCAGCCCGCCGAACCGGCACTGGCAAACGACCGCGCCCGTCGCGGCGGCCGCGCGGGGAAGCGTGCCGGCGGCTCGACGGTGTTTGAGCAGCCGCCGTTTCGGCAGTTGAAGAACCCGCTGACGCCGACCCGGCTGGTTTCCGACGACGAGCTGGAATCAATTCACCTCGCCTCTCTGCGCGTGCTGCGGGAAATCGGCGTCGACGTGCTGCATGACGAAGCCCGGCGCATCATGAAGGCGCATGGCGCCGATGTCCGCGAGGGCAGTGAGCGGGTGCGCTTCGACAGCGACATGATCCTGGAACTGGTTGCCCATTGCCCGCCGGAATTCACCATCCACGCCCGCAACCCGGCGCACAATGTGCGCTTTGGTGGCGATAATCTGATCATCTCGATGATGGCGTCGGCACCCAATTGCTCAGACGTCGACCGCGGCCGTCGGCCAGGCAACCAGCAGGACTACCGCAACTTCCTCAAGCTTGCGCAGATGCACAACATATTGAACTGCACGGGCGGGTACCCGGTCGAGCCGATCGACATCCATCCGTCCGTGCGCCACCTCGAATGCATCCGTGACCTCGCCACGCTGACCGACAAGATGTTCCACATCTATTCGCTCGGTAAGGAGCGCAACGTCGACGGCATCGAGATCACCAGGATCGCGCGCGGCATCAGCCATGAGCAGTTGCTCGCAGAGCCGTCGGTATTCACCATCATCAACACCAATTCGCCGCTCAAGCTCGACGTGCCGATGATGGAAGGTATCATCCAGATGTCGAGCAAGGGCCAGGTGGTCATCGTGACGCCCTTCACCCTGTCCGGCGCCATGGCGCCGGTGACGATTGCCGGCGCGCTGGTGCAACAGAATGCCGAGGCGCTGTCCGGCATCGCCTTTGCGCAGATGGTGCGCAAGGGCGCGCCTGTCGGCTACGGCGGCTTCACCTCGAATGTCGATATGAAGTCCGGCGCGCCGGCCTTCGGCACGCCGGAATATATGAAGGCGCAGCTGGTCGGCGGGCAGCTCGCCCGCCGCTACAACATCCCCTACCGCACCTCCAACACCTGCGCCGCTAACACGGTCGACGCGCAAGCCGCCTATGAAAGCGTGTTCTCGCTGTGGGGCGCCATTCAGGGTGGCGGCAATCTGATGATGCATGCGGCCGGCTGGCTCGAAGGCGGCCTGCGCTGTTCCTACGAAAAGACCATCCTCGATATAGACCTGTTGCAGATGGTCGCCGAGTTCCTGACGCCGCTCGACCTTTCCGAGGAAGCGCTCGGTTTCGACGCCATCCAGTCGGTCGGCCCCGGCGGCCATTTCTTCGGCACCCAGCACACGCAGGACCGCTACAAGACCGCGTTTTACGCGCCAATCATTTCCGACTGGCGCAATTTCGAGAGTTGGGTTGAGGCCGGATCGCCGACCGCACTCGAAAAGGCCAATCGCGTGTGGAAGGAACGGCTGGCGTCCTATGAAGAGCCTTATATGGACCCGGCAATTCGCGAGGAGCTCAACGCTTTCGTCGACAAGCGCCGGGCCGAAGGCGGCGCGCCGACCGATTTCTGATCATTGGTTTGATGAACAGTCGACCCCCGCTCCGTCGAGCTTCGCTCGACACCTCTCCCCCGATCGACGGGGTAGAGGAAGGGCGCGACCTTATTCCAGCCAGCCCCCTTCCTCTCCCTCCGGAGGGGGGAGAGGTGGCGCTGCGAAGCAGCGACGGAGTGGGGGAAGCCGTTCATGAAACGCGTAGTCGCCGCAAAATAGGTACAACCGAGCGAGCACGAAAACTTAGGCAAGCAGGCAATCAGGCGGAAGCACTGCTCTGGCTTGAATTAAAGGCGCGCAAGCTTGGCGGCTATCGCTTTACGCGTCAGTTCTCCATCGGCGCCTTTTTTGCAGACTTCGTCTGCCGCGAAAAATGGCTTGTTGTTGAAATCGACGGACAACAGCACGCCGACAGTTCATATGACCGCCGCCGCGATGATTTCATGCGCGCCCAAGGCTATTCGATCCTGCGTCTTTGGAACCATGACGTCCTGAAACATCGTACTTCCGTCTGTGAAACCATTCTTGCCGCGCTTGATGGCAGGCTGGCCGAAAACACCGCTGTATTCGACCTCCGCTTTGTTTTCGCGCCCCGCTCACTCGAGTCAATCTCTTCAAAAACGGAACTATCTTCATGAAATCTCATGCAAAAGCGGTTGTCATCGGCGGTGGGGTCGTTGGCTGCTCGGTGCTCTATCATCTGGCCAAGGCTGGCTGGACCGACATCCTGCTGATCGAGCGTTCGGAGCTCACCTCCGGCTCGTCCTGGCATGCGGCGGGCGGCTTCCATACGCTGAACGGCGATCCCAACGTCGCCAAGCTGCAGGCCTATACGGTGCAGCTCTACAAAGAGATCGAGGAGATTTCCGGCCAATCCTGCTCGCTGCACCTGACCGGCGGCGTGATGATGGCCGACACGCCCGAGCGCATGGACTTCTTGCGGCTCGCCCACGCCAAGGGCCGCTATCTCGGCATGGACACCGAACTGATCACGCCGTCCGAAGCCAAGGCGATGTTCCCGCTGATGGACGAGACGAATTTCGTCGGCGCCATGTGGGATCCGGTCGAGGGCCATCTCGATCCTTCCGGCACCACCCACGCCTATGCCAAGGCCGCCAGGAAGCTGGGCGCCGAGATTGTGCTGCGCAACCGCGTCGTCGAAATGACGCAGGAGGTCGACGGCACCTGGAACGTCGTCACCGAGCAAGGCACGGTCAAAGCCGAGCATGTCGTCAACTGCGGCGGCCTGTGGGCGCGCGAGATCGGTCGCATGGTCGGCGTCGAACTGCCGGTGCTGGCCATGGAGCACATGTATCTCCTGACCGAGCCGATGCCGGAGGTCGAGGAATTCAACAAGTCGACCGGCCGCGAGATGATCGGCGTGCTCGATTTCAAGGGCGAGATCTATACCCGCCAGGAGCGCAACGGCATCCTGCTCGGCACCTATGAAAAGGCTTGCAAGCCGTGGTCGCCGGTCAACACGCGGTGGGATTTCGGCCACGAGCTGCTGCAGCCCGACATCGACCGCATCGCGCCGTCGCTCGAGATCGGCTTCAAGCATTTCCCCGGCATCGAGAAGGCCGGCATCAAGCAGATCATCAATGGTCCCTTCACCTTCGCGCTGGACGGCAACCCGCTGGTCGGCCCGGTGCAGGGCCTGACCAATTTCTGGTGCGCCTGCGCCGTCATGGCCGGCTTCAGCCAGGGTGGCGGCGTCGGTCTCGCACTGTCCAACTGGATGGTCCATGGCGATCCGGGCTTCGACGTCTGGGGCATGGACGTGGCCCGCTTCGGCGAATGGGCAACGCTGCGCTACACCAACGCAAAGGTGCGCGAAAACTATTCGCGCCGTTTCTCCATCCGCTTTCCCAACGAGGAATTGCCGGCGGCAAGACCAGCGCAGACGACCCCGCTTTACGACACGATGCTCGCCAATAACGCGGTCATGGGCGATAGCTGGGGGCTCGAAACCCCGCTCTGGTTCGCGCCGAAAGGCTCTGAGCCGAAGGACATCGTGTCCTTCCACCGTTCCAACGATTTTGGCCCGATCGGCGAGGAAGTGCGAGCCACCCGCGAGAGGGTCGGCGTCACCGAGATCGCCAACTTCGCCAAATACGAAGTCTCCGGACCAGGGGCCGAGGATTTCCTCAACCGGCTGATGACCAATCGCATGCCAAAGACCGGCCGCATCGTGCTGACGCCGATGCTGAACGAGTTCGGCCGGCTGATCGGCGACTTCACCATCGCCAAGGCGGGCGAAGAACGCTTCATGATCTGGGGTTCTTCGGCAGCGCAAAAGTATCACATGCGCTGGTTCGAGAAGCATCTGCCCAAGGACGGCCCAAGGGCGGCAGAGGTGCGCATCCACCGCTTCGACCAGACGCTGGTCGGCCTCTCCATCGCCGGGCCGAAATCGCGTGACCTGCTGCAGAAACTGGTCGATGTCGACATCTCGACCAAGGCCTTCCGCTTCATGGATTTCCGCGAGATGGCGGTCGGCGGCGCGCCCTGCATGGTCAACCGCATCACCTACACCGGCGACCTCGGCTATGAGATCTGGATGGCGCCCGCCTACCAGCGCTTGGTCTACAAGGCGATCAAGGAGGCTGGCGAAGAGTTTGGCCTTATCGATTTCGGCATGCGGGCTTTGCTCTCGATGCGCCTTGAGAAGAACTTCCCGACCTGGTTCCGCGAGCTACGTCCAATCTACGGACCATTCGAAGGCTCGATGGACCGCTTCATCAAGCTGGAGAAGAACGACTTCATCGGCCGGGAGGCAGCGGCCAGGGAGCAGGCGGCGGGGCCGAAGCTGCGCCGCGTTTCCTTCATCGTCGATGCCGCGGATGCCGACGTCATGGGCGACGAGCCGATCTGGGCCAAGATCGGCGGCAAGGATTACGGCACCGTGGAAAAGCCGCATGGCTATGGCGCGCCGCGCTTCGACGCGGGCGGCAAGGAAGTGCGCGGCTCGAACGCCGCCGAAGGCGCGTCTGCCGTGCGCGGCATTGTCGACGGCGACTGGCGCGTGGTCGGCTGGGTCACCTCCGGCGGCTATGCGCATTATGTCGAGAAGTCGATGGCGCAAGGCTATGTACCGGCAGCGCTTGCCGAGAACGAGAGCGCCGGCCTGTTCGAGATCGAAATCCTTGGCCACCGGCGTCCCGCACGCATCAATGTCGAACCGCCGTTCGATCCGAGCGGCGAAAAGATGAGGACGTAGGCGCAGCCAGCCGGTCGCATTGTGCGGAGCATGCTCTTCATGTTAGCGCAGCCGGCAACACTCTGCTGGCAGGGGCGATGAGATTTCATTGAAGTACAATCTGAGATGGGCCGAGTGGCTGGCCGAGGGACGGATCGGCCCGTTCCCGGCGGCGATCGTCGTGGTCGCGGCTTACTTCGCCTTGCAGACCGTCATACTGTCCCTGTTGAGCTCTTGGGCGGGAACCGGCGTCGGCATCGATGATGCGGAGCAGCTGATCTATATACCGTATCTCTGGGCTGGATATGGCGGCTCGCAACCACCCCTCTACACCTGGATCAACTGGCTGGCCGCGCATGTTTTCGGCACCAGTATCTTCACGCTGAAGCTCGTCAAATACTCCGTGCTGTTCCTCGCCGCCTGCAGCGTGTTCGCCGCCATGCGGCGGTTTGGCTACACCAAAGCGACAGCGGCGGCGGCCATGTTCGGCCTGTTTACGATCCCGCAGATCGTCTGGGAATCGCAGCGCGCCTTGTCGCATTCCGTCGCCGTCGTCGCCTTCTGTTCGCTGCTCCTGCTTGCCATGGCCTATCTTCTCGAGCGGCGAAGCATGGTCGCCTATGCGGCGTTTGGCTTGGCCACGGCGGCCGCAATTCTTGCCAAATATAATGATGTCTTCCTCGTGGTGGCCCTTGTTGCTGCAGTGCTGTCGCTGCGCGAATGGCGCAGCGTAATCCTCGATCCGAAGTTCGCCATCAGCATAGCGGTCGCGATATTGGTGCTGGCGCCAACCACCTATTGGAGCCTCATGCATCCCGCCGATTTATTGTCGAGAGGCGAGAAGTTCGGAATAGACTCGCAACGAGGGCGCATGGCGGCGGCTTTTGTCGGTGCCGGCAAGTTTATCATGGGAACCTTCAATTTCGCGGTCTTGCCGGTGCTCGTTTCCGCGCTGGCTTTCGGGCTGGCCGGGTTTCGTTTCTCCGAGTGGCACCCGAAAGGTCCGCCTCGGGAAATTCTGTTGCGGCGTACCTTGGCGCTCGGCCTGGCCATGCTTGCAATACTGGTACTGGCCACCGGCGTGACGGTGGTCAAAGACCGTTGGCTGCTACCGGTCCTGTTCATGTTGCCGCTGGCCATCGTCGCCACTATGGAACGGCTGGCACCGCACGGCAGGAATGCGCAGCTCCTGGTAATCGCGGCTGGAGCGATCATCGCCGTGCTCCTCGCGCCCGCCACCTGGTACGTCCAGATAAACGGGACCAGTGGTCTGTCGCGGATGATCCGCGTGGATTACCCCGCCCTCTATCGCCAACTGACTGCGGACGGACCGGTCAAAACCGCAATATCTGATGGTGCATGGGTCGGAAACCTGCGGCTGGTCGACGAAAAACTGGTCGCACTTGACCAGGAAGTGCCTAATTTCGAAATGCTGATGCAGGAGCCGGCCGTACTCGTCTGGCTTGACCGCGACGATCCGCGTCCGGTCATTTTGGAGCAGCTCAAAGCGGCCGGCTATGAGCCGGACGGCCAGCCGCGGCAAATGATGGTTCCGCTGTTGCGTGGAACCGACAAGTCCACCCGTCCCGGCGCCTATGTAAGATTGAAGAGAATGGCGGTGGGAGGAGCCACAGCGCCAAAAGAAAGCGTTAGCGGAGGAGCCGAGGGTGGACAGGAACCCGACTGACCGGCCCCGTCATCACCGCAAGATCATGCCGTTCGAGCCGGACGGCTCGAACGATGTGCTGCGCAAAAAATCGCGGCTGAAGGCCGCTGAACTCAACCAGCATGCGCTGGGCTATGGAGCGCTGGCGGAAGCCGAATGGCAGGCGGCGGGAATTGCTGCCCCTGACCTGCCCGCCATGCGCCGATACCGGCTCGAGCGCATCCGCGCCGAGCTGAAGCGCCGCGACTATGCGGGAGCCTTGCTCTACGATCCGGTCAACATCCGCTATGCGACGGATGCGACCAACATGCAGCTCTGGGTCGCACACAATCGGACCAGGCACTGTTTCGTCGCCACCGATGGCCCGGTGGTGCTGTTCGACTACTTCTCCTGCGAGCACCTTTCCGATCATTCCGGCGTCGTCGACGAGGTGCGGCCGGCGGTGTCGTGGGCTTACCTCTACAGCGGCGAGCTGACCGGTCAAAAAGTCCGCCGCTGGGCAGCCGGCATCGCCGAGCTGGTATTGGAACACGGCGGGGGCAATCGCCGCATCGCAGTCGACCACATCAATCCCGAGGGCATCGAAGAGCTCGCCCGTCTCGGCATCTCGGCCGGCAATGGCGAGGCGGTGATGGAAAATGCGCGGCTAATAAAATCACCCGACGAGATCCTTGCCATGCGCCGGGCGATCGTCGCTTGCGAGGCGGCGATGGGCGAGATGGAGCAGGCGCTGAGGCCTGGCATCTCCGAGAACGAATTATGGGCCGAACTCCATCGCGGCAACATCGCGCGCGGCGGCGAATGGATCGAAACCCGGCTCCTGTCGTCAGGTCCGCGCACCAATCCATGGTTTCAGGAGTGTTCGTCGCGGACGATCGAGGCCGGCGAGCTCGTCGCTTTCGACACCGACCTGATCGGTCCTTACGGCTTCTGCGCCGACCTTTCGCGCACTTGGCTTTGCGCTGACGCGCCGCCCTCGCAGGAGCAGCGCGACCTGTTCCGCATCGCCGCCGACCAGATCGCCCACAACACGGAGCTGATGCGGCCGGGCGTATCGTTCCGCGACCTCGTCGAGCGCTCGTCAGTGCCGCCGGGGGACTGCTTCCCGGCCCGTTACGGGGTGCTCTATCACGGCGTCGGTCTTGCCGACGAATACCCGACCTTGCCGCATGCTAGCGACTGGACCGACGACACACCCGACGGAGTGCTCGAACCTGGCATGGTGCTGTGCGTCGAGAGCTATATCGGCCGGCTTGGCGGCTACGAAGGCGTCAAGATCGAGGAACAGATCCTGATCACCGAGTCCGGCAATGAGAAGCTTTCGACCTACCCGCTCGACAATCGGCTGCTTGGCGGCTGAGCGACGCTAATGCATGTCGCGCAAAAGTGTGCAGCGGCTTTGCGATAACGACATGCATAAAACAGGAATCTAAAGCGCGTCGCATGAGGCCGACCGAACGCGACGCGCTTTACGTGAGCGCCGCGATCGCCTCGCGCATCGTGGTGACGATCGTTTCCGGCGTTGTCCTGGCCGTGATGAACGGCAGGCCTTTGCGCCGCCTTGTCCAGCCGACGACCGTCACCTTCTGCGCCGCAGGCTCGAAACGCTGCGCCAACGCCCAGCTCTCGCAGTCGATCGCCGCGACGTCGGCCCTGCCCTCGGCAACGGCAACGATCGAAGCACGGTGCCCACAGCTTTCGCTCAACGCGGAAAAGATGTCCAGACTCTCGCCCAATGCTTGCAGGTCACGAGTTGGCGCGATGATGCCCGACATGGAATCCAGGCTGTTAAAGGTGAAACGCTGGCCGCGCAGCAGATCGAGCGGAATGACGGCACCGCCGTCGGCCGGCGACCTTGCCTGCGGTGCCTCGCCCGCTCTCATGATGAGGGCGCTCGAATAGAGTTCGCCCTGTCCACCCTCGAAGGCATCGTAACGCGGCTGACCGACGAGCTGGACACGTTGCGACAGGCCGAGTTCCATCGGTCCCCAACAGGTTTGCGCAAGGAGCAGCGCCGGGTGCAGCCAGAGCCGGTGAAAATCCAGCTCGTCCGGCGGCAATGTCGCCGGATCTGGCGCGACGGGTTTTCCCTGATCGTCTCGGATACCGCCAGGCACTGGAGGCAAATCGCCATTGCGGCGGACGATTGTCTCCGGCGCATCGATGCCCCTTTGTCTGAAAGTATCGCGCAACCGCGCCCATTGCGCGTCGACCTCGTCCCGCGCTTCCGGCCAGTCATACATCGGCAAAGCCGCAATGAATTCGCTCATGTCGGGGATTTGACCGTTATGCGGGGAAATTGACAAGTTCAGGAAAGCGTCGTCCGCGCGGAACCGCCTGCAACAACGCAAGAATCACTCTTTCGGCGGCTCGGCGGGTACCGGTGCGCTGCCAAGCCCATTGAGGCTGCGTGCCCTGACACGCGGCTTGAATGCGCGTCCCGGTTCCGGCATGCGCCGCAGCACGGGATGGACGACCGGCTCCTTCGCCTTGAAGGCATAGGCCTTGAGCAACGCGAAATAGTTCGGATAGGCGTAGCCATTGTTCATCCGCAGCCACTCGTCGCGGCGGTCGCGAAACAGTTTCGGCAGCCTGTACCAGGCCACCGTCGGGCTCTTATGATGGACGAAATGTAGATTGTTGTTGAGGAACAGGAAGGACAGCGGCGAGCGCTCGACGATGATCGTGCGGCCTTCCGGATGTTCCGACCATTGGTGCTCGGCGTAGGTGCGGATCGAAATCAGCGATTGTCCCAGCCATACCGGCACCAGAACGTAAAGCCACAACGGCATGCCGAAGCCGAACTGCACGATGGGCAGCACGATGGCGAGGCCGATAGCGTGCAGCAGCCAGGCCTTGCGGACGACCTTGTCGCCCGCGGCAACCTGCCTGGCGTCGTCGATGAAGAAGCCTATGCAGGAAAGCCACGGGCCCAGCACGAAACGGCCGAGCATTGTGTTGTTGATCTTCAGCAGGAATTTCATCGCCGACGGCAGGCCCTCGTGCTGCCAGAGCGCCTCGTAATAGCTTTCGGGATCGTCGAGCGGATCGGTCAGGCGCTCGTCTGCATGGTGGCGCAGGTGAATGGTCTTGAACCGGCGAAACGGCCAGACAAGGCCAATCGGCAGGAACACAAACGCTTCGTTGAGCCGCGCGTTCCGGGTTGGGTGGCCGTGCAGGACCTCGTGCATCAGCGAGGATTGCAGCGTCGCAATCAGGGTCAGAAAGGCGAGCGCCAGCAGCGGGTAGGATGGCCAGAGCAGAAAGCCGGCAGCGAGCCAGCCGCCGTAACAGAGAAGTGCGAGAAATACGGTCGGCCATTCGATGGCTGCTGCGCCGTGTCGCCTATTGCCCATGCTCGTCATGCTATCGACCACTGCCTTCCAGTCGCCGGAACCCGTTTGATTCCTGACAGCATTGTGTCAGGAGTGTTGCATCGAGGCAACGCGATAAAGCGCACAAACTGTTGCGATTGCGCATTTTCAGCTGCATATGTTATGCATTGTAAACAACGGACCGGATTCATTTACGCCTGAAGCCCGCGTTCGCAGGTTTCAGCGCAAATTTTTCCTCCTATCGAGTGGGACGGCGATTTGGACAAGCGCGACCTGTCGACGATCTTTCGCGAGCGCCTGAAAATGCTCTTGACAAGGTCCGATTTGAACCAGTCGGCCTTCGCCGGTGCGGTTGGCATCGACCGTTCGGCACTGTCGCAGCTGCTCTCCGGCGGCTCGACCCGCCTTCCCCGTGCTGAAACGCTGCTTAACATCGCCGCCGAATTCAAAGTCTCGCTCGACTGGCTGCTCGGCCTCAGCCACGACGAGGGCGTCACCGGTGAAATCCGCGAGAGCCTTGAGATCGAGGAGGCGCCGGACGGCTTCGACCGCACGCTGCTGGCTCGCTGGCATGCCGAGGCGGCGGGAACGAAAATCCGCTACGTGCCGGCCGGCATTCCCGATCTTCTGCGCACCGAGGCGCTTGTCGACTATGAAGCCGTCATCGCCAACAAGAGCCGCGAGGCACAGGCCGGCGAAACGCAGTATCGCATTGACTACAACCGACGGCCCGAAACCGACATGGAAGTCTGTATGCCGCGCCACACGCTGGAGATCTTCGCGCGCGGGCTGGGCGTGTGGGACCGCTTTCCGGAAGCCGACCGCCACCAGCAACTCCTCCACATGGCGACACTGCTCGACGACCTCTATCCCACCTTCCGCCTGTTTCTCTATGACGGGCGGATGCGCTATTCGATCCCCTACACGATCTTCGGGCCTTATCGCGCTGCCATTTACGTCGGCGACATGTATCTGGTGCTCAACGCCACGCAGCCGATCCGCATCCTGACCAGCCATTTCGACAATCTGATCCGTGCCGCGGACGTCAACGCGCATGAGGCGGCCAGCTTCACACGAAAGCTGGCGGAGATGCGATTTTGACCGGTTGTTTCCCGCGCCGACATTGACGTCACATAAAGAATTCTTTATATCGTTATCTCAATAATTCTCCGGGAAGGCGTATTCCACAATGACCAATCCGATCGACGCTCTGCTTGCCGAAAAGGGCGTCCTGCTCGCCGATGGCGCCACCGGCACCAATCTGTTCGCCATGGGCCTTGAGGCCGGCGAGGCTCCCGAGCTCTTGAACGAGACCGCTCCCGACACCATCACCAGCCTGCACCAGAACTTTGTCGATGCCGGCGCCGACATCATCCTGACCAACTCTTTTGGCGGCACCCGCCATCGGCTCAAGCTGCACCATGCGCAGGACCGGGTCTATGCGCTGAACAAGCGCGCCGCCGAAATCGCAAGCGCCGTTGCAAAAAAGGCCGGCCGCAAGGTGATCGTGGCCGGCTCAGTCGGCCCGACCGGCGAGCTGCTGGTACCGCTTGGCGCCATGACCTATGACGAGGCGGTCGAGGCCTTTGCCGAGCAGATCGAGGGGTTGAAGGCGGGCGGCGCCGAAGTCGCCTGGATCGAAACCATGTCGGCGCCGGACGAGATCCGTGCCGCCGCCGAAGCCGCCATCCGCGTCGGCCTGCCGTATACCTATACCGGCTCCTTCGATACCGCCGGCCGCACCATGATGGGACTGCTGCCGAAGGACATCCACGGCGTCGTCGATGGCCTGTCGCAGACGCCGCTCGGTGTCGGCGCCAATTGCGGTGTCGGCGCCTCCGATATTCTCGCTTCGCTGCTCGACATGACCGAGGCGAAGCCGGAGGCAACGGTGATCGTCAAGGGCAATTGCGGCATTCCCGAATTTCGCGGTGCCGAGATCTACTATTCGGGCACACCCGAGCTGATGGCCGACTATGTGCGCCTCGCCGTCGATGCCGGCGCCAAAATCGTCGGCGGCTGCTGCGGTACCTCGTTCCAGCACCTTGCCGCCATGCGCAAGGCGCTCGATGCGCATACCAAGTCGGATCGCCCGACCGTCGAGCAGATCGTCGAACGCATCGGCCCGATGCGCAACAAGCAGGCTACGGTCAACGTCGCCGAGACCAGCGAAGCCCGCCGCGAGCGGCGCCGCGGACGCGCCTGACGCTTTCGTCTGCGACGCGGTCCGCGCGAAGCAGTGCGGCCGCGAAAAAAAGGCCGGCAAGGTTTCCCTCGCCGGCCTGCCTCACCCGCCCGTAGGCCGGCTCCCCCTATCAGAACGATCCCATCTGAAAGAAACCGGCCGTCATTGCCACTACCGGTTACCGCCGAGCGCCGAGGCAAGGCGCACAAGCGAGAGGAACTCGGACCGGTATCCAAACGGGTCGGGTCCTCTGGCGGCGGTGGCAATCTGCATGATCTTGTCGTAGCCGAACTTCGCGGTCGCATCCTCGTCGCGCAGCTTCTGGCCGAAGGCAGCAACGGCAACGGAAAAACGCTGGTCGGTGCTGGCCTGGTCGAACGACGCCACCTCGTCGGCTGACGTTACCGGCGTGGTGATCAGCTTTGAAGTGTCCTCGTTCGGCAGCTTGTAGCGGATCTTGACGAAGGCATATTCGTCGGCATTGGCAACACCGCCATTGTTCACCGAGGCCTGGCCATAGCGCAGTTGATCAATCTGTTCGCCGCCGCTGCCCTTAGGCGTGATTTCGTAGATCGCTGTGACCGAATGGCCTGAGCCGATCTCGCCGGCGTCGACCCGGTCATTGTTGAAATCCTCGCGATTCAAGGCGCGGGTCTCGTAGCCGATCAGCCGGTACTCCGAAACCTTGTTCGGGTTGAACTCGACCTGGATCTTCACGTCCTTGGCGATGGTGAACAGTGTCGAGGAGGCATCCTCGACCAGTACCTTCTCGGCCTCCGCCAACATATCGATATAGGCAGCGGTGCCATTGCCGTTCTGGGCGATGGTCTGCATCATCTGATCGTTCAGATTGTCGCGGCCGAAGCCGAACACCGACAGGAATACGCCTGTCTTGCGCTCCTTTTCGATCAGCCGCTTCAGATCGTCGTCGTCGGTCTGGCCGACATTGAAATCACCGTCGGTGGCGAGCATCACCCGATTGATGCCGTCCTTGACGAAGGATTTCTGCGCCAGCCGGTAGGCTTGCCTGATGCCGGCCTCGCCTGCCGTCGAGCCGCCCGATGTCAGATTGTCGATGGCAGCGAGGATCTTGTCCTTTTCCGAAGCCTTGGTGGGCTCCAGCACGGTACCGGCATCGCCCGCATAGGTGACGATCGAGACCGTGTCGTCAGGTCTCAGCTTGTTGACCAGCAGTCGGAAGGCCGACTGCAGGAGCGGCAGCTTGTCCTGCTCGTTCATCGAGCCCGACACATCGATCAGGAAGACCAGATTGGCCTTGGGCTGCTCGGCCGGCTTCACGTCGAAACCCTTGATGGCGACGTGCATCAGCTTGGTGTGTTCGTTCCATGGCGTCGGCATGACGCTGACGGTCGAGTTGAACGGCGTCGAGGTGGAGTCCGGGCCTTTCCAGTCATAGGGGAAGTAGTTGACCATCTCCTCGACGCGCACCGTATCGGCTTGCGGAATAAAACCTTCCTTCAGCGAGCGCCGCACGAAGGAATAGGAAGCGGTGTCGACATCGATAGAGAACGTCGAGACCGGATCTTCCAGCGCGGCATGCACCGGATTGGTCTTGAAATTCTCGATGCGATCGCGGTTTTCCTCTTGCGGCAGCATCTGGTCGGCCGGCGCAGCGGCAGGCTGCTGTGCCATCAGCTTGGGCTCGGCAACCGTGCCAGGCATGCGTCCGACCCGCGCGCCGCCATCGACGGCCGGAGCCGCGGTGCTGGTGCCGCCATTCAGCACAAACTCGCCACTCTGCGCCGGTTCGGGAGCATTGCGGGTGAGCACGTCCTGCTGGGTCAACCCGCCGACTGCGGTCGATTCCGCTTTCGGCGGCGATGTCGGCGCCACAAGCGCCTCGCCGGCGTTACGGCTTTCGCTGTCGGCGTCCGCCTTCTTCTGCTTGTCCGCTTCGGCAACGACCGGCGGTTTGACAGTCGTCGGCTTGTCAGCCAGCGTTTCGGTGATCTTATCCCCGCCGAATTCGGGCCCGCCGAATTTGGATTCCCCCAGCATGTAAATGGTAGCGTATCCGGCGATCGGCAGGGCAACGAGCCCGGCAATGGCCGGCGTGGCGAAGAGTTTCTTTTGCATGATTTCGCTCCAGAGCCTTTGTGCTCGCTCTGTGAGACGAAGCCCGCTCACCGATCCTTGGGCGCCCGGCAAAGTTTTTTCTTCCATGTCATAGGCGCGCAGCGCGGCCTGGAGGGCACGCGCCTTTGCGTCCGCGTCCGGCGCCGGTGCCGCGATGTCGCGCAGTCTGTTCAGTTCGTTGTCGTCGACCATGGTCACACTTCCCCGGCTGAACGCATCAGCGTCTTCAGCCGTTTCTTCGCTTCATGGATGTGCCAGGAAACCGTCGTCTCCGAGATCGCCATCGCCTCGGCGGCGGCGGCGTGGCTCAGCCCTTCGCCATAAACCAGCAGCACCGCATCGCGCTGCTTGTCCGGCAGCTTGCGCACCGCTGCCCACAGCGCCTCGGCCGGGTCTTCCGGCTCAGCCGAGATTTCCCCCGAAATCAGCGCATAGGCGCCATAAGCCTCGGTCTTGACCGTCTCGCGGGCGGTCTTGCGCATCATGTCGCGCGCCGCATTCAGCGTCATGGTGTAGAGCCACGTCGTGAAGGCACCGCTGCCGTGATAGTCGCGGATCGCCCGGCCGAGCCGGACGCAGACTTCCTGGGCGATGTCCTCGGCGTCGGCCTTTTTCCCGCACCAACGATAGGCGGCGCGATAGACGAAACCATAGTGCCTTTCGAGCAACTTGCCGAAAGCACCCCGGTCTCCGCCCTTCGCCCGTCCGATCAGTTCGGCGTCCGAGGCTTCGCTTTCGTCCAGCATCATCGCCATCATTTGCCTGTTGGACGAAGGCTAATGGCGGTTCCTTGGGGCGATGGAAAGAATTTTTTGGTGGGCGGTCACGTCGTAATGGTTGGCGTGACTTGGCCGAGCGTCTCCGCAAACAGCGTCGTCAGCCGCTTCCAGTGGCGTTCGGCGCCGGCTGCATCGAAGGCACTATGGTCCGGCATGCACCAGCCATGCGCCATGCCGGCATAGTTCTCTATGACATGATCAACCTCGGCGGCGCGCAGTGTTTCGGCGAGCCGCGCCGATTGCTCCGGCGGAAAGCTGCGGTCGACACCGGCAGTGCCGATATAGACCCTTGCCTTGAGTGAGGCGGCCTTCCGGTGCGGACTGTCGGCGGCGTCACCGGCCAGATTGCCACCGTGGAAACTGGCAGCAGCGGCGATGCGGTCGGAATAGGTGGCCGCCGCGTTCAGCGCCCGCGCTCCGCCCATGCAGTAGCCGACAATGCCGACCGGCCCGGTCAGGCCTTGCGCAGCGAGCGCATCGAGGAACGCGCCGCTGTCGCGGATCGTCATCTCCTGGGTCGTGCCGCCGACGAGACCTGTGATTGCGGCCTTGCTCCTCTCGTCACTGAACGCAGTCTTGGCTTCGAAAGGGCCGTAGGGCGCGTTGCGGTAAAAAAGGTCCGGCACCAGCACCGCATAGCCTTCGTCGGTAAGCCTTTCCGCCATCTGGTCGAGCGCCGGTCGCGGGCCAAAAGCGTCCATGTAGAGGATGATCGCTGCCTTGGCTGGGGCTGCCGAGCGGAACAGCCCGGCTTTGGCCATGCCGTCACTCGTCTTAATCTGGATCGCTTGCTTGGCCATCGCCCGCTCCGTTGACGTGTCGTGCGATAGATATCCGCGCTGACCGTCGCCGCAAGCTGTAATGAGGCGATCTGCTTCAAGATTTCGTGCGGCATTCGGCGACGCTACAGACGCGCGAATGCTGCCATGTGAAAGGCCTGAACCTCGGCCGGATAGCGATAATCGGTGCCGTAAGGACAGCCGTTGCGATCAAGGCAGCCGCCGGTCCGGCAGGACGCGCCGTTTTGCCCGCGCACATGGGCCAGACAGGTTTCATGTGCAAAACCATTCGCAGAATAAGCCTCGACCGGACAGGATTTCAGGCAAGGTTTTTCCAAACATGTATCGCAAAGGTGAACCACCTCGTGGGGTTGTTGGAGCGCAATCTCATTTTCGAACAGCAGCGCGCCGCGATAGGCGTGCCAGAGCCCGTATTGCGGATGCATGAGGATGCCGAGCGGCGACGGCCGCAAGCCCTCCGCCCGCACCGCCCATTGCTGGAAAGGCAGATATGGCCTATCGGAGGGCGAAACCGCGCGCGCCCCGAATTTTCCGGCCACCGCGCCGATCACTTCGCGAGACCATCTGTCGAGCGGATCGTCGATCGGCTGTGACTGTTTCTCCAACCAGCGCAGGAAGTGCGGCCAAGGTGCGGCACCCGCCTGCCCCACCAGCAGAACGGATCTGGCGGCAGCGCCGGAGAGACCGGAAGGTGTCTCCTCAGCACCTGCAAAATTGAAGCCGCCGCGAAGCATAAGGCCATGGACGGAAAGTGCCGCCGCGATTGTTTGAGTCATGCCGCGCTCGGGATCACCCCTTCTTGTCCGGGTCGGAGAAGGCGCTCCGCCAGACTTCCTTGTGGATGATATTGGCGACTTTAGCCCCGCCTGATTCGGGCTCCTTTCAGGTGAAGGCGTCGGCCATCGACGCCTTCTTCCTGGCGATGAAGTCCTTCAGCCCGTCGTCGATGCCCGGGTCGAGATACGGCGCCTCGTAGCTCTCCAGCCAGCGGCGGGCGAGCTCGTTGGCGCGCTGCGGCGCGGTCTTTTCGCCTTCGGCCAGCCATTGCTCGTAGGAATTGTTATCGGCGATGTTGGAACGGTAGAACGCGGTCTGGAAATTGGCCTGGGTGTGATCGCAGCCGAGATAGTGGCTGCCCGGGCCGACCTGGCGGATGGCGTCCATCGCCTGGCCGTTTTCCGACAGGTCGACACCCTCGGAGAACTTCTGCGTCATGCCGAGCTGGTCGATATCCATCATGAACTTTTCGTAGCAGGAGGCGAGACCGCCCTCGAGCCAGCCGGCCGAATGCAGCACGAAGTTGGTGCCGGCGAGGATCGTCGAGTTCAGCGTGTTGGCGCTCTCGTAGGCGGCCTGCGCATCGGGGATTTTTGAAGCACAGAGCGAACCGCCGGTGCGAAACGGCAGGCCGAGCCGACGGGCAAGCTGTGCGGCGCCATACGAGACCAGCGACGGCTCCGGCGTGCCGAAGGTCGGCGCGCCCGACTGCATCGAGATCGACGAGGCGAAGGTGCCGAACAGCACCGGCGCACCCGGCCGGATCAGCTGGGTGAACGACGCTCCCGCCAGAACCTCGGCTAAAACCTGGGTCAGCGTGCCGGCGACCGTCACCGGGCTCATCGCACCGGCAAGGATGAACGGCGTGACGATACAGGCCTGATTGTGGCGCGAATAGACCTTCAGCGCTCCCAGCATGGTCTCGTCGAAGACCATCGGCGAGTTGGCGTTGATCAGGCTGGTCAGCACCGTGTTGTTCTCGACGAAATCGTCACCGAACACGATCTTGGCCATCGCCACCGTATCTTCCGCGCGCTCGGGCGCGGTCACCGAGCCCATGAACGGCTTGTCCGAATATTTGATATGGCTGTAGACCATGTCGAGATGCCGTTTGTTGACCGGCACGTCGACCGGCTCGCAAACCGTGCCGCCCGAATGGTGGATCGACGGCGCCATATAGGCGAGTTTCACGAAATTCCGGAAATCCTCGATCGTCGCATAGCGCCTGACGCCGTCGAGATCGCGCACGAAGGGCGGTCCATAGACCGGCGCGAACACTGTCGCGTTGCCGCCGATCTGCACCGAGCGCTCGCCGTTGCGGGCGTGCTGGGTATAGACGGACGGAGCGGTCTTCAACAGCGAGCGGCAGAGGCCCTTGGGGAAATGCACCCGCTCGCCCTTGACGTCGGCGCCCGCCTCTTTCCAAAGCTGCAGCGCCTCGGCGTCGTCGCGGAAGATGATGCCGATCTCCTCCAGCACCGTGTCGGTGTTCTTTTCGATCAGCGCCAGCCCTTCCTCGTCCAGCACTTCATAGACGTTGATCTTGCGCTTGATATAGGTGAGCTGTGTGCCGGGGCCGCCGCCCGAACGCGCGGCCCGTCGGGCTGCGGCGCCACCGCTGGCAGCGCGCCCGCGCCGTGCGTTTGACGCTTCCTGATCGACCGGCGCGTTCTCACTCATAATCGTTCTTCCCTGGCTTTCGTTCTGGCCTGATTTACTCCGGCCGGGCTGTTGTACCGGCCTGAAATCCGTTTGCGGCCGCATATTGCGGTCTCTGGCCGGATCGTAGCCATGCACCCTATTCGAAACGGCTCGCCAGCGCCAACGCCTGTCGCAAAATCGACAAGAATTCCAAGAGATTTACGGTCGCTTTCGTTTTGCGGGAAGTCGCAAATCAGCTATGGACAACCGGCCCGTGCGGGTTAGGTATTGACGCGATATTTTTAAGCTGCCGCGATAGTTGTAGCCGGCAAGGAGCCTGAGAAAAAATGGCCGACGACGAGATCATCCTTTCGGAACTCTCCGACGACGAGTTGGTGCAGCAGATGCACGACGATCTTTATGACGGGTTGAAGGAAGAAATCGAGGAAGGCACCAATATCCTTCTCGAGCGCGGCTGGGCGCCTTACAAGGTGTTGACCGAGGCTCTGGTCGAGGGCATGCGTATCGTCGGCGAGGATTTCCGCGACGGCATCCTGTTCGTTCCCGAAGTGCTGCTGTCGGCCAATGCGATGAAGGCCGGCATGTTCATCCTGCGTCCGCTGCTTGTCGCCACCGGCGCGCCGAAGCAGGGCAAAATGGTGATCGGCACCGTCAAGGGCGACATCCACGACATCGGCAAGAACCTGGTCGGCATGATGATGGAAGGCGCCGGCTTCGATGTCATCGACCTCGGCATCAACAATGCGGTCGAAAAATATCTCGATGCCATCGAAAAGCACCAGCCCGACATCATCGGCATGTCAGCGCTACTGACGACGACCATGCCTTACATGAAAGTCGTCATCGATACGATGAAGGAAAAGGGCATTCGCGACGACTATGTCGTGCTGGTCGGCGGTGCGCCGCTCAACGAGGAATTCGGCAAAGCCGTCGGCGCCGACGCCTATTGCCGCGACGCCGCGGTGGCAGTCGAGACCGCCAAGGACTTCATGAAGCGCAAGCACAACGTGCGCGCTTCGGCCTGAGCCAATAAGTCCGGCACGAACGAGAAAAGCCGCGCCTTGCAGTGCGGCTTTTTTATTCCCAAATGTTTAGAGCCGTGCAGATCAGGGTTTCTTGACGGTATCGTCAACTGCCTTCGCGGTGGATTTGAGATCCTTACCGACGCCGCGCACCGTGTTGGCGCAGGCCGAAACAGCCAAGGCGCAGGCGAGAATAGCGATTGGCGCGACGCGGAACAATTTCATGAATGGTGTCTCCCTCAGCATATAAATTCGCTGGACAGCAACGAAGATCGATTAGACTGGTTCCATGACTACCGCGCGAAAACAACAATCCGATCAAGGCGACAGGCTGCTCGTCATCGCCTGCGGGATGATCGCGCGCGAAGTTTTGGCGGTCAAGGAGCAGCTCGGGCTCGACCATCTCGACCTGACCTGCCTGCCGGCGGAGTTCCATTTCTATCCGGACCGCATCGCGCCGGCCATGGACAAGGCTATCGAGAAGGCCAAGACCGACGGCTACAGACACATCTTCGTCGGCTATGCCGATTGCGGCACGGGTGGCCTGCTCGATCGGATCTGCGAGAAGCATGGCGTCGAGCGCATGGCCGGGCCGCATTGCTTTGCTTTCTACCAGGGCATGGATACCTATGCGAAGGTCGCCGATGATGACATGATGTCGTTCTACATGACCGATTTCCTCTGCCGGCAATTCGATGCCTTCTTCATGAAGCCGCTCGGCCTGGACAAGCACCCGGAGCTGATCAAGGACTATTTCGGCAACTACGAGAAGCTGATCTATATCGCTCAGACTGACGACCCGGAACTCGACAAGGTCGCCGAAAAGGCGGCGAAAATGCTCGGTCTCGCCTATGAGCGGCGCTCGACCGGCTATGGTGACCTGACGAAGGAACTGGCCAGCGCTGCAATCCTGGCTTGACGGTACTTCTAGGCAAGGCCTTCTTCAGCTTCGAGCCCGGCGAGCACATCGGCAAAGCTCGTCTTGCAGACGAAACCCAGCCGGTCCCTCGCTCGCGACGCATCGTAGACCCGGTCGATCGACGAAAAAATCGTCCAGCCTTTCTTCGCGTAGAGTGCCGGATAATCCGGAAAATAGCGTGCGACGACCGAGGGTGCATCGGCGATCAATGCCGCGCAATCCTCGGGCTGGAACGGTGTCGGTGCCGAAATGATGAAGATGTCGAAGCCCAATTGCGGTGCTTTCTCCAAGGCAGCGATATGGGCATCGGCAGCATCCTCCACCGTCAGCCGGCGAAACAAAAGCTCATTGGCTTTGGTGTTGGCGTCCGACTGTTCGATCACGTGCGCCATATCGTCTGCTTCGGGAAAGAACCGAGCGGTGCGCAGTACGATCGACGGAAGGCCGAACTGGAGCTGGTAAAGGCGACAAAGATGTTCCGCGGCAAGCTTGGTGACGCCATAGATGTTGCGTGGCTCCGGCGACATGTCTTCCGTCAGCCATGCCGCCTTGCGCGCGCCTCCCGTGAAACCGGCGCGTATGGCCTCGGAAATCATCAGCGATGTCGTCGACGTAAACACGAAGCGCTGAACCGCGAATGCAGCGGCCGCATCGAGCAGGTTGAGCGTGCCGCGCACATTCGTCTCGACGAAATCCTCGTTGCGATAACGTTCGATGTCGGGCTTGTGCAGCGCGCCGCTGTGGATGATGGCCTCGATGCGGTTCTCCTCGACCGCCTGCATGACCAGGTCGCGATCGGCGACTGAGCCGACGATTGGAGTTTCCGAAGACGGAACGGGATCGAGGCCGGTGACGTCATGGCCGAGGGCCCGCAGGCGCGGTGCCAAGGCGCTGCCCAGCCAGCCCGACGATCCCGTCAGCAAGATCCGCATTCTTTCCACCTCGTTTCCGCTGTCGATGCCCAAGCACGGATGACAGAACGTGGCGAAACATTAAGGTATGCGCCAGACAAGAAAACGGGCTGCTCTAGCCATCAACAGGGAAACGCCACCGATGATCGCTCGCCTCATGTTTGCCGCAGCAACTGTCCTCTGCTTGACCATGCCCGCGTTCGCCGACGGCGAGGTGCAGAAGTTGATAACGGCTGCCGACAAGGCGCGGCTCGACAAATATGGCGAGACGCGCAAGGCAGCGCTTGACGAGGCGAAGGCCGGCGATCCGGCCGAGGTCAAGCAGCTCGACGCCTTGCTGGCAAAGCCGCTGGTTTCCTTCTCCGACAACGACCTGACCGGCAAGTGGCAATGCCGCACCATCAAGGCCGGCGGATTGAGCCCGCTCGTCATCTATGGCTGGTTCAAATGCAAGGTGAGCGACGATGGTTCCGGCTGGAGACTGGAAAAGATCACCGGCTCGCAGCGCACCAAGGGCCGCTTCTTCGACGATGGCGAGAAACGCGCCATCTATGTTGGTTCCTTCTACGTCAACGACGATCCGGCAAAGCCCTACGGCAGCGGCCCGGAAAGCGATCAGGTCGGCTATGCCTTCCGCAACAGCGCCAGCGAATGGCGCATCGAGTTCCCGGCGCCCTATTACGAATCGAAGCTCGACATCCTCGAACTCAAGCGCTGAGCCCCGATCACCAAGGGTTAACCCGGTCAGCCTAGCATTCGCGCGCAAAGAACAGGTCTTTGCGGAGGTCGCGAACCATGGCACGGTCGAAACCAAACCAACGACCGATCGTCGTCGTCACCGAAGGCGGCTCGCATATCTGGGCGATCGTCAACGCGGTCGCCGATCAACTCGGGCCGGTCAGTGTTATCCTCGAAGCACCTGAATCCAAAAAGCAATTGCTTCTCGGACGGGCGCGACGGCAAGGCTGGGCCTCGGCCATCGGTCAACTCGGCACGATGATGCTGACCCGGCAAAACCGCAGCCGGGCGACACAATTTCAAGCTACGCGTTGCGGCAGGCGGCGTTCTCGCGCGACATCTGCGTCGAGGCGGTCAGAGATGCGCTGGCCGGCAAGCTCGGCACGGTCGAGCCCGGCCTGCCTTCGAAACAATGGTATCACCCGACGGTCTGGTCCTATCTCTGGACCGGGATAACGAACGGCGTCTGGTGACGCGCCGATTTACCGGATGCCCACCCGCCGCTAACATTGCATCATGAGCGACATCGATCACCGCACCATCATTGCCGGCCTTTCGGTCGAGGACCGTCGCGACCTCACCGCCAGGCTTGACCGGCCAGGCATTTTCCGGCTGGCCGCCCATGGCGGGCTGGTTATCCTGCTGGGCGCGTTGATCGCCGCCCGCATCCCGTTCTGGCCGCTTCTCGTCTTGCGCAGGGAATCCTGATCGTCTTCTTCTTCACGCCGCTGCACGAGACCATCCATGAAACGGCGTTCAGGACGGCGTGGCTCAATCGCGCTGTTGCCGCCGTGGCCGGCTTCCTGATCCTGCTGCCGCCGGCATGGTTCCGCTATTTCCATTTCGCCCATCACCGCCATACGCACGACCCCGAAAACGACCCCGAACTGAGGGCGCAGAAGCCGGAGACCGTCAGCCAATATCTGCGCTATCTGTCGGGCGGCCCCTATTGGATCGCCATGGGCCGCGTGGTCGCAACCAATGCGGCTGGCCGCAATCGCGACGGCTTCGTACCGGAAAAGAGTCGCGGCAAGGTGGTTGCCGAAGCACGGCTGTTCCTTATCGGTTATGCGGTGTTGCTGGCCGCATCTCTCACCATACAGTCGGCGCTGCTGTTGTGGGTCTGGATCGTGCCGGTGCTGGTAGGACAGCCGTTTTTGCGGGCCTACCTGCTGGCCGAGCACGCGTTGTGCCCGCATGTCGCCAACATGCTCGAGAACACCCGCACCACCTTCACCAACAGGCTGGTGCGCTTCGTGGCCTGGAACATGCCATACCATTCGGAGCACCATTCCTATCCGGCCGTTCCCTTCCACCGCCTGCCGCGCTTCCATGAGATCGTCGCGGAGCATCTAGGCACGACCGAACGAGGTTACGTGCGTTTCCACAGGAAGCTGGTCGGCAGCTTCGATGGCCGCGCCGGCTGACCTGTGCTGAAAGACTCCGCTTTCAACCGCGGCCGTCGATTGCGTCGCTTTTGAAGGCCCCCGCGTCGTCCCATAACAAGCAGCCCAACAGCGCTTCCGGCAATGCTCGAAACCACTGCATTGGCCCAAAACATCGGAATCGATCTTTGGAGGGCACGATGCAGCGGAGTTAGATGGTAGAGCATCGTTTGTGCGTTCGATTGGACGCGCGGCGCTCTGCAGGAGCAGGAATTCATGGCCGATCTGATCGTCGTCTACTGGCGCGACATCCCCGCCCAGGTCATCGTCAAAAAGGGCCGGCAGAACGCCAAGCGCGAACTGCCGCTGCGCTTCACCGAGGCGATCGACATGTGCGCCATGCGCACCGGCGCCGGCGGCACCGACGACTATCTTGCCGAATGGCGCAAGGCAGAACCCATCCTAGTCGGTGACGATCTTGAAGCCGAGGCGGAGAAGGCTCTTCAGGAAATCGATGCGAAATACGACCGCGAGCGGCTGATAGCTCTGGTCAAGGCGGGCGGCAAAGAAAATGTCTGATCCCCAATCAATGCCGGCGACGACGGCTCAGACCGGCCTGACGCAGGCGACCATCGTCAGGAAGGCGGCGCCGAAATCCGACTACAAGCCGGCCGACGTGTCGCCGCAGCGGCGCGTGCAGCGTTCGTTTGCAGTGCGGCTTTGGTCGGTCCGGCATTCGCGGTTGCTCGAATGGTTTTACGCCAAATTCGCCGACATGTTTCTGCTCCTCCACCCGCTTTGGAAGGGCATCGGCTACAGCCGCGTCGAAGGACCGGTGAAATTCGTCGAAAAGCGCGTCAAGGGTTTCATGTTCGACTGCCGCATGTGCGGCCAGTGCATCCTTTCCTCGACCGGCATGTCGTGCCCGATGAACTGCCCTAAGCAATTGCGCAACGGCCCTTGTGGCGGTGTCCGCGCCAACGGCAATTGCGAGGTCGAGCCTGATATGCCCTGCGTCTGGGTTAAGGCCTGGGAAGGCTCGCGGAACATGGTGCATGGCGACAGGATTTTGGAGGTGCAGAAACCGGTCGACCAATCCTTGCGCGAGACCTCCGCGTGGCTGCGCGTCACCGCGCAGGCGGCGGCCGCCCGCGATGCGGCCCGGAACATTACCAACACTGGAGCGTCGGCATGATTGGCCGCCAGCCCGACGAGAATCCGGCCGGCATCCATTTGCCGCTCGATCCCCTGCCCGGCCACACCTCGCGTGGTCGCCTGGAGCGCGTATTGAGACGCGGCGAATTCGCAGTGACGACCGAGCTCAATCCGCCCGACAGCGCCGATCCGGAAGACGTCTACAACCGCGCCAGGATTTTCGACGGCTGGGTCGACGCCATCAATGCCGTCGACGCTTCCGGCGCCAACTGCCACATGTCGTCGGTCGGCATCTGCGCCCTCCTGACCCGCATGGGCTATGCCCCGATCATGCAGATCGCCTGCCGCGACCGGAACCGCATCGCCATCCAGGGCGACGTGCTTGGGGGTGCTGCGATGGGCGTCGCCAATATGCTCTGCCTGACCGGCGACGGCGTGCAGGCCGGCGACCAGCCCGGCGCCAAGCCGGTGTTCGATCTCGACTGCATGTCGCTGCTCGAAACCTGCCGTATCATGCGCGACAACGGAAAATTCCTGTCCGGCCGCAAATTGACGACCCCGCCGCAGCTTTTCCTTGGCGCGGCCATCAACCCGTTCGCGCCGCCGATCGATTTCCGGCCCTATCGGCTTGGCAAGAAGATCGCTGCCGGCGCGCAGTTCGTGCAGAGCCAGTATTGCTTCGACGTGCCGATGTTCCGTACCTACATGCAGAAGGTCCGCGATCTCGGCTATACCGAGAAATGCTTCATCCTGTGCGGCGTCGGGCCGCTGGCCTCGGCCAAGACGGCCAAATGGATCCGCTCCAACGTGCCGGGCATTCACATTCCCGATCAGATCGTCAAGCGCCTGGAAGGCGCTCAGGATCAGAAGAAGGAAGGTAAGCAGCTCTGCATCGACATCATCAATGAGGTGAAGGAAATTCCCGGTGTGTCCGGCGTTCATGTGATGGCCTATCGCCAGGAAGAATACGTCGCCGAGATCGTCGACGAATCCGGCGTGCTGAAGGGTCGCCGGCCATGGAAGCGCGAAATCCGCCGCGACGACCAGCTCGTTGCCGACCGGCTCGACCACATACTGCATGACGACCTCACCGAAACCCAGGTCGACATGGTCAAAACCGCGCATTGACAGCGCGAATCGTCAGCATTCGCTTGATCACAAACAGATAACGATATAAAGAACTCTTTATATCACGATGGAGAGATTTCATGACCCGCACCATCGTCGCCTCGGCGACACGAGAAATCATCATCGGCTTCGATCAGCCCTTCTGCGTGATCGGCGAGCGCATTAATCCGACCGGCCGCAAAAAGCTCGCCGCCGAAATGATCGCCGGCAATTTTGAGACCGTCATCAAGGATGCGCTGGAGCAGGCCGCCTGCGGCGCGACCATGCTCGACGTCAACGCCGGCGTCACCGCAGTCGACCCCAACGCCACCGAGCCGGCGCTGCTGGTGCAGACGCTGGAGATCGTGCAGGGCCTGGTCGATCTGCCGCTGTCGATCGACTCCTCGGTGACCGCCGCGATCGAAGCGGCGCTGAAGGTCGCCAAGGGCCGGCCGCTGGTCAATTCCGTCACCGGCGAGGAGGAAAAGCTCGAAGCCATCCTGCCGCTGATCAAGAAATACAACGTTCCGGTCGTCGCCATTTCCAACGACGAGACCGGTATTTCGATGGACCCCGATGTGCGCTTTGCCGTCGCCAAGAAGATCGTTCAGCGCTGCGCCGACTTCGGCATTCCGGCGCATGACGTGGTCGTCGACCCGCTGGTCATGCCGATCGGCGCGCTGGGCGATGCCGGCCGCCAGGTATTTGCCCTGCTACGCCGGCTGCGCGAGGAGCTCAAGGTCAACACCACCTGTGGCCTCTCCAACATCTCATTCGGCCTGCCGCACCGTCATGGCATCAACGCCGCCTTCATCCCGATGGTGATCGGCGCCGGCATGACCTCGGCGATCATGAACCCGGTGCGGCCGCAGGAAATGGAAGCGGTGCGCGGCGCCAACGTGCTGAACGGCACCGACGAGAACTGCACCAACTGGATCAGGACATACAAGGACTACAAGCCTGCTGAAGGCGGCCAGGCCGTTGCCGCCCGGACGCAGGTCAACGCGCCGGGCGATGGCAATGGCAATGGCGGACGCAGGCGCGGCGGCCGCGAAGCGCGGATGGCCCGGGGTTGAGCCATGGCTTGGCCGACACGATATGGGTTTACGACTGGGAGGAACCGAAACACAGCGGCATCGCTGCCGTGGCCAAGACCCGAGCAGCGTAGAAAGTAAAGTCTGGAACGAATGAACTCTCCCGTCAACATCACTGATCCGCTCGTGCTGTTCATGCCGTCGGGCAAGCGCGGGCGGTTTCCGGTCGGCACACCGGTTCTGGATGCCGCGCGCCAGCTTGGTGTCTACGTCGAGAGCGTGTGCGGCGGGCGTGCCACTTGCGGGCGTTGCCAGATCGAGGTGCAGGAAGGCAATTTCGCCAAGCACAAGATCGTCTCCTCCAACGATCACCTCTCGCCCAAGGGCGCCAAGGAAGAGCGCTACGAGCGCGTTCGCGGGCTCCCCGAGCGGCGCCGCTTGTCCTGCTCGGCACAGATCCTCGGCGATCTCGTCGTCGACGTGCCGCAGGACACCGTTATTAACGCGCAGACTATCCGCAAGGACGCCGATACCAGGGTCATCGCCCGCGATGCGGCTATCCGCATGTGCTATGTCGAGATCGAAGAACCCGACATGCACAAGCCGCTCGGCGACCTCGACCGCCTGAAGATCGCGCTGATGAAGGACTGGGGCCTCAAGAGCCTAGATTTCGATTTCCATCTGTTGCCGCAGGTGCAAGGCATTTTGCGCAAAGGCAACTGGACCGCGACGGCCGCCATCCACAAGGACACCGACAGCGAGACCGCGCGGGTCATCGCTCTGTGGCCTGGCCTGAAGAACGAGGCATACGGGCTTGCCTGCGATATCGGCTCGACCACGATCGCCATGCATCTGGTGTCGTTGCTGTCGGGTCGGGTCGCCGCCTCGTCGGGCACCTCCAATCCGCAGATCCGCTTCGGCGAGGATCTGATGAGCCGCGTCTCTTACGTGATGATGAACCCGGACGGCCGCGAAGGCATGACGGTCGCCGTGCGCGAGGCCATTTCGGGCCTCGTCGACAAGGTCTGCGCCGAAGGCAACGTCCAGCGTAACGATATCCTGGATTCCGTTTTCGTCGGTAATCCGATCATGCATCATCTGTTCCTCGGCATCGATCCGACCGAACTCGGCGGCGCTCCCTTCGCGCTAGCCGTCTCCGGCGCCGTGCACATCAAGGCATCGGATATCGGCTTGAAACTCAACCAGGGCGCCAGGCTTTACATGCTGCCTTGCATTGCCGGCCATGTCGGCGCTGATGCGGCTGCAGTGACGCTGTCGGAAGGCCCGCATCGGCAGGACGAGATGATGCTGATCGTCGATGTCGGTACCAATGCCGAGATCGTGCTCGGCAATCGCCAGCGGGTCGTGGCGGCCTCCTCGCCAACCGGCCCGGCCTTCGAGGGTGCGGAAATCTCCGGTGGCCAGCGCGCCGCACCGGGTGCAATCGAACGCGTCCGTATCGATCCCGAAACGCTGGAGCCGAAATACCGCGTTATCGGCTCGGAACTCTGGTCCGACGAGCCGGGCTTCCTCGACAGCGTGCAGGCGACCGGCGTCACCGGCATTTGCGGCTCCGGCATCATCGAGGTGGTAGCCGAGATGTACCTCGCCGGCATCATTTCCGAGGACGGCGTCGTCGATGGATCGCTGAGCGGCCACTCGCCTCGCGTCGTCGCCAATGGCCGCACCTTCTCCTATGTGCTGAAGGAAGGCGAGCCCAAGATCACCATTACCCAGACCGACGTGCGCGCCATCCAGCTTGCCAAGGCGGCGCTTTATGCCGGAACCAAGCTTTTGATGGAAAAGCAGCACACCGAACATGTCGACCGTATCCATTTTGCCGGCGCGTTCGGCTCGTTCATCGATCCGAAATACGCAATGGTGCTGGGCCTGATCCCGGACTGCGACCTCGACAAGGTCTCGGCCGTCGGCAATGCGGCCGGCGCCGGCGCCCGCATGGCGCTCCTGAACCGCGGCTATCGCCGCGAGATCGAGGAAACCGTCAGCAGGATCGAGAAGATCGAGACGGCGCTGGAGCCGAAATTCCAGGAACATTTCGTTTATGCCATGGCGCTCCCAAATAAGATCGACCCGTTCCCCAAGCTGTCGGCGGCGGTGAAACTGCCGCCGCGCAAGACGGTGAGCGAAGACGGCATTGCCGGCGACGCTGCCCCGCGACGGCGTTCGCGCGAAGGCCACGCCGCGCGGCGCGGGCGGGGATGACTCGCCTCCGCTCGGCTGTCAGCCTTTCTATTTTCATTTGTATGCAAATGTTTCCAGATCGCGCCGATCTGGAAACGAAATCGCGTTTTCGTGAAATCCGCCAGATACATGTGCGGAGCATTTAACCGGCATCGAACGGCAGGCAGAAACAGTTGTCGGCCACCGCAACGCTCCAAAGGAGATCAAGATGTCGATGTTCGGAAGCCTCGGCCGCTATGGTGCGGCCTTCAAGAAAACACGCGAAGCGCGCAAGTCGCTGCGCATCCTCAACAGCTTGCCGCCTGAGATCCAGAAGGACATTGGCTGGCCGGTGTCGCCGCGTTCAAGCGAAAGGCAGCTTTCGGTCGGCTGGGGCATGCAGCGCGGATGAACTTCATCGACAAATGCAAGCTGCTTGGTATTCGCCGGGGCCGCAATGCGGCTCCGGCTGCACCCAGCAATTGGCTGCGCGCCGCACTGCCGCCCGCGGCGCTGAGCTGCCCAGGTGGGCTAGCGACTTCATGGACCTGAGGCTTTATCGCCAGCTGGAGTCAAATCACCGTGTTGAGATTGCATAAATATTGACTTTTTTGGTGGCGACACAATCTTCAAAATAGTCGGGGGTTCTCTTAGTCGGCTCAGCCGAAGTCCGTGTATCTGCATGCCCAGTCTCAAAAGCCACGTCGTTTCGTTCGTGCTCAGGTACAGCCGTAAGAAGGCGTTTTCCAGCCCGGAGAACCTGCAGCGCTGGATCGCCTATGCGCGCAAGACGGAAAACCATCGGCCGCCTGCGTCGCTGCGGTCGCGCCTGGAGATCACAACCCGCACGATCAACGGCTTTCCCGTCTACGAGATCGCGCCCAAGGCTGGTGAGCGGAGGCGGATTCTCTACCTGCACGGCGGCGCTTACGTCTTTGAAATCACCCCCTATCATTGGCGGCTGATCGCCGACATGGCCGACCGCCTCGGGTTCGGTATCACCGTGCCGATCTATCCCATTGCTCCCGAACACGATTTCCACGCGATGTTCGGTATGGTCGGCGCCGTCTACCGCCAGATGTTCGGCGAAACCAGGGCAAATGACATCATCTTCATGGGCGATTCCGCCGGCGGAAACATGGCTGTCGTGCTGACCATGATGGCTGCGCAAGACGGCCTGCCCTTGCCATCGCGCCACGTGCTGATTTCGCCCGGCCTTGACGTGTCGCTCGCCAACCCAGAAATGTATGAGGCCGAACGCAACGATCCATGGCTGGGCATTGCCGGCGGCCGCGAGGCGATCCGGCTTTACAGCGCCGGCATAGATCCCACCGACTGGCGCATCAGCCCGGTTTACGGCGACCTGTCGGTGCTGCCCAAAACGCTGCTGCTGACCGGTTCACGCGATCTGCTTACACCCGACAATCTGATCTTCGCGGAAAAGGCACGCGCGGCCGGCGTCGACATTGAGGTCGTCCACGAGCAAGGCATGTTCCATGTCTGGCCGTTGATCGACATGCCGGAGGCGCGACGCGCGCGGGACAGCATAGTGGCCTTCTTGACCAACGAAACTGACAGTTATCATGCCAAGGCAGGAGAGTTGTCGCTGCAAAGGGCAGACCGCGACGGAACCCCTCGCGATCTGGTTGCGCCGCTCAGGTCGTAGTTTGGCTCAGAACTTCCCAGTTTCCCTGAACATCTCAAACGTCGCTCGGATATGGTCGGCGACTGCCTTCACCGGCGCGCTGGCGTCCGGCGTCACCACCATGGCGAGGTTGTAGGTGCCTATGTCTGGCATGCCGTCCTTCGGGCACAGCTCGACCATGTCACTGCCGAGGAAGGATTTCGGCAGCGGCGCGACTGCAAGATCCGCCATGATCGCGGCGCGCTGGCCGGCCGTGTGCGCGCTCATATAGGCGATACGGTAGTTGCGGCCCTCGCGGCCAAGCGCCTCCAATGCACCCGCCCGCCAGGCGCAGCCTTCTTCCCACAAGGAGACCGGCAGCGGCTCGCGCAGATGCGCACAGCCCCCCTTGGCGCCGGCCCAGACGATAGGCTCGGTGAGCAGTACTTCGGCGCCGATCGCGCTGGTCTTGTATGAGTTGGTGAGCAGCGTGATGTCGAGTGCCCGATCGTCCATGCGACGGCGCAGGTTGACGCTCTGGTCGATGGTGACGTCGACCGCGATGGAAGGATGCGACTGTGCGAATCGCTTCAGCACATGCGGCAGCACACGTTCGCCATAATCGTCCGGCGAGCCGAGCCGCACCACCCCGACAATGTCTGGAATGATGAACTTCGACACCACCTCGCGATTGATCGACAGCAGCCGGCGCGCATAGCCGAGCAGCATCTCGCCATCGGTGGTCAGCGTCACCGAACGGGCGTCGCGCGCGAACACCGAGCGGCCGAGAATGTCCTCCAGCTTCTTGATCTGCATGGAGACGGCCGACGGCGTGCGGAAGACCGCATTGGCCGCAGTGGTGAAGCTGCCGGTCTCGGCGATTGCGACGAAAGTGCGCAGAACGTCGAGATCGAGCAGCGGCAGCGGATGATTGAGTGGGGCGTTCATGGCAAGCGACCTTCAATTTTTCTGATGCAAACCATCATTCCATTTCGTTTGATTGAACATCAGTTTGGGAGGATAGTCAACTCCATCGAAGGCAGGACGCATCGAAGTGGTCCCGAAACAACCATGACACGGACCTGCAATCGACACGAAATGAAGCTGAAACAAACCCGGTGTACCGCCTGACGCTGCAAGCGCCGGGACATCCCGGCCAACGCGAAGGAGAATGAGATGTCTATCCTGTCATCCATCGGTCGGATCGCGACCGAGTTCAGCGAGGCCCGTGCCCGCTACCAGACGGAACGCGCCATCCGCGCGCTGCCGATTGAACTGCAGAAGGATATCGGCTGGCCCGAAGCTGCCGATGCCAAGACCGGCACTCGCCATGGTGTGGGATCTTGGGCTGGAGCAAAGTAAACCGTGTGTATCAACAGCTGAAGGCCTGCCGCGCAGATCAGCCCGGCAGGCCTTTTTGTTTGTATTCAAATGATTTTCCCGAGCCATGTCGCCGTCGCATGCCGCATATGAGCAAGTCGCATAGCAGCCCGCACTGGCAATCAACACATTGTAAATAATCGAAAATCCTAGGCAGATTGCCCAAATTTGTCGCATTCGGTGTCGCTTTTCATATCAAGTGCTTCGCTTTTGCGATTTAGTTTCCCCTCACGTAAGCCTATATCATCATCAACAAACGAGCTGCCCCACTCCATCAAGCGAAGGCGACCCGTCTGAGCAACCGAATGGAGATGATCATGAAGCTTTTTGCCCGCCTCTTTGCCCGCCGCGAAATGAACCTGACGACCGCGCTCGAGCGCCAGCGCCTGGCCAACACCATGCCCGGCCAGACCGGGGCCATGGCTGCCGCGCGCCTCGGCTTCGTCGCCTGAGACAGCAATCCTGGCGGAAGCAGCCCAGCGCTGCTTCGAAGTCGATCCAGCGCCGCCTTGGTTTTGCCGAGGCGGCGTTTTCGTGTGCGCAGACTGCGTAGGCTCGTTGGTCGATCCGGCGGCCTGTCACGTCCTTCGCCGCACAGCGATTGCCCATTTGCGACCCGTGTCGCAAATAAAGTCGCTCCGTTGCCATCTAGCCAATTGACAGGAAACGTCTTTCCTGATGTCGCTATGCTGATCGCGACATCCTGTTCGCGCCATTGCAGCGTGAGGATCTACCCGTGAACGTCGTAAAGCACCCGATCCGGCGATCGTTCGTATTCTTCCTGGTCCCCGATTTCACCATGATCGCCTTCGCGACGGCGCTCGATCCGTTGCGTTCGGCCAACCGCATGCTCGGCTATGAAGCCTATCGCTGGCGGCTCGCCAGCATCGACGGCAAGCCGGTGCGCGCCTCGAACGGCGTCGAATGCGCCGTCAACACCTCGCTGGAGGAAGAGCGCAAGAAAATGTCCGGACCGGACCGGCCGAACATGGCCATCGTCTGCAGCGGCATCAATGTCGAGCGCTACCAGAACAAATCGGCCTTTGCCTGGTTGCGCGAAGAGTACAATCGTGGCGTTGCCGTCGGCGGCCTGTGCACCGGCGCGCATATCCTGGCCGCAGCAGGCCTGTTGTCCAACAAGCGCTGCGCCATCCATTGGGAGAACCTGCCGGGCTTTTCCGAGGCGTTCCCCAAGGCCAATGTCTTCGCCGACCTCTTCGAGATCGACCAGAACATCTACACCTGCGCCGGCGGCACCGCCGCCCTCGATATGATGCTGAAGCTGATCGGCGACGATTTCGACGAGAGCCTCGTCAACCGCGTCTGCGAGCAGGTGCTGACCGATCGCGTGCGCAGCCCGACCGACCGCCAGCGCCTGCCGCTGCGCGCCCGCCTTGGCGTGCAGAATTCCAAGGTGCTGACCATTATCGAGCTGATGGAAGCCAATCTCTCCGAGCCGCTCTCGCTGATCGAGATCGCTGACCATGTCGACCTGTCGCGCCGGCAGATTGAGCGCCTGTTCCGCACCGAGATGGGGCGCTCCCCTGCCCGTTACTATCTGGAGATCCGCCTCGACCGCGCCCGGCACCTGCTGATCCAGTCGTCGTTGCCGGTGGTCGAAGTGGCGGTCGCCTGCGGCTTTGTTTCCGCCTCGCATTTCTCCAAATGCTATCGCGAGTTGTACGCCCGCTCGCCGCAACAGGAACGCGTCGACCGCAAGCAGCTTCTGGCGGCTTGATCGGGCCATCGGCTGAACGAAGCCCGCCGAGTCAATGCACTTCGGCCGTGCGCATCGCCTCGACGCGGATATCTTCGGTCAGCCGCGCCTTCAGTGCCGAAAACTCCGGGCTGGTCTTCAGCGTGTAGTGGCGCGGATGCGGCAGGTCGACGGCAACGTCCGACTTGATGCGGCCGGGGCGCGCCGTCATCACTACCACGCGCGACGCCATGAAGATCGCCTCCTCGATGTCATGGGTGACGAACAGCACCGTTTTTTGCCGGCGCTCCCATATGCCGAGAAGCAGCTCCTGCATCAGCCCTCGGGTCTGGTTGTCGAGTGCTCCGAACGGCTCGTCGAGCAGCAGGATCTCCGGATCGTTGGCCAGTGCCCTGGCAATCGCGGTGCGCTGCTGCATGCCGCCGGAAAGCTGCTTCGGCCAATGGTTTTCAAAACCTCTCAGCCCGACGAGATCGACGTAAGAAGCGACGATTTCGCTGCGCTCGTGCTCGGCCATTCCACGTTCGCGCAGGCCGAAGCCGATGTTCTCGGCGACCGTCAGCCACGGAAACAGCGTATAGGACTGGAAAACCATGCCGCGGTCTGGACCGGGCCGGTCCACCACCCTGCCGTCGAGCATAACACGTCCCCCACTCGGCGCTTCGAGGCCGGCGACGATCCTGAGCAGCGTCGACTTTCCACAGCCGGATGGCCCCAGGATGGTGATGAAGTCGTTGGCGGCGACCGCCAGATCGATCGGCATCAGCGCCTTGACCGGCTGCCCACCGCCGACACCGGCGAAGGTGCGCGAGACGCCTTCGATGACCAGCTTGCTCACGCCAGGCTCCATGGAAACAGCCAACGGTTGAGCGCCTTGAAGGCGAAATCGGACAACAGCCCGATCAGGCCGATGACGATGATGCCGAAGATGATCTGCCCTGTCGCCAGCCGCGACTGGCTGTTGATGATCATGTAGCCGATGCCCGACGACGAGCCGATCAGCTCGGCGACGATGACATAGGTCCAGGCCCAGCCGAGCACCAGCCGCAGGGTCTCGGCAATCTCCGGCGCATTGGCCGGCATGATCACGCGCCGCACGATGCCGTTGTCGGACGAGCCAAGCGTGTAGGCCGCCTCGACCAGGTCGCGCCGTGTGCCGCCGACCTTGACCGCGATGATCAGGATGATCTGGAACACCGAGCCGACGAAGATCACCAGCAGTTTTTCGAGCTCGCCAACGCCCGCCCACAGAATGAGCAGCGGGATGAAGGCCGATGCCGGCAGATAGCGGGCGAAGGAGACGAACGGCTCCAGGAACGCCTCCACGGGCTTCCAGGCACCCATCACGATGCCAAGCGGCACGGCAACGATGGCCGCCATCAGGAACCCGCCGAAGACGCGCCAGATGGTGATAAGGATGTCGAGCCAGAAGCGGTCCTCGACCAGCAGCCGCCAACCGTCTCTCACCATCGACAGCGGATCGGCAAGGAAAATGCGATTGACGTGGCCGCCAAGCGTGATCCACGCCCAGAACGCCACGGACAGCACGAAGAACGAAATGCCGAGCACGGTTCGAATGCCCGGCGAGACCGGATGCAAGGGGCGCGGCATCTTCGACCGTCCTCTGATCGGAATGAAAAAGCGGCGGCGCACGCGCCGCCGCCGGGCGACAATCCTGCCGATTAGTCGGCGACGGCGCTGGTGTCGGCCAATGTCGATACGTCGGGCGCTTCCTTGATCAAGCCCATCTGCAGCAGAAGCTCGCCGGCGGTCTTGGAAAAGTCCTGGAATTCCTTGGTGAAGAACTGCTTGTTTTCAGCCTTGTCGGCCCATTTCAGGTATTTTGCCGACTCTTCGAACTCCTTGGCCGACTGCTTCACGTCGGCGCCCATCGTCTCATAGGATTTCGCCGGGTCGCTCTTGATCAGGTCAAGTGCCTCGAAATAGCTGTCGGCAAGCGCCTTGGCCGCATCCGGATTGGCCTTGAGGAACTCCGGCGTGCAGCCGACCGTGTCGAGCACCATCGGATAATCGAGAGTGGTCACAAGGATATGGCCCTGGTCGGACTTTTCGCGCACCGCCGAGATGAACGGCTCATAGGTGACCGCCGCATCGTTCTGTCCGGCGAGAAACGCCTGCGCCGCCGCGTCCGGCTCCAGGTTGACGACCGTCACGTCCTTGGTCGACATGCCGTTCTTGTTGAGCACCCAGGCCAGCATGAAATAGGGCGACGTGCCCGGCGCCGAGGACGCGACCGACTTACTCTTGAGATCGGCGACGGTCTTGATGTCGTTGCGGGCGACGATGCCGTCGGCCCCGTAGGACTTGTCGAGCTGGAATATCTGCTTGGTCGTCACGCCGTTAGCGTTCCAGACCAGCCAGGTCTCGACTGTAGTGGCGGCGCATTGCAGGTCGCCGCTGGCGATGGCGAGGGGCCGACTGGCTTGCGGCACCTTCTTCAAGGTGACGTCGAGGCCGTGCTTTTCGAAGATGCCGGCCTGCTTGGCGAGCGTCAGCGGCGCAAAGCCGGTCCATCCACTGATGCCGATGCTGACCGATGTAGCGGCGGTGGCCGGCGCGGACAATCCGACGGCAAGCGTCAAGCTTGCTGCAAGAATTCCGATCTTGTTCATGTCGGTTCCCCTTTTTTGTTCGGATGGAGAATTGTGTCACAGACGCGCACAGGCTTGTCAATGAAGCAGATGCTGCACTGCGGTATGTCACCACCGGCAGCAAACTTCGCCATTAGCGGGTGTTGTACATCCAGCTGCGGTCGCGCCACATTTTTTCGCCGACCAGGCAGTCGGTGACGGGGATGTCCTGTGCCAGCACCAATGGCGGATGCGCCGCCTCTTCCGCCGCTCGCTGCGGCGAGGCCGGACCGGCAAGCTCCAGCACCAGCTTGCGGCGGATGGCCTCCGGAAACTGCGTCCAGTCATTGACCGGGATCATGAAGGAGCCCGGCCCGCCGATGACGCAGTCGCTGTAGTAGCGGTCGAGATTGTTGACATCGTAGGCGCTGGTGAACCCGCCCCTGGTCATCAGCGGCAGGCCGTTGACGGTGATGCCCTGCTTGATCACGGCGTCGCGGGTGATATCGACAGGTGCGCCCTGGTTGTTGGGGCCGTCACCCGAAATGTCGATCACCCGCTTGACGCCCTGGAAGCCGCTTTCGGCAAAGAGATCGCTGGCGAATTCCAGCGCGCCGGAGATCGAGGTGCGCCTGGCACTGGCCGGCGGATGAGCGGAAAGCTGCGCTGCCAGCCGTTCGGCGTCGGCACGATTGGCGATCACCGTCCACGGCACGACGACCTGCTGCCAGGTCGCGCCAGCCCATTCGACATAGGTGACGGCAATCTTGCCATGAGCGCCTTCGCCGATTGCCTGCAGGACATCGTCATGCGTCAGCGCCGCCGCATAGCCATGACGCTGGATTTCGAGCTCGTCCGGCGACATGGACAAGGATACGTCGACTGCCAGCACCAGTTCGACATCGACCGGCTCGGCGGCGCGGGAGATTGCCGCTGGCCATAGCACCGACGCCAGCGCGGCGGCACCCGAGACGAAATGTCTTGCACTGGCAAAACCAGACATGCCGCACGTTAAGCGAAAATCGCCGATCGACAAAGAGAAAGCCCGGTGGAGAGCCGGGCTCACTCGGTCACATTTTTGCGACCGTCCCAATGCTTAGCTGCGCGGATTGAGGTTCTCCGGGTCATAGAGCGGCCTGTAGCCGACGGCGGCCACTTCGACCGGGTATTTCTCGCCGAAATATTCGACGTTCAGCTTGCGGCCCTCCTGGCAATACGCCCAGGGCAGGTAGGCGAGCGCGATGTTCTTGCCGAGGGTCGGACCATAGGCCACCGAGGTCGTGAAGGAGCGGCGGCCGAGCTCGTCGACGAGCGTCTCACCGGTTTGCGGGTCCATCACCGGCATCGTGCCGACCGGATAGCGCGGAACGCCGTTGGAATCGGTATTGTCTGTCATGATAAGCGTGCAAAGCATGGCCGGCTGGTGCACCCGGGCGCGATATTCCAGATGCTTTGCCTTGCCGCAGAAATCGGCCTCCTTGACCTTCGGTCGGGCAAGGTCGGCTTCCAGCAGATTATATTCGGTCAACAGATCCGCGTTTTGCAGACGCAGGCTCTTCTCCATACGGCGGCTGTTGGCATAGGTCTCGACGCCAAAGGCCATCACGCCGGTCGACCGCAGCGCGTCCCAGACGGCGAGGCCGTCCTCGTAGCGCATGTGCAGTTCCCAGCCTTGCTCGCCGACATAGGAGATGCGGAAGGCGGTCACGTCCTTGCCGGCGATCCTGACGGGCTTGATCGCGGCAAAGGGAAAATTCTCCGGCGTCAGCCCGTCGGGGTTTTCCACGCACTTGCCCAATGTCGCCCGCGCGTTCGGACCCCAGATGCCGATGGTCACGTACTTCTCGGTCACGTCGGTGACGGTAACGTCGAAGCCTTTGTCTTTTGCCGTCCGGCGCATGTACTGGAAGTCGCGCGGCCCGGCATCAGCGCCGTCGATGACGCGGCAGCGGTCGGCCATGCGGATGACGGTCAGGTCGGCGCGCACCATGCCTGCCTCGTCGAGGAAATGGGTATAGATGCCCTTGCCGATATTGCCGTCACCGCCGATCTTTGCCGCGCACAGCCATTCCATCAGCGCGACATGGTCCGGGCCTTCGACGTCGTACATGGCGAAATGCGACAGGTTGACGATGCCGCAATCCTCGCTCATGGCTAGATGCTCGGCGTTCGAGACGCGCCAGAAGTGGCGGTTATCCCATTCGTTTTGGCGCACCGGCACCCGGTTGCCGTATTTCTCGAGCAGATGCTCGTTGGCGGCGTAGCCATGGGCGCGCTCCCAGCCGCCGAGCTCCATGAAATAGCCGCCGAGTTCCTTCTCGCGCTCCCAGAACGGCGAGCGGCGGACATTGCGAGCCTTGGAGAAGGGCTCGCGCGGATGGACCGCCGGATTGTAGACCTTCATCGCCGTTTCAGTGCAGCGGTCCCAGATGAACTGCTCTTTCGTCTGGTGCGGATAGAAGCGCGAATAGTCGATGGCGTGATGGTCGATCGCCGTGCGGCCGTCTGTCATCCAGTCAGCGATGAGCTTGCCCATGCCGGGACCGTCCTTGACCCAGATCGCCACGGCATACCAGAGGCCCCTCACCTTCTGGCTTTCGCCCATCGAAGGGCCGCCGTCCGCCGTCACCTGCAGCAGCCCGTTGAAGGAATGGCTCTCATTGTAGCCCAGCTCGCCCAGGATCGGCGTCAGTTCCATGGCCCGCTCGAGCGGCGCCAGGATCTGCTCCATGTCGAGATCGCGCTGCGACGGCGAAAGCCGTGCCTCGTTTTTCTCGAGAATATCGCGCGGATGGCAAAGGCGCGGATTGGTCTCTTCGTAATAACCCCATTCGATCTGCCCGCCTTCGGCGGTCTTGGGATCGCCGGTATCGCGCATATAGGCCGAATTACCCTGGTCGCGCAGCAGCGGCCAGCCGATCTCCTTGCCGGTGCCGGCGAACTCGGTGTACGGCCCGAAGAAGGTGAGCGGGTGGTCGATCGGCATGACCGGCAGGTCCTCGCCCGCCATTTCCGCGATCAGCCGCCCCCAAATGCCCGTGCAGACCACGACGTAGTCGGCCTGGATGGTGCCGCGGTCGGTCACCACGCCCTTGATGCGGCCGTTCTCGATGACGAGCGACCTGGCCGAGGTGTTGGCAAACGCCTTGAGTTTGCCCGAGGCTTCCGCCTGGTCGACCAGCTTGCCGGCGACTGTCTGCGAACGTGGGATGACGAGGCCGGCATCGGGATCCCACAGGCCGCCCTGTACCATCTGTTCTTCGATCAGCGGGAATTTTTCCTTGATCTCGGCGGGATCGATCAGGCGGGCGCGTGTGCCGAAGGCCTTCGCCGAGGCGATCTTGCGCTTGATTTCCGCCATGCGGGCGTCGTCGCCGACGCGTGCGACCTCGAGGCCGCCGATGCGGGCGTAATGACCCATCTTTTCGTAGAAATCGATGGAATAGAGCGTCGTCCAGCACGAAAGGAAATCATGGCTGGTCGTGTAGCAGAAGTCGGAGGCATGCGCCGTCGAGCCGATATCCGTCGGGATGCCCGATTTGTCGATGCCGACAATATCGTCCCATCCGCGCTCGATCAGGTGATGGGCGACCGATGCGCCGACGATGCCGCCCAGCCCGACGATGACGACCTTCGCCTTTTCCGGAAACCCTGCCATTGCCCGCGACTCCAAGATGCTATTGCGAGCAGACTATAGGTCGGCGCGGCGGCGCGCTTGCAGCCTGTTTGCGACATCGCCAAAAAAGCCCGCGCCACCAGCTCGTCGAATGCAGTTGGACCTACGCCTTCACCCTGCTCGGTACGAAAGCGCTGCTAGAGCCCGTTCTGCGCAGCTTCGAAGAAAAGTGAATACCTTCATCGCCGACTACTGGAAGTAAATAAAAGGCCGGGCGTTTGCCCGGCCTTCAAAAATCATGGCGTCGACTTTACTTGATGCGCGCGACGCCGCCCGAGATCTCGACGGTTTCCGAACCCGTCAGCGCCTCGAGGTCGCCATTCGGCAAGGTAACAAAACAGCCGCTCGGGCAAAATTCCACGGTTTCGCCGGCGGCCAGCGCCAGCTCGGTCTTGCCGCCGCCTTCCGTCACGATCAGCGTGCGGGTCTCGGCGTCCTTGTTGACCGCGCTGGCGGCATGGGCCGAACCGCCCACGGCCAGAAAAGCGATGGCGGCGACGAGAGACTTCCACATTTTGCAGTATCGGTGTTGCCACCGCCTCTGTTGCATTTCGCAAGGCATTCTCGCCGTTTGCAGGTGAGCTTATATGCAATGCAAGCTGAACAGCAACTGAATGCCGCATTCATGCCGCAATTGATTTCCGAAGCTTGAAGGCAAGCTCCAAACGCTAGTCAGGATCGGGCTTGCGTACCTTGCGTCCCGACTTGGCGAGACGTTTCGCCTCGACCGCCGCTAGAGCTTTTGCTTGTTCCCGTTCGGCGAATTCGACTTCGATCTTGTCGTCGTCGATCGGCCACGCCTCGTGCTTTTTGGTCTCGACGACGGCGCGCGGTGTCGACGGAATTTCGATATGCTGGTCGGCGAACACATCGAAGATGGCAAAGCGGATGTCGTTCTGGACGATATTGCCACTAAGAACGTCTGCCAGGAACACGCGGATCTCGAATTCGAGCGCGGCCGGGCCGAAATTGGAAAACAACACAAAGGGTTCCGGGTTCTTCAGCACCAGCGGATGGCTGCGTGCGATCTCCAACAGGACGCCATGCACGTGCTTGACGTCGCTGCCATAGGCAACGCCGACCTTGATGTCGATGCGGCCGAGCTTGTTGCGGTGCGTCCAGTTGCCGACCGCATTGTTGATCAGGTTTGAATTGGGCAGGATCACCGATTGCCGTTGAAACGTTTCGATCTCGGTGGCGCGCACGCTGATCTTCTTGACCGTGCCGCTGATGTCGCCGGCGACGATCCAGTCGCCGACCTTGAACGGCCGCTCGGCCAGCAGGATCAGGCCCGACACGAAATTCGAGACGACATTTTGCAGGCCGAAACCGATGCCGAGGGACAGGGCGCCGGCGACCAGCGCAAGATTGGAGAGGTCAATACCAGCCGCCGAGATGCCGACCAGTGCCGCGACCGCGACGCCGGCATAACCGACCGCCAGCCGGATCGAATTGCGCACGCCGGTGTCGACCCGGCCGCGCGCCATCACCGAGCCGTCGAGCCAGCCCTGGAACCAGCGCGTGAGGAAATAGCCGATAATGAAGACGACGACGCCGGTGAGAATGCCGGTGACCGAGATCGTCACCGAACCGATGGTGAGGCCGGTCGCCAGCTTGTAGGCCCAGGCCTGGATGTCGCCGGGCTGGAAACCCCACATCAACAGGATCAGCGGCAGGAACACCAGCACAATCATGATGTTGATGGCGGCGCTGACGACAAGCCCGAGCTGGTCGAGGGCGGTCTCTTCGTAGCTTGAATTGGCCGCTAGCCAGCGCCCGATCGAAGTTTTGGCGAACCCGCCTTCCTCGCCGATCGCCCGCGCCGACAGGAAACCGATATAGGCGGTGACCAGGATCGTGCCGGTGACTACGACCTGCAGCGAGACGAAAATTGCAAGGCCGATATAGCCAAGCAGTGCCGATGCGATGGTGAAAAGGCCTAGCGCGATGGCGGTGTAGCGCAGCCACGCCGGCCATGGGCGCCAGCTTCCGTCGGGAGCCTTGAACGGCTTCAGCAAGCCCATCAGGATCAGGATGATGCCGACGATGATGGTGGCGATGAAGCTTCTGGCGATGGTCAGCGACAGTGGCGAGCCCATCTTGTCGTTCACGACCGACAGGAAATAGTTGATGCCGATGGCGACGGCCATAGCGGTCGTCAGCCGCACCAGCCAGCGCGCCGGGCCGGTTTCGACCGGGATCAGACGCCAGTTCGGCAGTCGGGGCTCGAGCGCTGCGTTGGTCAGGCGGTTGACGCAGAACACCACCGCGACAACGGCAACCAGCGAATTCAGGAAGATGCCGATGTCACCGCGTAAAACGTTGTAATAATTGAAGAAGAAGATCGTCGAGACAAGGAAGGCGCCGACCGCCAGCGTCGGCAGCAATGTCGACCAGAACGCCACCGACAGCCGGCTGAGATAGGAGGGGTCCTCGACGGAGGGATCCGCTTCGAAGACGCGGCCGAACAGGCGTCGGCCGCCGATAAAAAGCACTGCAGCGAATGCGAGCGCCATCAAAGTCGCGGCAAGAATGGCCTGGAACTTGAACTTGAAGGCGAAGCTCAGCCAGGACGAGACCGCCTTATAGAAGCCGGAAAACTCAGCGTTGGCGTCGGAAAAGACTTCGGGGCTGAGCGCATCGGACAGCACGTAGCGCTTGGTAAGCACATTGCGAAACAGCTCGCTGCGCATGTTGCCGATCTTCTCGATCAGCCCACTGATGCGGATCGACAGGTTCTGCGCGCTGGCAATAACGGCGTTGATCTCGGCTTTTTCGGAAGCCAAGGCCTGGCGTTCACCGGTTACGATGTCTGGCTCGGCCGGCTGGCCCGCGGCCGGCGGAGGTCCCAGCACCTCAATCCGATCGTTGATATCGCCGAGACGCGAGCGGAACGCTAGCGCGCTGGTGAGCGCCGCCCGCGACAGATCCTCCAGTTGCAGACGGATTTCCACCAGGGTGGCATCGTCTTGGCCGTCCTGCTGTATTTTCTTCTCGAGACCGTCGGTCTTGGCCGTCAGACTCTGGATGACCTTCTGCTGGTCTGCGATCAACCCGGCGGCGCCCTGCCCGAGTGCCTGCGCCATTGCAACGAACGACGGCGGGGCCGAGACGACAAGCGCAAGAATCAAGACCAGGCGGAGTAAACGAAAGAACATGACTTTTCTGGCGACTCGCGAGCGGCATCGGCAGTTTTGAAGCACGTCCTTGATAAAGAGGCTCATATCACGGGGCAAGTCAGGCGTCTCGTTTTTCGAAGTCGGCCAATCGAACTCGGCCAATCGGAGACGGTCAATCGAAGTCGGGGAGTCGAAAAGCGATGGCGCAATCTTGGCTTTGCGTTGGCCACCTGCTCTATAGTCTGCCGCCAAGCCTGAAATGGATGACAATAAGAATGGCGGAATATTCGGCCTTTTCGCTTCTCAAGAACGCGCTGACCGGAAACAAGGACTGGAGGCCGGCCTGGCGCAAGCCCGACCCGAAGGCGTCCTATGACGTGATCGTCATCGGCGGCGGCGGCCATGGCCTGTCGACCGCTTACTACCTAGCCAAGGAGCACGGCATCACCAATGTCGCGGTGCTGGAGAAGGGCTGGCTCGGCTCCGGCAATGTCGGCCGCAACACCACAGCGGTCCGTTCCAATTATCTCCTGCCGGCCAACACGCGCTTTTACGAGCATTCGATGAAGCTGTGGGAGAACCTGGCCCACGACCTCAACTACAACGTCATGTTCTCGCAGCGCGGCTGCCTGAACCTCGCCCACACACCTGCCCAGCTCGACGACTATGCCCGGCGCGGCAACGCCATGCGCCATCTCGGCGTCGACGCCGAACTGATGACTACGGCGGAGATCGCCCGCCTGATACCGGCACTGGACGTCTCGGCCACCGCGCGCTTCCCGATTGTCGGCGGCCTGATGCAGCGGCGCGCCGGCACCGCCCGCCACGACGCCGTCGCCTGGGGCTATGCGCGCGGCGCAGATCGCCGCGGCGTCGACATCATCGAAAACTGCGAGGTCACCGGCTTCCTGCGCGACGGCGACCGTATCACCGGCGTCACGACGACGCGCGGCGAAATCCGCGCCAAGAAGGTAGCCGTCGCAGTGGCCGGCAGCACCGGGCAAGTCATGCGGCTCGCCGGGATCGAGACGATGCCGATCGAGAGCCACGTGCTGCAGGCCTTCGTCACGGAATCGCTAAAGCCGTTCATCGATACGGTCCTGACCTTCGGCATGGGCCATTTTTATATGTCGCAATCGGACAAGGGCGGCCTTGTCTATGGCGGCGATCTCGACGGCTACAACAGCTACGCCCAACGCGGCAGCCTGCCGATCGTCGATGAGGTGATGAGCGAGATGCTGGCGCTGTTCCCTGGGCTGGCCCGTGTCCGCATGCTGCGCTCATGGGGCGGCGTCTGCGACATGTCTATGGACGGCTCGCCAATCATCACCACCGGTCCGCTGCCGGGCATGTATCTCAACTGCGGCTGGTGCTATGGCGGCTTCAAGGCGACGCCGGCTTCCGGCTGGTGCTTTGCCTGGACCATTGCCAAGGACGAGCCACACGATCTCAACGCGGCCTTCACGTTCGACCGCTTCTATCGTGGCCTGGTGATCGACGACAAGGGCCAGGGCGCCACGCCCCGGCTGCATTAGGCCATGATCCCGAACCGCAGGTCCGCGTCAGCGAAAAGTGGAAACCGGTTTTCGGACAAGATCGTGGTCAAACGAGAAGTTTAAGAGATCCATGCTCATCACCTGCCCCTATTGCGGCCCGCGCGACGTGATCGAATTCACCTATCAGGGCGACGGCAATCGCCAGCGCCCACAGCCCGCCTCGCAGAATCTCGACGCCTGGAACGCTTATGTCTACGACCGGCTGAACCCGGCCGGTGACCACAATGAGATCTGGCAGCATTCCGGCGGCTGCCGCGCCCATCTCAGGGTCGTGCGCAACACGCTGACGCACGAGATCTCCAGCACCGCGTTCGCGCGCGGCGATCACAATTCGGTTGCGCGGCACCGGGCCGAGGACAAGCCATGAGCCCGCGCCGTACCGAGGCCGGCGGCCTCATAGACCGGCTGCGGACCATTCGTTTCACCTTCGACGGCGCGCCCTATACCGGCCACGCCGGCGACACGCTGGCTTCGGCGCTGCTGGCCAACGGCGTCACCCTGTTCGGGCGTTCGTTCAAATATCACCGTCCCCGCGGCGTGCTGACCGCCGGCGTCGAGGAGCCTAACGCGCTGGTCACCGTGTTGAGGGGCGAGGTTCGCGAGCCGAACATTCCCGCCACCATGGTCGAGATCTATGACGGGCTGACCGCAATCAGCCAGAACCGTTTCCCCTCACTTGCCTGGGACGTCAGTGCCGTGAACCAGCTCGGCGGCAAGCTTTTGTCGGCCGGCTTCTACTACAAGACCTTCATGGGACCGGTGATCGGTCCGCTGAAGGGCACACGCTTCTGGATGTTCTGTGAGCATTTCATCCGCCGTGCCGCCGGCCTGGGCAAGGCAGGCACGGCTCCCGATACGGCGCGCTACGAACGCATGAACGCGTTTTGCGATGTGCTGGTAGTCGGCTCCGGCCCGGCCGGGCTGATGGCCGCCAGGGCTGCTGCCGATCAGGGTGCACGCGTCATCCTGGCCGAGCTCGAGCCGCATTTCGGCGGCTCGGCCAATTGGTCGGGCGAGACGATCGATGGCATGCCGGCCCCCGGCTGGGCGGCGCGCGCCGCTGGCCAGCTCGAAGGCCGTGACAATGTCCGCCTGCTGCCGCGCACCACGGTCTGGGGCTATTATGACGGCAACACGCTTGCTGCGCTCGAACGCGTCACCGACCACAAGGAAACGCCCGGCAAGGGCGAACCCCGCCATCGCTACTGGACAATCCGCGCCAAGTCGGTGGTGCTGGCCACCGGCTCCCTGGAGCGTCCGCTGGTCTTTCCGGGCAATGATCGACCAGGCGTGATGCTGGCGCATGCGGCCGAGCGTTTTGCCACTGAATATGGCGTGCTGCCCGGCGACAGGATCGGGCTGTTCACCAACAATGACAGCGCCTATCGCGCGGCCCTGGCGCTGAAGAAGGCCGGCGCCGTGGTCGTCGCCATCGTCGACGTACGCCCTGAGCTTTCGAGCGAGATGCGCAAGCTGGCCGGCGAAACCGAGGCCGAGATCTTTTCTGGCCACGCGGTGATCGCCACCGAGGGCGGCAAGGCGCTGTCCGGCTTCAAGGTGCAGCGCTTCGATATGGCGAGTGGCGCGCTTTCCGGCGATGCGCGCAGCATCCACGCCGATTGCCTGCTGATGTCGGGCGGCTGGTCGCCGACCATCCATCTGGCCAGCCAGGCCGGCGCCAAGGCGGAATGGAACGAAACGTTGCAAGCGTTCCTGCCGCCGAAACCTACAACACGGCAATGGATCGGCGCCGGCGCCTTCACCGGCAGTTTCTCCACCGCCGAGGCGATCGCCGAAGGTCGCGCCGCCGGTTTTTCCGCGACGGGCGGAACCGGCACGCCGGCGGCCTTGCCGGTTGTCGAAGCCGCTCCCGGCGATCCCGATCCGGCGCCGGTGTTCGAGATCAGGGCCAGTGGAAAGAGCTTCGTCGATTTCCAGCATGATGTGACGGCCGACGACGTGCGGCTGGCGCATCGGGAAGGCTTCGTCTCGGTCGAGCATCTGAAGCGCTACACCACGCTCGGCATGGCGACCGACCAGGGCAAGAGTTCCAACATACCAGGCCTGGCCATAATGGCCGAGGCGCTGGGCAAGCCGATCCCGCAGGTCGGCACGACGCGCTTTCGCCCGCCCTTTTCGGCGGTATCGATCGGCTCGCTTGCCGCCGAACGCTTCGGCGATCTGAAACCCGAGCGACTGACGCCGATGCATGACTGGCACGTCGCCAACGGCGCCACCATGTATTCGGCCGGCCTCTGGTACCGGCCGATGATCTATGGCCATCCCGGCGAGACGATCGAGCAGGCCTATGTGCGCGAAGCGAGAGCCACGCGCGAGAGCGCCGGCATCGTCGACGTCTCGACACTGGGCAAGATCGCCGTGCAAGGCCCGGACGCGGCGGAATTCCTTGACCGCGTCTACACCAACATGTTTTCGACGCTGGCCGTTGGCAAGGCGCGCTACGGGCTGATGCTGCGCGAGGACGGTCTCGCCTTCGACGACGGCACAACATGGCGGCTCGGCGAGCAGGATTTCCTGATGACCACCACCACCGCCAATGCCGGCAAGGTGATGCAGCATCTGGAGTATTTCCTCGACGTGATCTGGCCGGAGCTGAAGGTCCACGTCACCTCGGTAACCGATCAATGGGCCGGTGCCGCCATCGGCGGGCCGAAGGCAAGGCAGATATTGGCTGCTTGCGTCAGCGGCACCGCCGTCGACAATGCCGCACTGCCCTTCATGGCCATCGTCCACGGCGAAATCGCCGGCGTGCCGGTGATGATCTGCCGGCTGTCCTTCTCCGGCGAAATGGCCTTCGAGGTCTATTCCGGCGCCGGTTACGGCACCTATGTCTGGGAGGCGCTCATCGAAGCCGGCAAGCCGTTCGGGCTGGTGACCTACGGGCTGGAGGCGCTGGGCACCATGCGCATCGAGAAAGGCCACGTCACCGGTGCCGAGATCGACGGCCGTACCACGGCACGCGACCTGCATCTCGACTGGATGCTGTCGAAGAAGAAGCCGTTCATCGGCTCGGCGATGATGGATCGCGAGGGGCTGATCGCACCCGACCGCCTGGAACTCGTCGGTATTGTTTCGCTCGACAACCAGCCGCTCAATGGGGGCGCACACATCGTCGAGCAGCTTGACGAAGCCAATCCCCACGGCTCGCTTGGCCACATCACCGCCTGCTGCTATTCGCCGGCGCTCGGCAAATATATCGCGCTTGCCCTGGTCAAGGGCGGCAAGGCGCGGCGCGGCTCGCGTGCCTACGTTTCCGACCCGTTGCGCAACCGGTTCGGGCCGGTCGAGATCGTCTCCAACCATTTCTTCGATCCGGACGGGAGCCGCATGCATGGTTGAACGCCAATCACCGCTTGAGCCGGTGCTGCATCCGGGCTCGCATGGCGATTTCGAGCACGGCGTCGAAATCATCCTCTCCGAAACCAGGCCGGGGTCGATTCTGCAGCTCGCCGCCTGGCCCGGCGAGGAGAAGACGTTGATGGCCGGCATCCATACGGTCACCGGCCTGACTTTGCCCGACGGCGCCGGCGGCGGTGTGACGAACGGCGCCAGGTCGGTGTTCGGCTTTGCGCCGGGAAAATTTACGGTTGTCGATGAAGCCGAGGGATTGGCGACGGCCTTTGCCGATGTCGTCACTCCGGCCATCGGTACGGTCACCGACCTTTCGCACGGCCGCACCGCGATCCGTATCGCCGGGCCGAAGGCCGAGTGGGTGCTGGCGAAATTCTTCGCCATCGACTTCGCGCTGCCGGCCTTCCCGATCGGCGCCGGCCGCTCGACCATGCATCACGACGTCTTCGCGCAGATCCAGCGCACCGCGGCCGATCAGTTCGACATCTACGTGTTCCGCTCGTTCGCACGCTCGTTCTGGAAGGCACTCTGCCACGCCAGCGAGGAAGTCGGCTACGACGTGCAATAACTCAGGCGGCGCGTCGCCACGTTAGCTGGCGAACGTCACCCACTCTTCCAGCGGCGCGCGGTCGGTGCGGAATGCGTTTTCGGGCTTGGACGTGTCCTCATGGCCGAGCGCCATGCCGCAGACGACGATCTCCTCGTCGGGAATGTTGAGCACCGGCCTGATCTGCCGGTGATAGGGCGCGAAGGCAGCTTGCGGACAGGTGTGCAGGCCCCTGCCCCGCGCCGCGACCATGATGTTTTGCAGGAACATGCCGTAGTCGATCCACGACCCCTTGTTCAGCCGCCGGTCGACGGTGAAGATCATGCCGACCGGCGCATCGAAGAAGATGAAGTTGCGGTCGTGCTGCGCGCGCATCCTGTCGACCTCGCGCCGGCCGATGCCGAGCACGCCGTAGAGACCGAAGCCGTTGGCCCGCCGCCGCGTCAGATAGGGTTCGAAGAACTGGTCGGGATAGTAGCGATATTCGTCCCACTCCGCCTTTTCGGCGCGGATGCCCGAGCTGAGGATGGCATCGGTGATGCGCTGCTTGACCTCCCCCTTGGTCACATAGACCTTCCAGGGCTGCATGTTGGTGCCTGAGGGCGCGCGCGCGGCAACGGCGAGAATATCGCGGATGGTGTCGTCGTCGATCATATCGGGCAAGAAGGCGCGTACCGATCGACGCGAGGTGATCGCGTCATCGACGATCGCCGCCGCAATCCGGGAGTTGTTTTCCAGCATGGCCGTCCCTTTGCGTATGATCCCGAACCCGATTCTCCGGAAGGATCATGCGCCGACTAGAAGTGATGGAGCATCCTTGCGCGTCTTTTTGAACGCCCGATAAGCCTATCCGCCTCGACCGGACGCCCCACTCGCCGCTCGTGCGCCGAGCCTTTGCCCGAACCGTCAAAATGGCGCAAGTAAATCTTGTGGGCGCATGAAAATCCTCTTGATTTTTTCACAAACGTGCCTTCACATGAAATTTGCTGGGAATTTTTCACCGAAACAGGGACAGCTTTGCCCTCAACCGCGGCCAGATCGGAACAAGACAGCGGCGAACGGCTGCTGGCCGGCGACATCCGCGCGTTGCGCAAGGCGCGCGGACTGACGCTTGCCGAGACCGGCCTCAAGCTCGGCCGCTCCGTCGGCTGGGTCAGCCAGGTCGAGCGCGGCCTGTCGATCCCGTCGCTCGGCGACCTCAGAGCCTTCGCCGAATTGTTCGGCGTGCCGGTCAGCCTGTTCTTCAGCCATGACGTGCCTGTCGAGACCGAGCGCGGCGTGGTCGTGCGCGCCGGCAGCCGACGCGTGCTTGGCACAAGCGATTCTGGCCTGGTGGAGGAGCTGCTGTCGCCCGATCTCGGCGGTAGCTTCGAGATGCTGCGTTCGGCCTTCGCCCCGGGTGCCGAGCTGAAGACCGAGGCGCGCCGGCCGACCGAGGAAGCCGGCTACGTCGCTTCCGGCAGCTTCGACATCGAAATTGCTGGCGTCTGGCACCGGCTTGGCGAAGGCGACTCCTTCCGCTTCGACGGCAAGCCGTTCCGCTGGCGCAATCCTGGAGCCGAGCCGGCTGTCGTCATCTGGGTGGTTTCGCCGCCTGTCTACTGAACGAATGCATGTCGCCCAAAAGTGCGTGGCGGTTTGGGACAACGACATGCATCAAAACAAATAGTCGGAGAAGAACATGGCCGGTTTGCCGACCACGGCACGCGTTGTGATCATCGGAGGCGGTGTCGTCGGCGCCTCCTCGCTCTATCATCTCGCCAAAGCGGGCTGGATCGACTGCGTGCTTCTGGAGAAGAACGAGCTGACTTCCGGCTCGACCTGGCATGCCGCCGGCAACGTGCCGACTTTCTCCTCGTCATGGTCGCTGATGAACATGCAGCGATATTCGACCGAACTCTATCGCCGGCTGGGCGACGAGGTCGGCTATCCAATGAACTACCACGTCACCGGCTCGCTCAGGCTAGCCCATAGCGCGGAGCGCATGCAGGAATTCCAGCGCGCCAAGGGCATGGGCCGCTACCAGGGCATGGACATCGATGTCGTCGGGCTCGACGAGATCAAGCGTCGTTACCCCTTCATCGAGACGCATGAGCTGAAAGGCGCGCTCTACGATCCGAATGACGGCGACATCGACCCGGCGCAATTGACCCAGGCGCTGGCTAAAGGTGCCCGCGACATGGGCGCGAAGATCATCCGCTTCTGCCCGGTCACCGGCGTGCGCCGAGAAAACGACGAGTGGGTGGTCGAGACGGCGCAAGGCGAGATCCGCTGCGAGATCGTCGTCAACGCCGCCGGATACCGCGCCGCCGAGATCGGCAGGATGTTCGGCCGCGAGGTGCCGATGATGGTGATGAGCCATCAATATATCCTGTTCGAGGAAATCCCCGAACTGGCGGCGTGGTCGAAGGAACAGGGCAAGAAGCTGCCGCTGCTGCGCGACGTCGATACGTCCTATTATCTGCGCCAGGAAAAGAACGGCATGAATCTCGGCCCTTATGAGCGCAATTGCCGCGCCCACTGGGTCGGCCACAACGACCCGATGCCCGACGACTTTTCGTTCCAGCTGTTTCCCGACGATCTCGATCGGCTGGAAGATTACCTGGCCGATGCTGTCGCCCGCGTGCCGATCCTCGGCACCGCCGGCCTATCCAAGGTCATCAACGGGCCGATCCCCTACGCGCCGGACGGCAACCCGCTGATCGGGCCGATGCCCGGCGTGCCCAACGCCTTCGAGGCCTGCGTCTTCACCTTCGGCATCGCCCAGGGCGGCGGCGCCGGCAAGGTGCTGGCCGAATGGGTGACCGAGGGCCAGACCGAATGGGATATGTGGTCCTGCGATCCGCGCCGTTTCACCGCCTTCGCCTCGGCTCCGGATTATTGTGTTGCCAAGGGCATGGAAATCTACGGCAACGAATACGCCATCCAGTTCCCGCGCCATGCCTGGCCGGCCGGACGCGACCGCAAGCTGTCGCCGCTCCACGGCCGCATCAAGGCACTCGGCGCCCAGTTCGATGCCTATAATGGCTGGGAGCGCGCCACCTGGTATGCTCAGCCCGGCGACGACGTCTCCGAAGAAGCCACGCTGACTTTCCGTCGCGACGGGCCGTGGCAGCATCGTGTGCGCCAAGAATGCCTCGCCGTCCGCGATGCCGCCGGCATTCTGGACCTGCCGGGCTTTTCCCGTTTCAATCTCGATGGTCCAGGTGCGGCCGAATGGCTCAGCCTCCAGGTCACAGGCCTGGTGCCGAAACCCGGCCGCATCGGCCTCGTCTATTTTGCCGACGACAAGGGCCGCATCGTCACCGAGATGTCGGTGGTCCGCCACGACGAGAACCTGATGACGCTGATCACCGCCGCTGTGGCTCAGTGGCATGATCTCGAATGGCTGAAGTCGCGCATCCCGAAGGACGCCACATTCAAGCTGATCGACAGGACGGAGGAATACTCTACCCAGATCCTCGCCGGCCCCAACTCGCGAAAAATCCTGGCCGAACTCTGCGCGGCCGACCTCACCCTGCCCTGGCTGACGCATCAGGAGACCAGTATCGCCGGACGTTGGGCAAAGCTGGTGCGCGTGTCCTTCGCGGGCGAGCTCGGCTGGGAAATCCACAGCAAGATCGATGATACTGCAGCGATCTTCGACACCGTCTGGGCAGCTGGCCAGAAGCACGGCCTGAAACCGTTCGGCATGTACGCGCTGGATTCGCTGCGGCTCGAAAAAGGTTACCGCACCTGGAAGGGCGACCTGTCGACCGCCTATTCGATCCTGCAGGGCGGGCTGGAGCGCTTCGTCAGATGGGACAAGCCTGACTTCCGCGGCAAGGCAGCACTGCAGAACGAGAAGCAGCAGGGCGTCAAGAAACGCTTCGTCACGCTTGTCGTCGAAAACCCCGGCGACTGCGATGCGCCTTATATGTCGACGCTGTGGCATGACGGCCGGATCGTCGGCGAGACGACATCCGGCGGCTGGGGTCATCGCATCGACAAGTCGATCGCGCTCGGCATGCTGCGCTCCGACCTGACCGAGCCGGGAACGGCAGTTGAGGTCGAGATCTTCGGCGAACGTTTTCGGGCGGTCGTGCAGGAGGATGAGCCGTTATGGGATCCAAAGAACGAGAGGCTCAGAGCATGAAGAAAGTGATCCTCACCGATGGCGGCATGGGCCAAGAGCTGGTCCGCCGCAGCAGCTCCGAGCCGACGCCGCTGTGGTCGGCCAGGGTGCTCATCGACGAACCGGATCTGGTGCGCGACCTGCATGCCGAATTTATCCGCGCCGGCGCCCGCGTCATAACCATCAACACTTATTCCGCAACGCCGGAGCGGCTGGCGCGCGAAGGCGCGGAAGAGCTGTTCAAGCCGCTGCAGAAGCGCGGCATCGAACTGGCAAGGCAAGCGCGCGACCAGGCCGGCGACGCGGCGATCGCCGGCTGCCTGTCGCCGCTGTTCGGCAGCTATGCGCCAGCGCTGACGATATCCTTCCAGGATACGCTCGACGTCTATCGCCGTATCGTTGCCGAGCAGGCGGACGGCGTCGATCTGTTTCTGTGCGAAACCATGGCGTCGGCCGAAGAGGCGCGCGCCGCCGTCACCGCGGCATCGGAAAGCGGCAAGCCCGTATGGGTGTCGTGGACGCTCGCCGACCACGGCGCGCCGCGCCTGCGCAGCGGCGAAGCCATTGCGGCGGCGGCAAGCGCTCTCGACGGCCTGCCCGTCGCGGCCCGGCTGATCAATTGCTGCCGGCCCGAGGCGATCGCTGCAGCGCTCCCCGAACTGATCGCCCTCGGCGGGCCGGTCGGCGCCTATGCCAACGGCTTCACCTCGGTCGAGGCACTCAAGCATGGCGGCACCGTGGAAGTGCTGCACGCCCGCCACGACCTCGATCCGGATGCCTATGCCGGCCAGGCGATCGGCTGGGTCGAGGCTGGCGCCGGCATCGTCGGCGGCTGCTGCGAAGTCGGACCGGCCCACATCGCCGCGCTGCGCGACCGGCTCGAACAAGCCGGCTACGAAATTTCGGGAGTAGCATAATGCCTAGGCCATCATCGCGCATTTCCGGCATCGTGCCCTCGGGCAAGGATGGCTGGGAGGTCCATTCCGCTGCCTGGGCGCGCAAGCAGGCTGGCGAGGACATCATCATGCTGTCGGTCGGCGACCATGATTTTGACACGCCGGGCGAGACGATCGAAGCCTGCGTGACGGCCGTCCGCGCCAGCAATCACCACTACACGCCGCTTGCCGGCGTTCCACGCCTGCGCAAGGCGATGGCGGCGGCGTCGACGCGGTGCACCGGGGTTGCGACCAGCCCCGACCAGGTCATCGCCACGCCGGGCGGGCAGGCCGCGCTTTACGCGGCCATTCAAGCGGTTCTCGACCAGGGCGACCATGCCATTGTCGTTGCGCCCTATTACGCCACCTATCCGAATACCTTCAGTGCGGCGGGCGCCGAGTTCAGCGTCGTCGAGACCCCCGCCGAAGACAGCTTTCAGCCGCGCGCCGCCGACATCCGCGCCGCCCTTCGGCCGAACACCCGCGCCATCCTGATCAACACGCCGAACAATCCCACGGGCGCCGTCTATTCGCGCGAGCGCCTGGAAGAGCTGGCGCAGATCTGCCGCGAGCATGACCTCTGGCTCCTGTCGGACGAGGTCTACTGGACGCTGGGCCGCGGCGAGCACGTCTCACCACGCTCACTGCCTGGCATGACGGAACGCACGCTAGTCATCAATTCGATGTCCAAGAGCCACGGCATGACCGGCTGGCGCATGGGCTGGCTGACCGGGCCCGAGGAGATGATCTCGCTGCTGACCGACCTCAATCTGGTGATGACCTACGGCCTGCCGGCCTTCATCAGCCTCGCCTGCGCCGAGGCGCTCGAAAACGGCTACGGCGTCGAGGAGATCGCCGAGCGCTATGCCGCGAGGCGCGCCGTCGTTCTCGATGCCATGCGCGGTATGAACAACGTCACCGTGCGCGGCTCCGAAGGCGGCATGTATGTGATGCTCGACATATCGGCGATCGAGCCGGACGACGAAAAATTCGCCTGGGCTTTCCTCGACCAGGAGAAGGTCGGCGTTATGCCCGGCTCGAGCTTCGGCGCGGCCGCAGCAGGCCACATCCGCTTCAGCCTCTGCCAGCCTGAGCCGGTGCTGATGGAGGCTGCCACACGCCTGCGCCGCTTCGCATCCAGCTATCGCCGCGAGGCCGCATGAGCGCCCCGCCCACCAAAGCCATTCCGACTAAGGCCATTCCTCCCAAAGCAAGGGCGGTCATCATCGGCGGCGGCGTCTCCGGTTGTTCGGTCGCCTATCATCTGGCCAAACTCGGCTGGACCGATATCGTGCTGCTCGAGCGCAAGCAGCTGACGTCAGGCACAACATGGCACGCTGCCGGCCTGATCGGCCAATTGCGCGGCTCGCAGAACATGACGCGGCTGGCGAAATATTCGGCCGACCTCTACGTCAAGCTCGAGGCCGAGACCGATGTCGGCACCGGCATGCGCCAGGTCGGCTCGATCACCGTGGCGCTGACCGAGGAGCGCAAGCACGAGATCTATCGGCAGGCGTCTCTCGCCCGCGCCTTCGATGTCGACGTGCGCGAGATTTCGCCACGTGAAGTCAAGCAGATGTACCCGCATCTCAATGTATCCGATGTGGTCGGCGCCGTGCATCTGCCGCTCGACGGCCAGTGCGACCCCGCCAACATCGCCATGGCCTTGGCCAAGGGCGCGCGCCAGCGTGGTGCGACGATCGTCGAGAATGTGAAGGTGACCAAGGTCCATACCAGGGCCGGCCGCGTCACCGGAGTGTCTTGGGCGCAGGGCGACGAGCAAGGCACGATCGATACCGACATCGTCGTCAACTGCGCCGGCATGTGGGCACGCGAGCTTGGCGCCCAGAATGGCGTCACCATCCCGTTGCACGCCTGCGAACATTTCTATCTCGTCACCGAACCGATCGCCGGGCTTTCCCGCCTGCCGGTGCTGCGCGTCCCGGACGAGTGCGCCTACTACAAGGAAGATGCCGGCAAGATGATGCTCGGCGCTTTCGAACCGGTAGCCAAGCCGTGGGGCATGAACGGCATAAGCGAGGATTTCTGCTTCGACCAGTTGCCCGCGGACATGGATCACTTCGAGCCGATCCTCGAAATGGGCGTCAACCGCATGCCGATGCTGGGCACCGCCGGCATCCACACCTTCTTCAACGGCCCCGAAAGCTTCACGCCCGACGATCGCTACTATCTCGGCGAGGCGCCGGAGCTTTCCGGCTACTGGATGGCGACCGGCTACAATTCGATCGGCATCGTCTCCTCCGGTGGCGCCGGCATGGCGCTGGCGCAATGGATCAATGACGGCGAGGCGCCTTTCGATCTCTGGGAGGTCGACATCCGCCGCGCTCAGCCGTTCCAGAAGAACCGCCGTTATCTCAAGGAGCGCGTTTCCGAAACGCTCGGCCTGCTCTACGCCGATCATTTCCCCTACCGGCAGATGGCGACTTCGCGGAACATAAGGCGCTCGCCGCTGCATGAGCATCTGAAGGCGCGCGGTGCGGTGTTCGGCGAGGTCGCCGGCTGGGAGCGCGCCAACTGGTTCGCCAGGCCCGGCCAGGAGCGCGAATACCGCTATTCCTGGAAACGGCAGAACTGGTTCGACAACCAGCGTGAGGAGCATCTGGCGGTCAGGAACGGCGTCGGCCTGTTCGACATGACCTCGTTCGGCAAGATCCGCGTCGAAGGCCGCGACGCCTGCGCCTTCCTGCAAAGGCTCTGCGCCAACGACATGGATGTGGCGCCGGGCAAGATCGTCTATACCCAGATGCTCAACCAGCGCGGTGGCATCGAGAGCGACCTCACCGTCTCGCGGCTGTCTGAAACAGCCTTCTTCCTCGTCGTGCCCGGTGCGACGCTGCAGCGCGATTTAGCCTGGCTGCGAAAACACCTTGCCGACGAGTTCGTCGTCATCACCGATGTGACCGCTGCCGAAGCCGTGCTCTGCCTGATGGGCCCGGATGCGAGAAAGCTGATTCAAAGGGTGAGCCCCAACGATTTTTCAAACGAAAACAACCCGTTCGGGACGTTTCAGGAGATCGAAATCGGCATGGGGCTGGCCCGCGCCCACCGCGTCACCTATGTCGGCGAGCTCGGCTGGGAGCTTTATGTCTCGACCGATCAGGCCGCCCACGTCTTCGAGGCTATAGAAGAAGCCGGCGCCGACGTCGGCCTGAAGCTATGCGGCCTGCACACACTGGATTCCTGCCGCATCGAAAAGGCCTTCAGGCATTTCGGCCACGACATCACCGACGAAGACAATGTGCTGGAGGCCGGCCTTGGCTTTGCCGTGAAGACGGCCAAGGGAGACTTCCTCGGCCGCGATGCGGTGCTGAAGAAGAAAGAAACCGGCCTATCACGTCGGCTGGTGCAGTTCCGCCTGAACGACACCGAGCCGCTGCTCTTCCACAACGAGGCGATCCTGCGCGACGGCAGGATCGTCGGTCCGATCACCTCGGGCAATTACGGCCATCATCTCGGCGGCGCTATCGGGCTTGGTTACGTGCCTTGCAAGGGCGAGAGCGAGGCGGATGTCCTGTCGTCGTCCTACGAGATCGAGATCGCCGGCGAGCGCTTTGCGGCGGAGGCGTCGCTTAAGCCGATGTACGATCCGAAGGCGGCACGGGTGCGGATGTAGCGCACCTCAGAGCGCGTCCATCCTGGCCGCGACCTTCGCCACGAACCTGGTCCGACTGCCCTCGGTCGACTGGTTCATCGAGTAATGCGCAAGGTAGGAAACCGACCCGCCGGGCTGGATCGTCGCGCGCAGCACCCGATTGACCAGCTTGCGCGGCGGGTCACCCATCAGCATGGCTCGGAACCGGCTGCCGCCATAGGTTGTGACGGCGACCACCTTGCGAATATTGTGCAGTGACGGCTGCACCTTGCCGGCGACCAGCTTGAACGACACACCGGGCAGGAAGACGCGATCGAAAAAGCCTTTCAGAATGGCCGGATAGCCGAAGTTCCACACCGGAAACGACAGCACCAGCGCCTCGGCCCGCAGCAAGCGCTCGACATAAGGCGACGCCGGATCGCCGTCGCTGCGTTCGTCGTGATAGGACATCCGTTCGGCGCGCGTCAGCCTGGGATCGAAATTCTCGGCATAGAGGTCACAGTCGTCTACCACATGGCCGGCCGCCTTCAGGCGCTCGACGATGGTCCGGTGCAGGCCGGCATTGAAGCTGGTCTCCACCGGATGAGCGTAGAGGACGAGGATGTTCAACCCGCGTTCTCCAGCCCCTTGAACAGAAACGACTTGCCCGAGCGATAATCATAGTCCGGATTTTCCCAGGCGATCATCTTGCCCGGATTGAGCAGCCCTTGCGGGTCGGTTTCGCGCTTGAAGGCGAGCTGCACCTCGTCGGTGCGCTTCATGCCGCCTTCTTCCAGCGTGTAGCGGTGCGGGTTGAAGATCCAGCAGCCATTGTCCTCGTGGATGCGGATGATCTCGTCGAGCCGCTCCGCCGTGGTGAAACGCACCAGCGGCAGCCCTGCGATGCCGATGGCGCCGTCGAAGCGGATGAATTCGAGATGCGCCGGCACCTCGTCGCCGAAGCGATCGACCATCGCCTTGACGTGGCCGAGGTGGTCCGGCGAAGGGTAGCGGGTCTGCAGGTAGGTGATCGTCGGATCGACCCGGATGGCACGCAGCGTCGTGTGGTTCCAGGTCAGCTCATAGGCCGGCGGCAACCCTTTGAGATCGGCCTCCTTGTCGGCCCGGAAGACAATCTCGCCCTTGCTGCGCGCCGTGAAGGCAAGGAAGGCATCCATCGCATGCGGTGCGATCATCAGGACGACGATGCTTTGGCCGCGCCGGAAAAACCGCTGGTGGCGCTTGAAATAATCGTAGGGGATCGGTGCTGCGATCGGCGTGATCAGTTTCGCCAGTATGCCGTCCTGGATGGCGAGGTCGTTGCCGAACCCGGCCGCATCCATGAAATCGTCGAAGCCGACGATGACGTCGATCCAGTCATAGCTGGCGGTCAGCGGCATCTCGACTTCGGTGATGATGCCGTTGGTGCCGTAGGCATGCATCACCTTCAGCACGTCCTCGCCGGTGAGCTCCATGACACGCGGCTCAGCCTCCATCGTCACGGTCCTCAGCCGGATGACATTGCCGAGGTCGCGCAGTCCGCCCCAGCGGATCGAGCCGATACCGCCGGAGCCGCCGGCGACGAAGCCGCCGATCGACGCCGTGTTGTAGGTCGACGGCGACATGCGGAGCTCCTGGCCGGAATGCGCCCGCGTCGCTCTGTCCATGTCGGCGAGCACGGCGCCGGGGTCGGTGACGACACGGCCGGGGGCGATCGTCTTGACCGCGTTCATCTCGGCGAGATTGAGCACGACGCCGCCGGACAAGGGCATCGCTTGGCCGTAGTTCCCAGTGCCGCTGCCGCGCGGCGTCACCGGCACGCCATGCCGGTGACAGGCGGCGAGAATGCGGACGACCTCGTCTTCGGTTTTCGGCGTCACGATCAGGTCGCCGGTGACGTGATCGAGCTGCTGCTTCAGCACCGGGCTGTACCAGTAGAAGTCGCGGCTCTTCTGCTGGACGATCGCCGGATGGTCGTCGATCTTCAAACCGTACAGGTCGCGCTTGAGCGCCGCAATATCCATCATTCCACCATCAGATCATCGAGTTCGGCATAATCGGGCAACTGACGCTCGATCGCCAGGCCGTCGCGTACAACGATGCGATCCGATTCGGGCCGTGACAGCAATTCCGTCCAGCTCCGCCCCTTGAAGACGACGAAATCGGCCGGCGCTCCGGCGGCAAGCGTGCCGAAACCGTCGAGCCGCATCACCTTGGCCGGCGTCGAAGTCACCGCTTGCGGCCAGTCGGCGACGGGATGGTCGAGATGCAGGATGCGCGTCGCCATCCGGTAAACCTCAAGCATGTCGAGATCGCCATAGGCGTAGAACGGGTCGCGCGTATTGTCGGAAGCGACGGCCACGGCAATGCCGCGCGCCTTCATCTCGTGCAGCAACGTCACCCCGCGCCAGCGCGGCGTGGTGTTGTCGCCGCGCCGGTCCTGCAGATAGAGATTGCACATCGGCAGCGACACCACCGCCAGGCCGGCCTTGGCGACCTTGTCTAGCGTGTCGAGCACGTCAAGATCGGGCTGGCGCGCCAGCGAGCAGCAATGGCCGACCAGGATGTTCCCCTCGAAACCGTTCCAAAGGGCGGCTTCGGCGATTTTCTTCAGCGAGATCGCCGCGATATCGTCGGTCTCGTCCGCATGGAAATCGAGATCGAGGCCGTGCTCGATCGCCTGCGCAAATACCTGGTCAAGTAGTTCTTCGAGATCCGGCACCATATAGGTGACGACGCCGAGCACGCCGTTGGCCGCAGCCACTCGCTTGGCCAGCCTCTCGAACCATTTCCTGTCGCGCACGCCCTCGATGCCGAGCAGGCAGGCCGCCTGCAGCTCGATGCGGCCGCGCCATTTATCCCGCATCGTCTCGAACACCGGCCAGGAGATCTCTTCCTGCGGCGCAACGCTGTCGAGATGCGTGCGCAGCGCCCTGGTACCATGCGCATAGGCCGAGCGCAGCGAAAAATCCATGCGGCGGGCAACGTCGTCGGCGCTCCAGCGCGCCGCCCGGTCGGCGCCCGTTGCGTTCAGCGCGCCCATGAAGGTGCCGTCCGGGTTGGGCGTTCGAGGCCAAATATGGCCCTTGTCGATATGGGTGTGGCAGTCGACGAAGCAGGGCAAGACGATCCGGCCGCCGAGGTCGATGGCGCCTGCCGGTGCATTGGATCGCTGATGTGCTGCAATGCTGGAGATTTTTCCGTTGGCGACGGCGATATCCGTAAGCGCAAAGCCGTCGGCATCGAATGCTGCGGCCAGTCCTGGCGTCAGCGACTGATGAACACGAACGTTTGCAAGATGATAAGGACCAGAGGCTGGTATCAAGCCGCACTCCCCTCTGTCCTGCCGGACATCTCCCCCTCAAGGGGGGAGATCGGCAGCTTCAACCGGGGCACGCGCCTTGCCACGTCAGTAATTGGCGAAATCCGAAATGAGGTCCAATCTCCCCCCTTGAGGGGGAGATGTCCGGCAGGACAGAGGGGGGTAACGGCGCCGACCATGCCTACCGCTCCTGCCTCAGTGCGCTCTCGTGCCAGCGCCGCAAAATGAGATGCGATACAAGCGACAGAACCAGGAAGATCAGGATGCCGGTGAGCGAGATCAGGATCAGCGCGGCGAACAGCCTTGGTGCGTTGAGCCGGTAGCCGGCCTCGATGATGCGCGAGGCGAGGCCAGACGACTGGCCGGTGGCGCCGGCGACGAACTCGGCCACCACCGCGCCGATCAGCGACAGCCCGCCGGCGATCTTCAGCCCGCCGAGGAAATAAGGCATCGCCGCCGGCAGCCGCAGATAGCGCAATTGCTGCCAGCGGGTCGCACCGTTGAGCTTGAACATGTCGCGCAGATTGCGGTCGACCGAATTGAGGCCGAGCGTGGTGTTGGAAAGGATTGGGAAGAAGGCGACGATCCAGGCGCAAAGCAAAAGCTTTGTCGTCTGGTTGTCGACATAGATGTTGATCAGCGGAAAGATCGCGACGATCGGCGTCACCTGCAGCACGATGGCGAACGGAAAGAACGACATCTCCACCCATTTCGACTGAGCGAACAGCACCGCCAGCCCGACGCCGCCGATGACGGCGAGAAGCAGGCTCAAGAAGGTGATCCTGAGTGTCACCAGCAGCGAGGAGAACAGCAGCCCGGCATCGTCATGCAACGTCTGCAGCACCACGCCGGGACGCGGCAGGATGTATTTCGGGACGTCGTTCCAGACGCAGACACGGTCCCACAGCCAGATCGCCAGGATCATGATGGCCAGCGGCAGCAGCCATCTGCCGATGCGCTCGAAGCGCTCCTGGCGGACGCGGCGCGCCTCCTCCGGGTCGAGCGCCAGGACTGGTTCTTCAATGGCCGTCATGATGCGGTCCGGCAGTTGAGTTGATGGCGCCGATCAGCACGTCGGATGCCTGGCGGCAGAGCGCGGCATAGTCGGGCGAGGTGCGAAACGCCTCGTCGCGCGGATAGGGCGCGTCGACGGCAAGCTCCGCGAACACTCGGCCCGGCCGCGCCGCCATGACGACGACGCGGTTGGAGAGGAAAACGCTTTCGAAGACGCTGTGGGTGACGAAAACGACGGTGAAATGCTCATCCTGCCATAGCTCCAGAAGGTCATTGTTGAGCTTGAAGCGGGTGATCTCGTCGAGTGCCGCGAACGGCTCGTCCATCAACAGAATCCGCGGCTTGGTCACCATGGCGCGGGCGATCGAGACGCGCATCTTCATGCCGCCCGACAGTTCGCGCGGCACCGCCTTCTCGAAGCCGGTCAGGTGAACCCGTGCCAGCATCTCCATCACCGTCGGTGCCGCCTTGGCCCGCGACACGCCCTTCAGCCGCAGCGGCAGCCAGACATTGTCGAAGACGTCGGCCCAGGGCAGCAGCGTCGGCTCCTGGAAGACGAAGCCGATATTCGAACGGTCGCCGATATTCGAACGATCGCGGGCGCCGCTGCCGCGCCAGTCGAGCAGGCCCGAGGTCGGCGTCGACAGGCCGGCAATCAGCCGCAGCGCCGTCGATTTGCCGCAGCCGGACGGGCCGAGCAGGCTGAGGAAGTCGCCTTCCCGGATCGTCAGCTCGACATTGCTGAGCGCGGTGACGCCGTTGGAAAAAACCTTGCCGACGCCACGCAGCGCCAACAGCGTCGGCCCCGGTACACTTCCTGGCTGTTGCGCCACTTTCTCCAGCTTCACGGTCTACTTCTTCAGGTCGAGCCCGACGCCCTTGTTGACGAAGGAAAGCGTGTAGGCCTTCTTGATGTCGATGCCCGCCGGCGCGACCTTCGCCTTGACCATCTTGTCGTAAAAACTCTGGATGCGCGCGTCGGTCATGGCGCCGATGCCGAGCTTTTCGCTGTCGCCGGAATCGACCACGCCGAACTTCTTCAACTGCTCGATCGAGAAGGCGATCTGCTCATCCGTCATGTCCGGATTTTCCTTCTTGATCATTTCGTTGGCGGCCTTGTTGTCGCCGTAGAGATAATTGTACCAGCCCTTGGCCGAACCATCGACGAAGCACTGGACCACCTCGGGCCGCTTGTCGATCGTCTCCTGCATGGTCTCGACCGTCGTTGCATATGTGTCCCAGCCATAGTCGGCCAGCAGGAACTGGTTCGGCGTGAAACCGCCCTGCTTCTGAACGGCGAATGGCTCCGAGGTGACGTAACCCTGCTGGATCGACTTCTTGTTGGCGATGAACGGCGCAGGGTTGAAGGTGTATGGCACGCGCTTGGCGGCATCGAAGCCAAGGTCGGTGACCATCCACTGGAAGAAGGTCTGCGCACCTTCGTCGCCGAGGATGTACTGGTCGGCGTTCTTCAGGTCTTCCCATTTGTCCAGCTCCTGGCCGGGATGGGACATGATGACCTGCGGGTCCTTCTGGAAGTCGGCGGCCACGACGCGCATCGGTATGCCTTGCTGCACGGCATCGAAGGCCGACAGCAAATTGCCGCCCATGTAGAAATCGATCTTGCCGGCCAGCAGCAGCGGCCGGCCGCTGACCTGTGGGCCGCCCTGCATGATCGTCACGTCGATGCCGCAGGCCGCATAGGTGCCATCCGCCACCGCCTGGTAGTAACCGCCATGCTCCGGCTCGGCCAACCAATTGGTGCCGAAGGTGACTTTTTCGTTCGCTGCCGCAGCAAGCGTGCCTGCGCCAAGCAGCACGATCGCGCCGGCCGAAATCTTCAGTTTTCCGTACATCCACACCACCCTTTGTTCGCTCCGGCGCATTACGCGGCGGGCTCGACACCATTGTTTCAAGAAGCAAGACACATGCCACCGGCGCGTTGCGCCGGGACCGCCCGCTTGTGCAATGCCCGCCTGTGCAATGGCGGCGCGAAGGCCGGACGGGTCATGCTGTACGAAAGGCATCGTGCCTATTTTTTGATCGCCTGTCCACAATCGCCCTCGTGACATGCACCGCCATCTTGATGCCCGCATCGATCCCGCATTAGAGCGACGTGCGTCCACTTGGACGCACAAAGTACGCTCTAAAACTTCGTATCCTGTCGCATCGTGCTTTCCGAAAATCGATCTCGATTTTCGGGCCGATGCGATAGGCTGCCGTGAACGGAGATTGCCATGTTCAAATTTCTCACGCCGAAGTCGATCAAGCCGCCCTTCGCCCGCTACAGCCACGGCGTCGAGTTGCCACCCGGCAAGCGGCTGGTGCTGTGTTCGGGCCAAGTTGCGATCACAGCGGACGACCAGATCCCGGAAGACGCCGGCGCGCAGGCCGAGCTCTGTTTCCAGAATATATCGGCGATTCTCGGCGAGGCCGGGCTCAGCCTGTCCGACATCGTCCGCATCAACGCCTACGTCACCGACCGCGCCTTCCTGCGCCCCTATATGGAAGTTCGCGACCGGCTGTTCGCCAGCCCTGCGCCGGCTTCGACGCTGATGGTCGTTTCCGGTTTTGCCCGGCCGGAATTCAAGGTCGAGATCGAGGTCATCGCTGCGGGTTGAGCAGGCGCTGGCCAGCGGCTGGAATCGACAGGCCGATGATCTCAAGTTACACGACAAAGGTTGGCGCTGCCCCTCATCCGCCTGCCGGCACCTTCTCCCCGTGTAGTGACGGGGACAGGGCTAGCCGGAACGCTGGCGATCGCCCTCTCCCCCGTCCTTCACGGGGAGAGGCTAAGGGTGAGGGGCAGCGCAAACGCCCATTCAGTCTCTTCGAGGTTCAAAATGGCCGGAACAAAAAAGCGCGTATGGTGGGGTGACTACCGGACCACCGAATACGCGACCATCGATCCTGAGGCGACCATTGCCGTTCTGCCGCTGGCAGCGATCGAGCAGCACGGGCCGCATCTGCCGGTTTCGACCGACACCTCGATCATGAACGGTATGCTGGAAACGGTGATCGCCCGCCTGCCCGGCGATCTCGACATCCGCATCCTGCCGGTGCAGGCGGTAGGCAAGTCGAACGAGCACCTGCATGCGCCCGGCACCCTCACTTTGCCGGCGACGACCTTGGTCGAGGCATGGACCGAACTCGGCCTGTCGGTCGCGCGCGCCGGCGTCCGAAAACTGATTGTCGTCAACTCGCATGGCGGCAATGAAGAGATCATGGGCATCGTCACGCGCGAATTGCGTGTGCGGGCAAAGATGCTGGCGTTAAAGACCAGCTGGCAGCGCTTTGGCCGGCCGGCCGGTATGTACACCGATCTCGAAGACCGCCACGGCATTCATGGCGGCGACGTCGAGACCTCGCTGATGCTGCATTTCCGGTCCGACCTCGTCGATATGGCCAAGGCCGACAATTTCGTGTCCAAGGTTGCCCGCGCCGAAAAGGAATTTTCGCTGCTGCGCCACACCGGAACGCACGCCTTCGCCTGGATCGCCAGCGATCTCAACCCGAATGGCGTGGTCGGCGACGCCAGCATTGCCACCGCCGAAAAAGGCCGGCTCACCGCCGAGCATCAGGCCGACGGCTTCATCGGCTTGGTGAGGGACATGCGCAAGGCCAAGCTGGCGGATTGGCTGGCGTAGGTGTTTGATCCCACCAGCTCAGGCCTCGCTCACGAGGGGCGATTCCATTCGCGCGCGAGGATCCTCACTTCCCCTCTTGAAGCGGCGACACCGTGTAGATTTCGTCCAGTATCTTCACCATCAAGGTGTTGGCGGTCGCCTGGCCGTCGAGCGCGAGAGTCAGGTTGGTCCATATGACCAGGGTGACGTCATTGGCCGGATCGTAGCCCATGAAGGACTGGTAACCGGGCATCTCGCCTTCGTGATAGTAGATTACGTTAGGCCCGAAGGTCAGCGTTAGGATGCCATAGCCGTATTTTTGCATGGCGGGTTCGCCCGGCTCCGGCGCCACAGGGCTTGCAAGCCACTGCCGCTGGAAGTCGGCATTGAAGAGCTTGCCCCCGACCAGCGCGCGCATCCACGTCGCGAGGTCATCGGCGGTGGAGATGACTCCGCCAGCCGCAAAGTAGGCGGACGGGTTCTGCCATGTGTCGTCGTTGGGCTTGAGCGTTCCGGCCCTGGCCGCAGCCTGGAGGTCGTCCGGATAGGGCGCATCAGCCAGGGCGTACGACGTACTGCCGTAGAGGTAACCGTTTGAGTATGGTTCGGGGATGGCGTTCGACGTGCTCGGCGGCAACGCCGTGTTCTTCATGCCGAGCGGCCCGAACAAGCGGTCCCGGAAGATGGTCGAGAGCGGCTTGCCGTCGATCTTCTCGGCAACAAGGCCGAGCAGATAGTAGTTGGTGTTGTTGTACTCGAATTCGGCACCCGGCGCGAAGTCCGGCGGCCGTTTGAACGCCATACCGAGTACTTCATCGGCGGTCCATACCCTGTAAGGATACTTGTCCAGGCTTTCGGCAAGTTCCGGCGCATTTGTGAAGTTAGGGAGGCCGCTCCGCATTGTTATGAGCTGTCGAATGGTTATCTCGTCGCCGTTGAGAACGCGCTGGACGTATTTCGAGATCAGATCGGCGAAGCTCAGTTTCCGTTCCTGCACCAGTTGCACGATAACAGCGGCGGTCATCGTCTTGGTGTTCGAGGCCGCACGGAAGTGGGTATCGGCGCGCGGCGGGTTCGTGGCACCCAGTTCAGTCGTACCGTAGCCGAAGACGAGGTTGCCCCGCGGAGTCTTGAGCAAAACCATAGCACCGGGCAGCATAAGTTCCTTGGCCAAACGCTCGACAGTGGCTTGGAGCGCTGCCAGGTCGATCGACTTGAGAGCCGGCATGGAGGCGGCCATGGCGCTGCCTGTCGTGCAGACCACGCCAACAACGATTGCCAAAATTCTCCCGATCATCATTCGCTCCTTGGCTGTGTCCTAGAACTCCTGCGCTCTTTCCTGGAACTTGTTTTTAGGCTCAGATTTTCAATTCGAACGGTGTGCCTTCGAAAGCATCCGCGCCGCGCCCGATCGCCTGGATCGCTTCGATCATTCGGCCCCTGCGATCGAGCAGCGTGTCGGCGATCGCGATCAGCCGCGGATTGGGTGTCGCCGTCGGCGACAGCCTGCGCAGAGTCTCGGCCAACTCGGCCTCGTCGCGCTTCGGCGCCAGCGCTGCCGCGATGATATAGGCCGAGGCGGTCGAGCGGCTGATGCCGGCATGGCAATGCACCACCAGCGGGCGCGAGCGATCCCATTGGCGGGCGAAATCGAGCAGGGTCACAACGTGCTCCTCGCCCGGCATGGTCATGCCCTCCTGCGCCACCGCAATGTCGTGCATGACCAGATGCAGATGGTTTTCCCTGGTGATCGAGGCCGGTCGCACCACCTCCGTTCCGGCGGCGAGCAGCGAAAGCAGCCGCCCGGCGCCGGTCTTCGCTACCGTTTCCTCGACTTTGGACAGCGAGCAGACATGGATCATTGGGTCGTTTCTCCCTTGGCATCATCGTCGCGCCGCGAGGCCCAGCCGGCAAGTGCGGATTCGAGCCGCCGCCATTCTTCGTCGGCTCCCGGCAGGCCGGCGCGCAGCACATCCGGACGATCGGCGAAATGCCGAAGCAGGATGCCGCGCTGGCCAAGCGCCGAAAACAGGCCGGCAGCGTTCGCCAGCCTGAGATAGCGGAACAGCGTGGTGCCACCGGCGACAGGCACGCCGAAGCGGCCGAACAGCGTGTCGAGCCGTGCGGCGTCCTCGGCCAGACGGCGCCGCATCCCGGCCTGCCAGCCGGTGTCGGCAAGCGCCCTTATGCCATATTCGAGCGCCGGCCCGGCAACCGCCCATGGCCCGAATTGCGCCTCCAGCCGCTCGACCATCAGCGCGTCGGCCAATGCAAACCCAAGCCGCAGGCCGGCCAGGCCGAAGAACTTGCCGAACGAGCGCAGCACGACGATGCCGCCCTGGTCGACGTCGCCGGCCAGGCTCTCGCTGCGCGGGCCGACATCCATGAAGGCCTCGTCGACGACCAGCAGCCCGCCTCTGGCGCGTAATGCCCGGGCAAGTCGAAGCAATCTTTCGCGCTCGACGACGCGCCCGTCCGGGTTGTTTGGATTGACGACGATCGCAAGGTTGGCCGCCGCCAGGGCTTCGAAATTATCGACTTCAGCCGCCGCGTGGCCGGCGATCGCTGCTGCCCGCCGATGCTCGGCATAAGTCGGCCCGAGCACCAGCACCTTGCCCGGGCTGACCAGCGAAGCGACGCGCGGCAACAGGATTTGCGTGCCGGGCGCCGCCGCGACGTTCGCCGCCGACGGCGCGCCATAGGCGCTTGCCGCGACTTCAGCCAAGTCGCGGCTGCGCGCCGTTTCCGGCAATCGCGACAGGGCGGTGGCGGGCAAATCGAAAAGCGGGTAGGAGTGCGGATTGATCCCGGTCGAGAGGTCGACGAAAGGCAGCGGCGCGTGAGGGAAAAGCGCCCTCGCCCGGCCAAGGCTTCCGCCGTGGTCCACTGCCGCCGTCACCCCATCAAGAGACTTCATGTCGATCCTGATCACTTTCCTGTCGCTGGCCATCGAACTTGTACTCGGCTACCCGGCCCGGCTCTTCGATGCCATTGGCCATCCCGTCACCTGGTTCGGCAGGCTGATATCCTTTCTCGACCGCAGGCTCAACCGCGCCACTGATTCCGACGCCGACCGTCGCCGCTGGGGCGTCGTCGCGCTGCTGGTGATCGTGCTGGTGCCGGCCGCCCTCGCCTTCTGGATCGAAGTCATGCTTTGGAGCATTCCCTTCGGCTTGTTGGTCACCGCAATCCTGGCGACGTCGCTGCTGTCGCAGAAGAGCCTGGCCGAGCATGTCGAAGCGGTGGCCGACGCACTCGACAGCGGCGGACTGGACATGGGCCGCATCGCCGTCTCCAGGATCGTCGGCCGCGATCCGGAAAAGCTCGACAGGGCCGCTGTCTGCCGCGCAGCGATCGAAAGTCTTGCCGAGAATTTCTCCGACGGCGTCGTCGCGCCGGCCTTCTGGATCGGTATTGGCGGGCTCGCCGGCGGCGTCGCCTACAAGGCCGCAAACACCGCCGATTCGATGATCGGCCACCGCACGCCGCGCCACGAAGCCTTCGGCTGGGCGGCTGCGCGCTTCGACGACTGGATCAACCTGCCGGCGTCGCGGCTGACGGCGCTGCTGATCGTGCTTGCGGCTTTCCTGGTCAAGGGCGCCGACGCCAAAGCCGCCTGGCACGCCGTGCGGCGCGATGCGAAAAAACACCGCTCGCCCAATGCCGGCTGGCCGGAGGCAGCGATGGCCGGCGCGCTCGGCCTGGCGCTCGCCGGCCCCCGTTCCTACGACGGCGTGATGGTCGAAGACGCGTTGATGGGCGAGGGCGGCCGCCGCGACGATGTCGAGAGCACCGACGTCCGACGGGCGCTGAAACTCTACCAGGTCGCCGACTTGCTGCTGATTGCGCTGTTCGGGGTGGTCGCAGTGGTTGTTATCTTGGCGTGACCTGCGCTCGAGATCGACGGAAACAAAAAACCCGCCAAGCGGCGGGTCGTTGGAGCCAATTAGCACCATAGCGAAATTAATAGCATAGCTGCCGGCACAAAGCAAGAACAAAATAGGGCAACGCCTCAAATAATCGGTTCAGGTCGGCGCTGCCCCTCAGCCTTAGCTCCCCGTGAAAAGACAGGGAGAGGGAGATCGCCAGCGTTGCGGCTAGCTCCTTGTCCCCGTCCTTCACGGGGAGAAGTCGCCGGCAGGCGATGAGGGGCAGCGCTGACCTTGACAAACCAGCAACACCCCTCAGAACTCAATCCCCTGCTGCGCCTTCACGCCGGCGGAGAAGTGGTGCTTGGTCACGGCCATCTCGGTGACCAGGTCGGCCGCCTCGACCAGTGCCGGCTTGGCGTTGCGGCCGGTGACGACGATATGCAAGCCTTCGCGGCGTGACTTCAGCGCCGCGACCACCTTTTCGAGGTCGAGATAGTCGTAACGCAGCGCGATGTTCAACTCGTCGAGCACCACCAGGCTGATCGACGGCTCGGCCATCAGCTCGAGCGCCTTCGCCCAGGCGGCCTCGGCCGCCGCGATGTCGCGTTTCAGGTCCTGCGTCTCCCAGGTAAAGCCCTCGCCCATCGCGTACCAGACGACGCGATCGCCAAAACTGGAAAACACGTCCTTCTCGCCGGTGTGCCATCTGCCCTTGATGAACTGGACGACGCCGACGCGCTTGCCGTAGCCGAGCATCCTGAGCGCCAGACCGAAGGCGGCCGTGGTCTTGCCCTTGCCCGGCCCGGTGTTGACGATCAACAGCCCCTTCTCGACCGTCTTGGCTGCAACCTCGGCGTCCTGCACCGCCTTGCGCTTGGCCATCTTGGCGCGGTGGCGTTCCTCGTCCCCCTGTTCAATGGTCTTGGGATTGATAGTATCAGCCATGTCATTTCACCTTGAGCGGCAGCCCCGCCACCATCAAAAGCACGGTGCTGGCGACCGCCGCGACGTCCTGGTTCAGCCGGCCGGCGGCATCGCGAAACCGTCTTGCCAGCGCATTGTCCGGCACGATGCCCTGGCCGACCTCGTTGGACACCACGAACCACGGGCCGCGCGGCCGCGACAGCACATCGGCCAGCCTTCGGCATTCGGCCTCGACATCATGGCCGGCCAGCATGTGGTTGGTCAGCCACAGCGTGAGGCAGTCGATCAGCACCGGCTGGCCGTCGGGCAGTGCCTCGATCGCGCCGGCAAGGTCGAGCGGCGCCTCGATGGTCGTCCAGCCATCGCCTCGTCGCGAGCGGTGCCGCGCGATGCGCTGACGCATCTCCTCGTCATAGGCTTGCGCTGTGGCGATATAGCTCCACGGCGCCGGACAGGCGCTCACCAGCCTCTCGGCATGCGCGCTCTTGCCGGAGCGCGCACCGCCGATGACCAGGGTCAGCGCCCCGGCAGCGCGGTCAGGCAAAGCTGTCGCGCAGGCTGGTTGCCGCGCCGGTGAAGCGTCCGCGCACCAGCCCGACGACCATACCGAGCACCAGCCAGAACACCAGATTGGTCAGCGTCACCGCCACCACGAACTGATGATGCAGGCCTTCCGGGATCGCCGTCTCGAAACTGTCGGGCTGCGGCGCGCCGACAATATGCGGCGCAACGATCAACGCCACGGCAAGGATCGCCAGCGGCAGCGATCTGCGGAAGGCGATAAGGCCGAGACCGGCCGCTGTCGCCACCACTGTTGCCCACCACCAGATCTGGCGTTGGACAAGGTCGGCCACGGGCATCGCCGGCAGTTCCGGCGCCAGGCCGAGGCCGGGCGCCAGCGTGAACACGGCAAAGCCGGCCAGCCCCCAGAACAGGCCCTGGCGCCAATTGCCGATGCCGCCGGCGAATTCCGAAACCGCGACCAGGACCAGTGCGAAGCCAATGCCGGTGACGATATTGGCAACGACGCTGAAGCCAAAGCGCTCGAAGCCGTCGGCCGGCGCCCAGCCTTCGTCTTCCGCCGGAGCCATTGCTTCAGCCGGTGCCGGCGCGGCGCTGCTCATAGCCATCGTGCCGGCGGCGTTTTCGGCCGGTGCCGCAGGTGCCGCGGCATGGTCATGGCCGCCGCCGGCCTGTTCGTAGACTTCCGCTTTCAGGATGAGCGGCACCGTGGCGTAGGCCTGCATGCAGGCGAGAACGACGCCGGCCACAAGCCCTGCGATCGCCGCGATGAACACGACGTTGCGAAACAGTGTCATGATGTCAGCCCCTTGTCAGTGGCAGGGAAAGCCCATCGAGTGGCGATAGTCGTGCGCGGCATTGTGGACCGCATCGATATGCGAGAAGCCGACAAAGCCCATGACGAAAATGCCGAGGAATGCAGCAAGCGCCAGCTGCATGAAACGCGACTGCGAGGAGACGGAAGTGCCGAGCGAGACGGAAGCGGTATTCATGTCTTGTCCTTTCGCCCTCCACCCGAGGGCATAGAAGTCAGTTTCCTGTCGCCGGCAGGTCTCCTGGCTCGCGGATCAGCGCCCTTCCCCACCTTCCCGAAGGCGAACCTTCAGTGGCATATGGAGAGGACTACCGCACACAGTTGCGGGGGCAGCCACGGCATTGGGCAAACAATTTCGCCCGCACCGCATTCCCTCTTGGTTCCAAAACGGAACCGACGACATCAGCGACTATAGGCAGAATCGCCGCGCCCGGCAAACCAAATTCCGCCGGATCGTGTGGCGAATGCGCCGCCTCGCCAAACCGGAGAACTGGCGCCGCGACGTCGCGATCTGCGCGGTCGAACAGAACGGCCTGCGTTCGATGCGGCACTGCACCGCTTCCACAATTGGGTGCGCGAGCGCCATGCGGCGCTCGAACATCAAAGCGATTTGGGCAGATAGCGCCAGGTGACGAAGCCGCAGATCGCCGCCAGCAGGCCGAGGGTCGCGAAAACCGCGCCCAGGCGGAAGAACGCCAGCACCACGGAATAGACCAGCGGCGGCGTCAGTTCGGAAAAGTCGAGATAGGTGCGGTAGACCGCCGCCATCTGTGCCCGCTCATACGAGCGCACCGAGCGCATGAAGGCGGTCGAGCCCAGCGCATCCAGCGCGATGGTGAAGAAGGCACCGCAAAGCAGCAAGGCGCCGGTGATGAGCGGTGCGGCCTCGCCGACGGCGCCGGCCGCCAGCAGCGTTGCCGACATCGCGAAATAGGCGAACGTCATGGTGCGCCGGCCGCCGAAACGCTTTCCTGCCCTGCCCCAGAAGATGGCCATGAACAAAAGCGCATTGCCGGCCGAAACCAAGAGGCCGCCGGCGAGCTTGCCCTCGCCGGTGATCACCATGAACAGCGGCCCATAGACGAAGAACGTCGTCCAGAAGCAGGAGCGGCCGAAGGCGATCAGCCAGGCCAGCCTCAGCCTTGGCTGCGCGACGAAGCGGCCGATATTGGCCAGCGGATTGACCGGCCGCGTCTTGCCGGGGCGGATCGACGGGTTATCGCCAAGCCGGTAGGTCCAGAACAGCGCCAGCAAAGCCATGGCGAAGACGGCCACCGCGCCATGCGCGGCATAGATGCCGAAACGCGTGTAGAGGTAAATGCCGAGGGTCGGCCCGGCGGTCCAGGCAAGCATCGACCACGCCATGCGCAGCGACTCGGCCTGCATGAAATCGGTCTTGCGGATATGGTCCATGATGTAGAGGTTGAGCGTGATCGCCAGCGCGCCGGCGCCGACGACGCGGCAGAGCATGCCCACCACCTGGCCGGCCAGCGTATGGGTGACGAAGAACAGCGAGCCGGCGGCCAGCAGGCAGGCGCCGGCGGTATAGACCCAGCGCCGGGCAAAGCGGGCGATCAGCATCGGCATGAACAGCGTCGCCGACAGGCCGAGCATCGCCACGATCGTGTAGAGGATCGAAACAATCTGCTCGTTGTGCAGTATCTCATAGGCCTGGATCGGGATGACGCTGGACACGGTGGCGCGCGCGAAGGATTCGACCGCATAGAGCGAGGCGAAGGTGCGGGCATCCGCCGGCCGCAAGGCCGCAAGCCAGATCGGATGGCGCACATGGGTAGCCATTGTGTTCCCCGAAGCCGAATCGCCCGAAGCAGGGTTGGAGCACAAATCTGCCGCGGCGATTCCTGGCCGGGTAACAGGAAACCGACGCCTTCACGGCAAAAAGCGAAGCCGGCCAAAGGCTTTCCGGCTCTGGCCTAAAGCAGCCCTGACGCCGACCGTCACCAACGCGACGCAAGGCCCTGCTTCTTTTGACGGTGGCAACCGTGATAGTCGTCTTGCCGGGGCTGAACCAAGACAGCGAGACCAATGAGCATCGACACGCCGAGCGCAGCCGTTCAGGATCAACCGAAGTCGAAGCGCATCGCCGCTATCGACATTGCACGCGGCATCGCATTGCTTGCCATGGCGAGCTATCATTTCACCTGGGACCTCGAATTCTTCGGCTACACCGATCCCGGCCTCACCGCCTTCGGCTGGTGGAAAATCTACGCGCGCTGCATCGCCTCGAGCTTCCTGTTCCTGGTCGGCATCAGCCTCTATCTCGCCCATGGCAAAAAAATCCGCTGGACCGGCTTCTGGAAGCGCTTCGCCATGGTTGCCGGGGCAGCGCTCGCAATATCGCTGGTCACCCGCATCGCCACGCCCGACGGCTTCATCTTCTTCGGCATATTGCACGAGATCGCGCTCGCCAGCTTGCTCGGCCTGGCGTTCCTGCGGCTGCCGGCGCTGCTGACGCTTGCCGTGGCGGCCCTCGTTATCGCCGCGCCTTTCTACTTGCGATCCGAGCTTTTCGATCATCCGGCTTTGTGGTGGGTCGGCCTGTCGGCGACCAACCCGCGCTCCAATGACTACGTTCCGCTGCTGCCCTGGTTCGGCGCCGTACTTGCCGGCATCGCGGTTACCAAGCTCGCCGCCACCTCCGGCGCACTGACGCGGCTGTCGGCCTTGGCGCCCGGCCGCTGGGCAAACCCGCTGGTCTTCATCGGCCGGCACAGCCTTGCCTTCTATTTGATCCATCAGCCGGTGCTGATCGGCTCGGTCTGGCTGTTTTCGCAATTCATGCCGGCGCAGGCCGAAACCAGGGAGGTGAGTTTTCTGAAATCCTGCCAGATATCCTGCGAGCAGGCACGCGACACCGGGTTCTGCTCCAGCTATTGTGCCTGCATGCTGGACACTCTCCAGGGCGAAGCCTCGCTTGACCGGCTCTACAGCAACGATCAGTCCCCGGAGTGGAAGGCGCATATTGGCGAGCTCGCCGGCACCTGCACCGCCCAAACCGAGGCGGCGGAACCAGGAACGCGCTAATCGAGGGAGGACAATAATGAGCGACAGTCACCCGAAACCCGTGCAGCAAAATCCTGGGCAGCCGAAGCTGGGGCACATCCCATGGCCACCGCTGATCTATATCGCCGCCATCATCGTCAGCGTCGCACTAGGGCTGTTCTATCCGCTGCCGTGGATCGGCGATCTTCTCGGCGACATCCTGTTCGCCGCCGGCCTTGTGGGGTTGGTGGCGGTTGCGGCGCTCTGGTTCACGGCAATCCGCACCATGATCCGCGCCAAGACGACGCTCAACCCGAACGGCGTGCCTGACCATCTGGTGACCACCGGACCCTTCGCCGTCAGCCGCAACCCGATTTACCTCGCCAACACATTGCTGCTGGTCAGCCTCGCCTTTGTCACGGGGATCGCCTGGTTCCTGCCGCTGGCGGTCATCGCGGCGTTCCTGACGCAGAAGCTGACGATCGAGAGCGAGGAGAAGGTGCTGACCGCCAAATTTGGCAAAAAGTACCGGGACTACGCCAAAAGGGTGCGGCGCTGGATTTGAGCCGAGGCTGACACCGCGCCTATGTGGTGACGCCGAGTTCCACCAGCCGCTCGACGCAGGATTCCTCGGCCTGGTCGAGTTCGGCCAGGGTCTCTTCGAGGTCGCGGCGTTTCTGGCGCAAATGCTCGCGCTTTTCCTCGATTCGCTTGATCATCAATTTGAGTTGGCCGACCTCGCCGGGCGGCTCCCTGTACATCTGGATGATTTCGCGGATCTCGTTGATCGAGAAGCCGAGCCTCTTTCCCCGCATGATCTGGCGGATCAGATGCCGGTCCGATGGCCGGAACAGCCGGGTGCGGCCGCGCCGTACCGGCTGCACCAGCCCTTCGTCCTCGTAGAAGCGCAACGTCCGCGTCGACACGTCGAATTCGCGGGTCAGTTCCGTGATCGAATAATATTCCCGCATCGTCACTCCAATGCCCCGGCCACGCCGCGAGTTCCAACTGGCCGGCGCCGCCGGCGCCCAGGCGTTTACAGAATCGGCGGACAAGGCACCTTCCAAAGCCTCGCACGGCATTTACGTAAAAGTCAATTGAGGTGCCGTTCAGCGCACGCCGAACCACCATGTGGCGAGCCCGAGAAAGGCAAAGAAACCGACGACATCGGTGACCGTGGTGACGAAAACCGCCGAAGCCACAGCCGGGTCGATCTTGAAGCGGTCGAGCAGCAGCGGGATAAGGATGCCCGCCAGAGCCGCCACGAACATGTTGATGATCATCGCAGCAGCGATGATGCCGCCGAGATTGCGATCGTGGAACCAGGCAGCAGCCACGAGGCCGATCAGGATGGCGAAAATGATGCCGTTGATGAAGCCCACCCCGATTTCGCGGCGGATGATGCGGCCGGCATTGTAGATGTCGAGGTCCCTGGTCGCCAGCGCCCGCACCGTGACGGTCATGGTCTGCGAGCCGGCATTGCCGCCCATGCCGGCGACGATCGGCATCAGCACCGCCAGCGCCACGATATGCTCGATGGTGCGGTCGAACAGGCCGATCACCGAAGCCGCTAGGAAAGCCGTCAAAAGATTGACCAGCAGCCAGGGCACGCGCGAGCGCGAGGTCGAAAAGATGCTGTCCGAGAGTTCTTCGTCACCGACGCCGCCCATGCGCAGCAGATCTTCCTCGGCCTCCTGCTGGATGACGTCGACGACGTCGTCGATGGTCAGCACGCCGACCAGCCGCTCGTTCTCGTCGACGACGGCGGCGGACAGAAGATCGTATTGTTCGAATTCGCGCGCCGCCTCCTCCTGGTCCATGGTGGCCGGGATGGCATGCCTGGTCTCATGCATGACCTCTTCCACCTTGACCGAGCGCTTGGTGCGCAGGATCTGGTCGAGGTCGATGGCCCCGAGCAGTTTGAAGCTCGGATCGATGACGAAGATCTGGCTGAAACGGTCGGGAAGATTGTTGTCCTCGCGCATGTAGTCGATGGTCTGGCCGATCGTCCAGAAGGGCGGCACCGCGACGAACTCCGTCTGCATGCGGCGGCCGGCGGTCTCTTCGGGATAATCGAGCGAGCGCCGCAGCCTGATCCGCTCGGTGAACGGCAGTTGCGACAGGATCTCGTCCTGGTCCTCCTGGTCGAGGTCTTCGAGAATGTAGACGGCATCGTCGGAATCGAGATCCTGCACCGCCTGGGCGATCTGCGCATTGGGCAGACTGTCGACGATGTCGCGGCGGATCGCCTCGTCGACCTCGGTCAGCGCGGAAAAATCGAAATCCTTGCCCAGCAATTCGACCAGCGCGCGGCGCTGTTCCGGGTGCAGGGCCTCGAGCAGGTGGCCGAGTTCCGACTGGTGCAGATCGTCGACTTCACGCTTCAGCGTCAGCGTATCGCGATCGGCGATCGCGGCACCGATCTGGGCGAGGAACGACGACAGGATGACGCCGTCCTCGTCATAGATGTCGGCGCGGCGCTCCTCGGCCGCCCTGGCGCCGGTCATCTGTTCGTCCTGGCCTTCCACCAGCGCCTCCCGCCATCGGATTTCCGGATAAGGTGCCTGTCAGGTCTAACGCATGACCCTGACAATCGGAATCGATTTTGCGAAAGGACCATGCGCAACGGCAAATTGCTACAGCGCCGTTCGCGCGTCCAAACGACGCAACGCATACCGGAGGGTAGGAGGAGAAGACGTTCTACAAACCTGCGGCGCTGCAAACCTTCGCGGCGGCAGGTAAAGGGCAGCGTATCTCCCCGCCCCGGTCAACCAGATGGGCAGATCGACACTGATTCAAAACGGCGAGGCCGACAGTGCGAGGGCCTCGCTGTATTGGAATGGAAGGCTTCCCGATCAGGCGGCGTGGCGCTTCGCCTCAGCCGCATAGCGGTCCAGGAGACCGCTCCAGCCACCCTCGGATTCGAAGGCCTCGCGCATCGCCTCTGCGGTTTCGCCCATGTTCTCCAGAAGCCTGTGCTCGAGTTCCACACGCGTCGCGTTCTCGCCGAGCGCGACAAAGCGGATCTCGACTTCGGTCAGCAGTGCCGGATCGTAGCGCCAGCCGGCTCCAATGCGCCAGGCGAGCGTCAGCCTTGACGGCGGATCCCAGGCGAGAACCTCGCCCCAATCGCATTGTGACCCATCCTCGCCAATCTCGTACCAGCGGCCGCCGGCTTTCGGTTCGATCACCGCGGTCGTCAGGGCGGATTTGCCGATCGAGTGCGAAGCCGGCCACCAGCGCCCGAATCCTGTGGTGAACACATCGAATGCCTTGTCGAGCGGCACCTCCACGGTCACCGACTTCCTGACCGGCGCGGGCTTGATCATGGTCGTCATTTCCTCTTCTCCTTGCTGTTGTCGACTTCCCGTTTGAAGGCGTCGAGCGCATCGCCCCACATGCGGTCGAGCCAGGCGCGCATCTCGCCGAGCCCATGCGGGTCGAGATGATAGATGTTGCTGGCACCTTTCGGCTCTGCGCGGACCAGCCGGGCTTCCTTCAAAACCTTGAGGTGCTGCGATACCGCCGGCTGCGAGACCGGAAGCACTCGCGTCAGATCGATGACCGAGCGTGGCCGATCGGCGATGAGCTCGAACACCTTGCGGCGTGTCGGATCGGCCAAGGCCACCATGCCTGCGTAATCATAAATCATGACTTATGATAAGCTAAAACTTATGATACGTCAACAGGAGGCGGCAGGCCGCGTTAAGCACCGACCAGTTCGGTTTCCAGCCCCCGGGGCAATCCCTTCACGCAGGGGCTTGGACAGCAAATGCGGATGCAAGATTACAGGGAAACAATCCGTCGCATGCGAGCCGGCGGCAAATGTCGACCACCGGGGAAAAGTAAACCTGGCGGCAAGGTTTTTACCTTATCGGTATATGTGTCTCTCCGGCGAAACGTTAAGAACGGGTAAATTGGTTTGGCCCTAACCACGGAAGCCTCTCGCTACAGGCCCTCCGCCATATGGCAATTGCGCCTCTCATTGTTCATGGCGACGTATGTTTTAGGCGCATCCGCACTATACCCAGAAGTATTCTATACGTCTGCCTTAATCTATTCTCACAAATTTCTTGTTGGGATCCCGGTGTTGTTTATCGGTGGCGTCTGCTGTGCCGCGCTAATCCATGGCCGGCGGCAACCGGTTCGCTACGCACTGGATTTGGCTCAAGGGCGCTGGCGTGGTTGTCTGTTGGTGCTGCTGTTCTTCTTTGCCAGCTTGACCGCGTTCTCTACCTACAAGATCGCCATCCCGTCCGTCGTCCCATACTATGCCGACAACTGGTTTGCCGACGCTGATGAATGGCTGCACGGGATGCCGCCATGGGAGATCGTCCATAAGCTCGACAGCAACAATTGGTCGTCCGTCGTCTTCAACAGCTATGAAGTCATTTGGTTTTACCAGTGGTTCGGCACCATCCTTTTCGTGTCGCTCTGGTCGAACGAGATTGCCCGCATCCGCTATCTCTGCGCAGCAGCGCTGACGTTGTCCATCCTCGGAACGGTCTTGGCCCTGGCGCTGGCATCGGTCGGACCGGTTTACTACCACCACTTTGTCGGCGTGGATCGTTTCCACGGATTGAATGCGGCCCTGGACAGGCTGGACCATAGTTACATGGTGAGGGACCCCGCGGCATATCTCCTGATGGCTTACCAGAGCGGCCGGCCAAGTCTTGGCGGCGGCATCTCGGCCATGCCAAGCATGCATGTCGCCTTTGCCGTATTGAACGCCTATTTGCTGTCATCGATCAATCGCTGGCTTGGCGTTCTGGGTTGGACCTTTGCAGCCCTGATCCTGTACGGATCGGTGTTCACTGGCTGGCACTATGCCGTGGACGGCTACGCATCGATCGTTGTTGTATCGGTGATCTGGTGGGCGACCGGACGCCTGGTGCGCGAATAGTTATGCGCGCTTGTCGATAGATGGCCATGCCCGCCGATGGCCACTTCGCATAAGCCAAACTCGCGATCGCAGTCAGGCAAAAAGCACGTGCCCCGACAAGGACGCTCCCCGCCGTGCAAGAATTCAACGGGCAAGAGATTCCGCTTTCGAATTTAATGGTGCGCTCGAGATGCAGCGCCGCAACGCCTGCCGCGTTGATTTTAAAGCATTTCTCTACGATTCCGCGGCAATTTGTATTGAGGGCGGTTCGGCAGCGGCAGAGCATGTAGTTCCAGCCAGCCACTGTCGGCGGGCAATTGGCCGCCCTGGCAGCGCATCCTCCCCCTGACGAACACCTAGTACGGTCAACCCTTAGGCGCCGCGCCGCGCCGCTCGAGCGCGGTTTTGCGAATGATTTCTGCGATCTCCGGGCTGCTGCTGCACAGCATCTGGAAATCCGCCGAGTGTAGCGACAGGAGTGAGACCACCGTTGTGGCGCTGACGGTCGCCGAGCGCGGTTCGCCGGTGATCAGCGCCATCTCGCCGAAGAAGGCGCCAGGGCCCAGTTCCACCGGGTTCGGCGTCGCGACGCTGACGCGCCCCTCCACGACGAAGAACATCTGATCACCGGTCTCGCCCTTGCGGCAGATCACAGCGCCTGCCGGCACGATGCGAGGTCGTAATGCGCGCACGATCTCGACCAGTGTGGCCGGGCCGAGCTTCTGAAACAACGGCACGGCGGCGACCAATTGCCAATTACGGACGAAATCCTCGCGACGGACTTCTTGATAAAAGCCCGTGGCAAGAATGCCAGCCCAGAGCGCGAAGATGCCGATGCCACTCATCATGACCGCCCCGGCAAGGACGCGGCCGGCGAAGCTTTCCGGAATAGCGTCGCCATAGCCGGTGGTGGACAGCGTGACCACCGCCCACCACATTGCCTGGGGGATGCTGCCGAACTTTTGCGGTTGGACGTCGCGCTCGATCACATAGGCTGCGAGCGCAACACCGAACAGAACGATGCCGAAGACCGTGGCGACGCCGATCAGGTTGCGCGCTTCGTTGGTCAGGATTCTGCCCAGCAGCGGGAAGAAAGTTGAATCGCGCAGCGGTTTCAGCAGCCAGACAGCGCAGTAGAGGCTCCGATCGGGCGTGCCGACGAGCAGAAATGCGGCGAGTGGAACCAAAACCGCGACCACATCAATGGCGATTGCCGGCGTCCTGTCCCGAACGTCTCCCGCCCGGCGCCTGAGCAGTTTCTCGGCCAATTCCAGGAGATAGATGCCCCAAATGACCGCGAGCACGGCAGCCAAAGCCAGTCTGCTTCGCCCGGACATGTCCGGTGTCGTGAGCGCAGCCACCGCCACAAGCCCAGTCGCAGCCAGCACCGCGTTGAGCGGCGCGTAAATTCTTAAGAAAGGCAGTACCGACATTCTATGCCCACGAGCGGATGCTACCCTCCAGAATAGGATGCCTTCAAGGCAAGCGCAAAGGTGCTTGCTTTCGCTGCGATGCCCATCACCAACCGTGAACTCAGATGTCCGGGAAAGTGAATAGACGGCATAGGACGCGAATTAACAAATTACGGTGACAGTGGGCTTTTTGCCGTATTTGCACGGCTGTGCGACAAGCCTGAAAAATCGCAATAACTTCCACAGCCAAAGACTGAACAGCCAGAAGACTGATTGGTGCGGTCGAGAAGACTCGAACTTCCACGGGTTGCCCCACAGCGACCTCAACGCTGCGCGTCTACCAATTCCGCCACGACCGCACGTGGTAGGAGCCGGAACCAACCGGCCCGCGGCGTGTAGCAAATCGTTTCCGGTGAAACAAGTGCGCGGCCAGCAATAATCGGCCGGACATCGGCATAACTCTTCAAGGGCCGAACGTGCCGGAACTGGACGTTTGTACCGATTGCCGCCATATGAGTGGCGAGACGAGATATCATGACGGACCGCAGCCAGATCGCCACGTCGTTCCTGCCCTTGCCCGGCTCGGCGCCGGTCGAATGGCGCATCGAGCCTAGGCTCACCGCCTATCCCGATGCGCTCGCCCTGATGGAGGCGCGAGCCGAGGCAATCCGGAGCGGCGCCGCCGGCGAGATGGTCTGGCTGGTCGAGCACCCGCCGCTCTACACCGCCGGCACCAGCGCCCGCGTCGAGGACCTGATCGAGCCGGACCGCTTCCCGGTCTTTGCCGCCGGGCGTGGCGGCGAATACACCTATCATGGGCCAGGCCAGCGGGTCGCCTACGTCATGCTCGACCTGAAGCGGCGGCGCGAGGATGTCCGCGCCTTCGTCGCCGCTCTCGAACAATGGATCATCGGCTCGCTGGCCGCCTTCAACGTACGCGGCGAACGCCGCGAGGACCGCGTCGGCGTCTGGGTGGTTCGGCCGGACCGCCCCGCTTTGCCCGACGGCTCGGCGGCCGAGGACAAGATCGCCGCCATCGGCATAAGGCTGAGGCGCTGGGTGAGCTTTCACGGCATCGCCATCAATGTCGAGCCGGACCTTAGCCATTTCAGCGGCATCGTGCCGTGCGGCGTCCAGGATCACGGCGTCACCAGCCTTGTCGACCTCGGCCTTCCCGTAACCATGGCCGACCTCGACCTGGCGCTGAAATCCGCTTTCGAGGACGTGTTCGGGCCCGCCGCGGTGTCGCCTGTCGAAGTGTCCCGCAAGGCCGGCTGAAACACTCGCCCAATGCCTGCGCCAATATGCGAAGGCGGCCCTCGCTCATCAGCATCGAGCCCGCCCTTGAGCTCAAGCCTCACATCGCGCCGATCCAGATTGCCATGGAAATGAGGAACGTGCTCATGCACACCAGCGAAACGACATCCTGAACAAGATCGGTCATAACTCTCTCCTGTTGTTAGTATGTTCGTATTTTGTTCTAATTTTGTTCGAATGTCAACGATCGCAGCCCGGGCGTCACCGGAATTGCGCTCGGTCATTTCGACAGGGTTAAGAAAGGGTTGAGCGGGAGATGCCGGGCGTTTCGGGGCCGACAGGCGCGCGAAAGCGGCGGGACGGCGCACGGCAGCTCGCAGGCCGTCATCGCCTCAATTGCAGCGCACCCTAAAGCGGCACAACCTTGCCGTCGGCCAGCGTCACGCGGCGGTCCATGCGCGAGGCGAGCTCGTGATTATGAGTGGCGATGAGCGCCGCCAGGCCCGATTGCCGGACCAGTGCTGCCAGCGCCTCGAACACATAGGAAGCGGTCACCGGGTCGAGATTGCCGGTCGGCTCGTCGGCCAAAAGCACCAGCGGCGCATTGGCGACGGCACGCGCAATGGCGACCCGCTGCTGCTCGCCGCCGGAGAGCTCGGAGGGGCGATGCTGTGCCCGCTTGCCGATCTGCATATAGTCGAGCAATTGCGCCGCCCGCTCGGCCGCCTCCTTGCGCGGCAGCCCTTTTATCAGCTGCGGCATCATGATGTTTTCCAGCGCCGAGAATTCAGGCAGCAAATGATGGAACTGATAGACGAAGCCGACGTCGTTGCGGCGGATCGCCGTGCGCTCGTCGTCGGAAAGCCGGCCGCAGGCGCGCCCCGCCAGGATCACGTCGCCGGCGTCCGGTCGCTCCAGCAGCCCGGCGGTGTGTAGCAGCGTCGACTTGCCGGTGCCCGACGGCGCCACAAGCGCCACCATCTCGCCACGCTTCAGCGAAAAATCGGCGCCGTTCAGGATGGTCAGCTTGCGCGGTCCCTGCACATAGTGCCGTTCGACGCTCTTCAGCTCGATAATGGCCTCGGCCATCACTCGTACCTCAGCGCTTCGACCGGATCGAGCCTGGCCGCGCGCCACGCCGGAAACAGCGTCGCCAGGAACGACAGCGCCAGCGCCATGAGAACGACGGAGATCGTCTCGCTGGCATCCATGCGGGCCGGCAATTGGCTCAGGAAATAAAGCTCGGGATTGAACAGCCGCTCGTTGGCCAGCCAGGAGAAGAACTGGCGGATGCGCTCGACGTTGAGGCAGATCACGATGCCGAGCAGCACGCCGGCAATGGTGCCGACAACGCCGATCGCCGCCCCGGTCATCAGGAAGATGCGCAGGATCGCACTGCGCGTCGCGCCCATGGTGCGCAGGATGGCGATGTCGTGGCCCTTGTCCTTCACCAGCATGATCAGGCCCGAAATGATGTTGAGCGCCGCCACCAGCACGATCAGGGTCAGGATCATGAACATGACGTTGCGCTCGACCTGCAGCGCGTCGAAGAACGTCTTGTTGCGTTGCCGCCAATCGACAAGGCTGATCGGCCGCTGCGCCGCCTCTTCGACCTTCGGCTTCAGAGCGTCGATATTGTCGGGATTGTCGGCGTAAATCTCGATCGTCTGCGCCCGGCCGTCCATGTTGAAATAAAGCTGCGCTTCCGAGAACGGCATGTAGACGATCGAGCTGTCATATTCCGACATGCCGACCTCGAAGATCGCGGTGACCGGATAGCCTTTCATGCGCGGCGTCGTGCCAAGCGGCGTGATGTCGCCCTCGGGCGAAATCAGCGTGATCGTATCGCCAAGCACTAGGCCGAGATTCTCGGCCATGCGGCTGCCGATGGCGACGCCTTCGCCGGTGTCGAAGCCGACGATCGAGCCCTCCTTGATATTGTTGGCGACGATGGTGATCTTGCCGAGATCCTCGCCGCGTATGCCGCGCACCAGCGCGCCGGTGCCGCCGCCGACATTGCCTTGCGCCAGCACCTGCCCGTCGATCAGCGGGATGGCGTATTTGACGCCGGGCACGCCGTTGATGCGGCCGGCGACCTGGGCATAGTCCTCCAGCGGCATGTCGAGCGGCTGCACGATCAGGTGCCCGTTGACGCCTAGGATGCGCGTCAGCAGTTCGGCGCGAAAGCCGTTCATCACCGCCATGACGACGATCAGCGTGGCGACGCCCAGCATGATGCCGAGGAAGGAGATCGAGGCGATGACCGAGATCACCGTCTCCTTGCGACGCGACCGCAGATAGCGCCAGGCCACCATGCGCTCGAAGCCGGAAAAAGGCCCGGCGCCCGATGGTCTTGCTGCCGCCGCTTTGTTCATGCGGCGGCACCGAAACGCTGCTTCACGTCCGCGATCGGCAGCGTCTCGCGCTCGCCGGTCCTGCGGTTCTTGATTTCGACCTCGCCGGCGGCGATGCCGCGCGGCCCGACGATCACCTGCCACGGCAGCCCGATCAGATCGGCGGTGGCGAACTTGCCGCCCGGCCGCTGGTCGGTGTCGTCGTAGAGCACCTCCTTGCCGACGGCGGCAAAGGCGGCATTCAACTCGCCGCAGACGCGGTCGCATTCGGCATCGCCGGCCTTCATGTTGATCAAGCCGACATCGAACGGCGCCACCGCCTCCGGCCAGATGATGCCGTTATCGTCATGGCTGGCTTCGATGATCGCGGCGACCAGCCTGGACGGGCCGATGCCGTAGGAACCGCCAGAAACGAAATGATCCTTGCCGTCCGGGCCGGTCACCTTGGCGCCCATCGGCTTGGAATATTTGTCGCCGAAATGGAAGATATGCCCAACCTCGATGCCGCGCGCCGAGACCCGGTCGCTCGCGGGCACCTTCTCCCATGCCGCCTCGTCATGCATCTCGTCGGTGGCGGCATAGGGCGTCGTCCATGTCTTGACGATGGCGCCGATCTCGACGTCGTTCGAAAAATCCGTGTCTGCGCCAGGCACTGCCAGCGAGAGATAATCGCGGTGGCAAAACACCTGGCTCTCGCCGGTGTCGGCCAGGATGATGAACTCATGGCTGAGGTCGCCGCCGATCGGCCCGGTGTCGGCGCGCATCGGGATAGCCTGCAGCCCCATGCGCGTAAACGTCCTGAGGTAGGACACGAACATGCGGTTATAGGCAGCCTTGGCGCCTTCATAATCGAGGTCGAAGGAATAGGCGTCCTTCATCAGGAACTCGCGCGAACGCATGACGCCGAAGCGCGGGCGCACCTCGTCGCGAAACTTCCACTGGATGTGATAGAGGTTGAGCGGCAGGTCCTTGTAGGACTTGACGTAGGAGCGGAAGATCTCGGTGACCATCTCCTCGTTGGTCGGCCCGTAGAGCATATCGCGGTCTTGCCGGTCCTTGATGCGCAGCATCTCCTTGCCGTAATCTTCATAGCGGCCACTTTCGCGCCACAGCTCGGCCGATTGGATGGTCGGCATCAGGATTTCGAGCGCGCCGGCGCGATTCTGCTCCTCGCGGATAATCCGGCAGACCTTGTCCAGCACCCGCTTGCCGAGCGGCAGCCAGGAAAAGCTGCCCTGCCCCTGCTGGCGGATCATGCCGGCACGCAGCATCAGCCGATGCGAGACGATCTCGGCCTCGCGCGGGTTTTCTTTGAGGATGGGCAGGAAATAGCGCGACAAACGCATGAACTGGTCCGTGAGAGAGGATGGCGGCGCCGGAATCGGCGCGGCACAGGCTTGCTTGCCCCGGCTTCATAGCCATTTCATGGCGGAATGGAAACCCGGCCCAGGCGCTGCACAGGCGCCGCAATTGCCGCACGCGGCTTGCTGGGCGTTTCGCAAGCAACGCCTGCCGTACTATTGTGCACTGCAGCACGAGATTGCCTGTTTCCGGGCAAAATTCTTCGTGACATTTTCACCCGCCTTAGGCTAGTGTGCCCACATAACCGAGAGGGTAGAGAAAAATCTGCCCTCCTACGCGGTCAAAGTCTTGGGAGGATGCGATCTAGGCGCGGTAACTCGCTGCCGCCGGACACCGGAAACAGATCGGACGCGTTTAAATTGCAAGGCCTCGCGCCTTGCATTTTTTTTGTGCAATCATTTGGTTAGCGCGACAGATTACCAGACTACATGACGTCGCGTCAGCCCAAGCCCGCCCCGGCCTTTACTTTGGGTTTACCTTGCTGGCTCAGCTTGATTTCAGGGCGTCGGCTAGGCTGGGATAGCCGGACACGGTAGGTAGCCGGCTAATGCGCTGGGCTCTGGTTGAAATCCGGCACGATGTGGGGGATGTCGTCGATGCCGAGGCCAAGCCCTCTCGTGATGCCGTAGAAGATACCCATGAGGACCAGCGTGGCGATTGTCGTGCGCAGCGCCGCGCGCAGCATATGCGGTCCGCGCGGTGCACTCGGAACCGTGCCAAGCGTCACGTCCCGGTCCTCGTCCTGTGTCCGCATGCTGAACGGCAGGACGGCGAACAACACCACCCACCATGTGGCGAAGAACAGGGCAACAAACGAAACCCAACTCATGCTTGCTCCAGTTCGACCAGCGTGCCGAAGAAATCCTTGGGGTGCAGAAACAATACCGGTTTGCCATGCGCGCCGGTCTTCGGCTTGCCGTCGCCCAGCACGCGCGCGCCGCTGGCCTTGAGACGGTCGCGCGCCGCAACAATGTCGTCCACCTCGTAGCAGAGATGGTGCATGCCGCCGGACGGATTCTTCTCGAGGAATGCGGCGATCGGTGAGGCTTCGCCGAGCGGCTCGAGCAACTCGATCCTGGTGTTGCCGACGTCGACGAACACCACCGTAACGCCATGCTCCGGCAGCGCCTGCGGCGCGGTTACGCGGGCGCCAAGCGTATCGCGATAGACCGCCGCAGCCGCGGCCAGATCCGGCACCGCAAGCGCGACATGGTTGAGACGTCCGAGCATAGGGTACTCCCGGGTTAAGGGAGTAGGGGAGTAAGGCAGTAGGGAGTAGGGAAAAAAGGATCTAGAAGTGCAGACTGTTTGCGCTCCTACCTCCTACTTCCCTACTCCCTTACTGCCCTACTCCCCTATTCCCTTGTTCGTCACCGCGTGACGAACACTGTCACCAGTGGCTTCTTGCCCCAGGCTTCGTTGGCCGCGCCGCGCACCGCGCGCCGCACCGCCTCCTGGACCAGGTCGAGGTCTTTTCGGCGCTGGCGGGGGATGGAGTCCACGGCGCCGATTGCCGCATCGATCATCAGGTCTTCCAGGCTCTCGCCGCTGCCGTCGGCCTCGGCGACGCCGATGGCGACGAGATCGGGATCGCCGGCAAGCTCGTATTTGTCGTCGAGCACGACGTTGACGGCGACATGGCCGGCAAAGGACAGCTTGCGGCGGTCGCGAATGCCCATCGCCTGATCGCTGCCGATCAGCCTTCCGTCCTTGTAGATGCGGCCGAACGGAACCTGGTCGATGATGGCGGCAGCACCCGGATACAGCCTGAGCATGTCGCCGTCGCGCACCTGCGCCACCTGGCCGATGCCGGACGTCGACATCAGCGAGCCCTGCGCCACCAGATGCGCCGCCTCGCCATGAACGGGAACGCCGATCTGCGGCCGCACCCATTCATACATCTTGCGCAATTCGCTGCGGCGTGGATGGCCGGAGACATGCACCAGCGCATCGCCGTCCTCGATGATCTTGATGCCGAGATCGATCAGGCGGTTCTTGATTTCGAGGATCGCCTTCTCGTTGCCGGGAATGGTGCGCGAGGAAAACACCACCGTGTCGCCGGCCGTCAGCGCCACCGACTTCATCTCGTCGCGCGACAGCTTGGCAAGTGCGGCAAGCGGCTCGCCTTGGCTTCCGGTGCAGATGATGACGAGGTTTTCGCGCGGGATGAAGCCGTAATCCTCCTCGGCGATGAATTCCGGCAACCCGTCCATATAACCGAGTTCATCAGCCACATCGATGACGCGCTTCATCGAGCGGCCAAGCACCAGGCATTGGCGGCCGGCATCCCGCGCTGCCTTGGCGATCGAGACGATGCGGCCGACATTGGAGGAGAAGCTGCTGACGGCGACACGGCCCTTGGCATTCTGGATGACACCTTTGAGGCCCTCGCCCACCGCCACTTCCGACGGTGATTCCCCTTCCCGCAGCGCGTTGGTGGAATCGCAGATCAACGCCAGCACGCCCTTGTCGCCATAGGCACGGAAGCGTGCCTCGTCGGTCATCGGCCCCACCGTCGGCGCCGGATCGATCTTCCAGTCGCCGGTATGGATGACGACGCCGGCCGGCGTGGTGATCGCCAGCGACATCGGTTCGGGAATGGAGTGCGCGACGGGGATGGCCTCGATCTCGAACGGACCGACGGTGAATTTCTCGCCAGCCCGGTAGATCGTCACCGGGATCTTCGGCGCCCCTTGCTCGCCCTGCCGCTTGGCTTCCAGCAGGCCGGCGCCGAACGGCGTCATCCAGACCGGCGCCTTGAGCTTCGGCCAGATGTCGTGCAGCGCGCCGTAGTGGTCCTCATGTGCATGGGTAATGACGATGCCGCGCAGATTGGCGACATTCTCCTCGATGAAGCGGGTGTCGGGCAGTACCAGGTCGACGCCGGGCAGGGTTGCATCGGGAAAAGTAACGCCGACGTCGACGACGATCCATTCGCGCGCATTGGCCGGCCCATAGCCGTAGAGGGCGAAGTTCATGCCGATCTCGCCGACACCGCCGAGCGGCACGAAGACAAGTTCGGCATTTTCCGCTGTCGCCATGGTCTTTCCTTCCTTGCCGGTCAAATTGTGGGCCGGTCAAATTGTGGGCCGGTCAAAATTGTCGGCCAATCAAAATTGTCAGCCGGTCAAATTCAAGCTGGTCAAATACCTGGCCAGTCAAACGTATTGGCCAGTCAACCGACGGCCGATGCGACCGCGCCGAAATGCACGTCGCCGGCGGCGATCGTCAGAACCGAGCCTTCATCGTCGCGGATCACGAAACGGCAGTCTTCGTCAATGGTCTCGAAGGTGCCGCGCACCACATTACCGTCAATTCTGACAGCAACCTGCCCGCCAAGCCCCGCCGCACGCGCCAGCCAGCGCCGCCTGACGGCGGCAAGCCCACGCCCTTCGTTCCACAGCCGGGCATTCTCGCTCCATGCATCCGACAGCGCCAGAAACAGCGTCTCGGCATCGCAAGCAGACCCCAGCGCGTTGAGCGACGTCGCTGGATAGGGCAAATCATTAGGATAAGCCACCACATTGACGCCGATGCCAACAGCCACCGCCGAACGGTCGCCATCCAGCATCGCCGATTCCAGCAGGATGCCGGCGAGCTTAGCGCCCGAGGCAAGCACGTCGTTCGGCCATTTCAACTCGAAGCGGTTCTTGCCCTGGCTCGCACCATCGAGGCCGATCGCAATCCTGCCTTTCGGCACGACGGCGTCGAGCGCGTCGGCCAGCGCCAGTCCGGCAACGAAGCCGAGCGTCGCGGCAAGTCGAAGCTCGGTGTTGGTGATCACCAGCAGCGTCGCCGCCAGGTTGCCTTCGGGCGTCGCCCAGGCGCGGCCGCGGCGGCCACGTCCCGCTTCCTGCTTTTTTGAGACGACCCAGAGTTTGCCCGGATCGCCGGCCCGCGCGTGCTCCAGCGCCAACGCATTGGTGGAGCCGACCGTATCGTGCGCCTCGAGCCGGAACCCTTCCGAAGCCGCGGTTGGAGCCAGCCTGAACGTCATTCCGTTAGAAGAAGGTCTTGGCCGCGGCGGCTGCGTAGGTTCCGATCGGGCCGCCGATCAGCACGTAGAACAGCACGAAAGCGCCGCAGGCGCCGAGCACGACGCGCAGTTCGGTCGCCATCGGCACGAAGCCGCCGACCGGTTCGTCGAACCACATGATCTTGATGATGCGCAGATAATAATAGGCGCCCACCACAGAGGCCAGCACGCCGATGATCGCGAGCGCGTAGAGGTTGGCATTGATGGCGGCGAGGAACACGTACCATTTCCCCCAGAAGCCGGCGAGCGGCGGGATACCGGCCAGCGAGAACATCATGATGGTGAGGATCGTCGCCATGATCGGGTTGGTCGCCGACAGGCCGGCGAGATCGCTGATCTGCTCGACATTGCCCTCCTTGCGCCGCATGGCCAGGATGAAGGCGAAGGTGCCGAGCGTCATCACCAGATAGATCAGCATGTAGATGGCGACGCCGCGCACGCCGTCCTGGCTGTTGGCGGCAAGGCCGACCAGAGCATAACCCATATGACCGATGGAGGAATAGGCCATCAGCCGCTTGATGTTGGTCTGGCCGATGGCCGCGAATGCGCCGAGCGCCATCGAGGCGATCGAGATGAAGACGATGATCTGCTGCCAGTCGGCGGCGATCGGCTTGAAGGCGCCCATGGTGACGCGCACCATCAGCGCCATCGCCGCCATTTTGGGTGCCGCCGCCAGAAAGGCCGTCACCGGCGTCGGCGCGCCCTCATAGACGTCGGGCGTCCACATATGGAACGGCACCGCCGAGATCTTGAAGGCAAGGCCGGCCAGCACAAAGACCAGGCCGAAGACGAGGCCGAGCTGGCGCTCGCCGCCGCTGAGCGCCGCGGCGATCTCCTGGAAGCCGGTGTTGCCCGTGTAGCCGTAGACCAGCGAGATGCCGTAAAGCAGCATGCCCGACGACAGCGCGCCAAGGACGAAGTACTTCAGCCCGGCCTCGGTCGAGCGCAGATTATCGCGGTTGATCGCCGCCAGCACGTAGATCGCCAGCGACTGCAGCTCGAGGCCGAGATAGAGCCCGATCATGCCGTTGGCCGAGATCATCAGCATCATGCCGAGCGTGCAGAGCAGGATCAGCACCGGATATTCGAACTTGTCGAAACGCTCCGCCTGGGCAAAGCGAACCGACATGACCAGCGTCACCGCCGAGCCGACCAGCGCCAACATCTTCATGAAGCGGGCGAATGGGTCCTGGATGAAGGCTTCGCCATAGGCGTTGCCCTGCCCCGGGGAAAAGATCAGCCAGGCGCCGGCGATCACCAGCACGGCAACAGCAAGGCCGCTCACCGTGACGGCGGTGTTGGCGCGCGAATAGGCGCCGAGCATCAACAGCGCCAAGGCGCCGATGGCGAGGATCAGCTCTGGCGTCGAGAGCGACAGGCTGGAGAGAAGGTCCGGCGTCATGGTTCGCAAACCCCCAGTCAGTTCGCCGCCGCGGTCTGCGCGGCGCCGATGGATGCGGTGACATTGGTAACGAGCGCCTTGACCGATTCGGCCGTCGCGTCGAAGATCGGCGCCGGATAGACGCCAAAGAAGATGACCAGCGCGACCAGCGGATAGATGATCACCTTTTCGCGCGTCGACAGGTCGAGCAAACCTTTCAGGCTTTCTTTGGTCAGTGCGCCGAAGATCACCTTGCGGTAGAGCCAGAGCGCATAGGCCGCCGACAGTATGACGCCGGTGGCGGCGAAGAACGCCACCCAGGTGTTGACCCGGAACACGCCGAGCATGGTCAGGAACTCGCCGACGAAGCCGCTGGTGCCGGGCAGGCCGACATTGGCCATGGTGAAGATCATGAACACGGTTGCATATTTCGGCATGTTGTTGACCAACCCGCCATAGGCGTCGATGTCACGCGTGTGCATGCGGTCGTAGACGACGCCGACGCAGAGGAACAGCGCGCCGGAGACCAGGCCGTGCGACAGCATCTGGAAGATCGAGCCCTGGACGCCTTCCTGGTTCATCGCGAAGATGCCCATGGTAACGAAGCCCATGTGAGCGACCGACGAATAGGCGATCAGCTTCTTCATGTCCTCCTGCATCAGCGCCACCAGCGAGGTGTAGATGATGGCGACGACGGAAAGCGTGAAGATCAGCGGCGCGAACATTTCGGATGCGATCGGAAACATCGGCAGCGAAAAACGCAGGAAGCCGTACCCGCCCATCTTGAGCAGGATGGCGGCCAGGATCACCGAGCCGGCCGTCGGTGCTTCGACATGCGCGTCCGGCAGCCAGGTATGCACCGGCCACATCGGCATCTTCACCGCAAAGGACGCGAAGAAGGCAAGCCATAGCCAGGTCTGCATATTGGCCGGGAAATTATGCGTCAGAAGCGTCGGGATATCGGTGGTGCCGGACTGGAAGAACATCGCCATGATGGCGAGCAGCATCAGCACCGAGCCGGCCAGGGTGTAGAGGAAGAACTTGAACGAGGCATAGACGCGCCGCTTGCCGCCCCACACGCCGATGATGATGAACATCGGGATAAGGCCGGCTTCGAAGAAGACGTAGAACAAGACGATGTCGAGCGCACAGAACACGCCGATCATCAGCGTCTCGAGCAGCAGGAAGGCGATCATATAGGCTTTGACGCGCTTCTCGATCGATTCCCACGAGGCGAGAATGCAGAGCGGCATTAGGAAGGTGGTCAGGATGACGAACAGCATGGAGATGCCGTCTACGCCCATATGGTAGGAGATGCCGGAATCCAGCCAGGCAAACTTCTCGACGAACTGGAAGCCAGGTTGCGAATTGTCGAAGCCGGTCCAGATAAACAGCGAAATCACAAACGTGAACGCAGTCGTGAAAAGCGCGATGGCGCGGATGTTGCGGCGCGCGTTCTCGCTGTCATCACGCACGAAAAGGATGAGCAGCACACCAACCAGCGGCAGGAAGGTGACCAGCGATAGGATCGGCCAGGCGGTCATCAGAGCATCATCCAGGTGACGAGTGCGGCAACGCCGATCAGCATGGCGAAGGCATAGTGGTAGAGATAGCCGGTCTGCAGCTTGACGACCCGGTTGGTGACGTCGACGACGCGCGCCGAAATGCCGTCCGGCCCGAGTCCGTCGATGACGGTGCCGTCGCCGGTCTTCCACAGGAAGTGGCCGAGGCGCTTTGCCGGCCGCACGAACAGGAAGTCGTAGAGCTCGTCGAAATACCATTTGTTGAGCAGGAAGGCGTAGAGCAGGCGATGGTTGGCAGCGACGCTCCGAGGCATTTCCGGCGCGCGAACATAGAACTGCCAGGCTATCGCAAAGCCGATCAGCATGGCGATGAACGGCGACAACTCGACCCATAACGGCACTTCGTGGATTTCGTGCAGGATCTGGTTGTCCGGCAGCGTGAACAGCGACGCCTTCCAGAATTCGGCATAGCCCTCGCCGATGAAGGCGCCGTGGAAGATCACACCGGCGAGCAGCGCGCCAGCCGCCAGGATGAACAGCGGCACCAGCATGACCGGCGGCGATTCATGGACATGGTGCATGACCTCGTGGCTGGCCCGCGGCTCGCCGTGGAAGGTCATGAAGATCAGCCGCCAGGAGTAGAAGGAGGTGAAGCAGGCAGCAATGACCAGCAATATGAAGGCAAATGCGGCGACCGCATTGTGGCCGGCGAAGGCCGCTTCGATGATGGCGTCCTTGGAAAAGAAGCCGGCCGTGCCGATGATCGTTACCGGAATGCCGACACCGGTCAGCGCCAGCGTGCCGATCACCATCATCCAGTAAGTCGTCGGGATCAGCGTCCTTAGGCCACCCATTTTGCGCATGTCCTGCTCGTCGGAGACGGCGTGGATGACCGAGCCCGAGCCGAGGAACAGCAGCGCCTTGAAGAAGGCGTGGGTGAACAGATGGAAAATCGCCGCGCCATAGGCGCCGACGCCGAGCGCCACGAACATGTAGCCGAGCTGCGAACAGGTCGAATAGGCGATGACGCGCTTGATGTCGTTCTGGACAAGACCGACTGTCGCCGCGAAGAAGGCGGTGAAGGCGCCGATGAAGGTGACCACCGTCAGTGCCGAATGCGACAGCTCGAATAGCGGCGACAGCCGCGCCAGCATGAACACGCCTGCCGTCACCATGGTGGCGGCATGGATCAGTGCCGAGACCGGCGTCGGGCCCTCCATGGCATCCGGGAGCCAGGTGTGCAGCGGCACCTGCGCCGACTTGCCCATGGCGCCCATGAACAGGAGCAGGCAGACAACCGTCATCGCGGCCTGCTTATCAAGCGCATAGCCGAGGAAGGTCAGTACGGCCGCGCCTTGCGGCGCGCCTTCCGCCGGAATGAACGTCGCCGCATTGGCGAAGATGGTGCCGAGATTGACCGAGCCGAACAGCACGAACACGCCGAATATGCCGAGCGCAAAGCCGAAATCGCCGACGCGGTTGACGACGAAGGCCTTGATCGCAGCTGCATTGGCCGACGGCTTCTTGTACCAGAAGCCGATCAGCAGATAGGAGGCAAGGCCGACGCCTTCCCAGCCGAAGAACATCTGCACGAGGTTGTCGGCCGTCACCAGCATCAGCATGGCGAAGGTGAACAGCGACAGATAGGCGAAGAAGCGCGGCCGGTCCGGGTCGTGATGCATGTAGCCGATCGAGTAGATATGGACCAGCGCCGACACCGTATTGACGACGACCAGCATCACCACGGTCAGCGTATCGATCCGCAGCGCCCACGACGCTTCGAGGCCGCCGGACTGGATCCAGCGCAGTACCGGCACGGTGAACACCTCGCCGCCGCCGAAGCCGACCGAGAAGAAGGCAACCCACGACAGCACTGCCGCGATCACCAGGAAGCCGGAGGTGATGTATTCGGAAGCCTTGGCCCCCAGCGAAGTGCCGAACAGGCCGACGATCAGGAAGCCGAGCAGCGGAAGGAAGACGATGGCCTGATACATGGTGGTTCCGTCAACCCTTCATCATGTTCACGTCTTCGACCGCGATCGAGCCGCGGTTGCGGAAGAAGACGACGAGAATGGCAAGGCCGATCGCCGCTTCGGCCGCCGCGACCGTCAGCACGAACAGTGCGAACACCTGGCCGACCAAATCGCCGAGCGCCGCCGAAAAGGCGACGAAATTGATGTTGACCGCAAGCAGGATCAGCTCGATCGACATCAGGATGACGATGACGTTCCTGCGGTTCAGGAAGATGCCGAACACGCCGAGCGTGAACAGGATCGCCGATACGGTCAGGTAGTGCGCGATGCCGACGACCATTTCAGACTCCTTCGCCCGTCTTGACCTTGCGGATTTCCACTCCGGTTGCCGCCGTGCGGCCGACCTGGGCGGCGATCGACTGCCGCTTGACGCCCGGCTTATGGCGCAGCGTCAGCACGATGGCGCCGATCATGGCGACCAGCAGCACCAGGCCGGCGATCTGGAAGTAATAGAGGTAATCCGTATAGAGGATGTCGCCGAGCGCTGCCGTGTTCGAGCGGGCGGCCAGGTCCGGAATGGGCTTGGCGACCATCGCCGCCAGTTTCGGCGCGAATGTATAGCCGCCGAGCACCACGATCAGCTCCGCCGCCAGGATCAGCCCGACCAGCGCGCCGATCGGTGCATATTGCAGGGCGCCTTCCTTCATTTCGGCGAAGTCAACGTCGAGCATCATGACGACGAACAGGAACAGCACCAGCACGGCGCCGACATAGACGACGAGCAGGATCATCGCCAGGAACTCGGCGCCGGTCAGCATGAACAGGCCGGCGGCGTTGAAGAAGGTCAGGATCAGAAACAGCACAGAATGCACGGGATTGCGCGCCGAAATGACCATGAACGCCGATGCCACCGCGACAAAGGCGAAGAGGTAGAAAAAGGCCGCCTCTAGTCCACTCAGCATGGGTTCCCCCGGGTTTCCTGTCCAAACAGGACGTTCGTCCTGTTTTTTGCCACCGCCTCCGGTCGGCAAGTTGCGTGTTCCTATCGCATGTTCCGATCGGGTTGAAAGACCCGATCGAAAAGAAAACATGCGACACTCTTTCATTCCGGAGGATGATCTTGTCCGAAAAGTATGCAACTTTTCGGGATCATCCTCTGAACGAGGCCCTCGCCCCGTTCATGCATCAAATATCAGCGGTAAGGCGCATCCAGCGAGATGTTGCGCGCCAGCTCACGCTCCCAGCGGTCGCCATTGGCCAGAAGCCTGTCCTTGTCGTAATAAAGTTCCTCGCGCGTCTCCGTCGCGAACTCGAAATTCGGCCCCTCGACGATGGCGTCGACCGGGCAGGCTTCCTGGCAGAAGCCGCAATAGATGCATTTCACCATATCGATGTCGTAGCGCACGGTGCGCCGCGTGCCGTCATTGCGGCGTGGGCCGGCTTCGATGGTGATGGCCTGCGCCGGGCAGATCGCCTCGCACAATTTGCAGGCGATGCAGCGTTCCTCGCCGTTCGGATAACGGCGCAGCGCATGCTCGCCGCGGAAGCGCGGGCTGACCGGTCCCTTCTCATGCGGATAGTTGATCGTCTCCTTCGGCGCGAAGAACTGGCGCATCGACAGGAAGAAAGCGCTGACGAAATCCTGCAAAAGCAGTGACTTGGCGGCCTGGGATAATGCAGACATCAGGCAAACCCCGTGATCTTTAGGAAAGCGGCGGTGGCGACCACCATGAACAGCGAGATCGGTAGGAAGACCTTCCAGCCGAGCCGCATCAGCTGGTCGTAGCGATAGCGCGGCACGAACGCCTTCACCATCGAGAACATGAAGAACACCAGGCAGACCTTGAGCACGAACCAGATCAGCCCCGGCACCCAGGTGAACGGCGCGAAGTTGAAGGGCGGCAGCCAGCCGCCGAGGAACAGGATGGTGGCCAGCGCGCACATCAGGACCACGGCGACATATTCGCCGAGGAAGAACAGCAGGAACGGCGTCGACGAATATTCGACCATGTGGCCGGCGACGAGTTCCGATTCGGCTTCCACAAGGTCGAAGGGCGGCCGGTTGGTCTCGGCCAACGCCGAGATGAAGAAGACGATGAACATCGGGAACAGCGACAGCCAATGCCAGTCGAGGAAGGTGTTGGGCAGGCCGAGCCGCGTGCCCAGCCCGTCCTGCTGCGACAAGACGATGTCGGACAGGTTGAGCGAGCCGACGCAAAGCAGCACGGTGACGATGACGAAACCGATGGAGACTTCGTAGGACACCATCTGCGCCGCCGAGCGCAGCGCGCCAAGGAACGGGTATTTCGAATTGGACGCCCAGCCGCCCATGATCACGCCATAGACCTCGAGCGAGGAGATGGCGAAGACATAGAGGATGCCGACATTGACGTTGGCGATCGCCCAGCCCTCATTGACCGGGATCACCGCCCAGGCCGAGATCGCCAGCACCGCCGAGACCAAGGGCGCCAGCAGGAAAACGCCCTTGTTGGCGCCGGACGGGATCACCGGCTCCTTGAACACGAATTTCAGCAGATCGGCGAAGGCCTGCAGTGTGCCCCACGGGCCGACGACGTTCGGGCCGCGGCGCAATTGCACCGCCGCCCAGATCTTGCGGTCGGCATAAAGCACATAGGCGACGAAGATCAACAGAACGACGATCAGCACGACCGACTTCAAAAGGATCAGCAGCGCCGGCAGCACGTAGAAGGAGAAGAAAGTGTCCATGTCTACTCCGCCGCCTGCCTGAAGCCGTTTTTCGCCAAAGCCGAGCATTCGGCCATCACCGCGGAAGCCCGCGCGATCGGATTGGTCAGGTAGAAATCCTTGACCGGCGAGGTGAAGGTGCCCTTGTTCAGCCGACCGCCGAGCTTGGCAACCCTGGCGATGTCGGCCGGGTCGCCGGCCGCGACATGGTCGACGCGGGCAAGATGCGGGTATTGCGCATAGAGCTTTGCGCGCAGTTGCTGCAGCGAATCGAACGGCAGCTTCTTGCCGAGCACATCCGACAGTGCCCGAAGGATCGCCCAGTCCTCGCGCGCTTCGCCGGGCGCGAAGCCGGCACGGTTGGTCTGCTGCACGCGGCCTTCGGTGTTGACGAAGGTGCCCGACTTCTCGGTATAGGCGGCGCCCGGCAGGATGACGTTGGCGCGATGCGCGCCCTTGTCGCCATGCGTGCCGATATAGACGACGAAAGCGCCGCCGGTCTTGGCCATGTCGATTTCGTCGGCGCCGAGCAGGAACAGCACGTCGGTCTCGCCCAGCATGCCGGCGACATTCCTGCCGCCCTCGCCCGGTACGAAGCCGACATCGAGGCCGCCGACGCGTGCCGCGGCGGTGTGCAGCAGGGCAAAGCCGTTCCAATCGGCCCTAGCAGCGTTGACTGCGACGGCGAGCTTCGCCGCCTGGCCGAGCACGGCCGCGCCGTCCGGACGCGCCAGCGCACCCTGGCCGACGATGATCAGCGGATGCGTCGCCTTCTTTAGCAGATGGAAGAACTTGCCGTTGCCGTCGGCCAGATCCTTCAGCGATTCCGGTCCGGCGCCGAGCTGCTCGTAATCATAGCGCGTATCGCCGACATCGCCGATGACGCCGACCGGCAGATTGCCGGCCCGCCAGCGCTTGCGGATGCGGGCGTTGAGCAGGGATGCCTCGAAGCGCGGATTGGCGCCGATGATCAGCACCGCATCGGCCTGTTCGATGCCTTCGATGGTCGGGTTGAAGACATAGCTGGCCCGGCCGAGCGACGGATCGAGTGCGGCACCGTCCTGGCGGCAGTCGGTGTTCCTCGAGCCGAGCGAAGCCATCAGAAGCTTCAGCGCGTAGATCTCCTCGACGGCTGCGAGATCGCCGGCAATGGCGCCGATCTTTTCGGGTGCGGCATTCGACACCGCTTCCTTGATCGCGGCAAAAGCCTCCGCCCAGCTTGCCGGGGCCAGTCTGCCGTCCTTGAGCACATAGGGCCGGTCGAGGCGCTGCGTGCGCAGGCCGTCCCAGATAAAGCGGGTCTTGTCGGAAATCCACTCCTCGTTCACCGCCTCGTTGGTACGCGGCAGGATGCGCATCACTTCGCGGCCCCGGCTATCGACGCGGATCGCCGAGCCGACGGCGTCCATCACGTCGATGGACTCGGTCTTGGTCAGTTCCCAAGGCCGTGCCTGGAAGGCGTAGGGTTTGGAGGTCAGCGCACCGACCGGGCAAAGGTCGATGACATTGCCCTGCAGTTCCGAAGTCATTGCGCTTTCGAGATAGGTGGTGATCTCGGCATCCTCGCCGCGGCCGATCAGGCCGAGCTCGGATATGCCCGCAATCTCGGTGGTGAAGCGGACGCAGCGCGTGCAATGGATGCAGCGGTTCATGATCGTCTTGACCAGCGGCCCGATATACTTGTCTTCGACCGCCCGCTTGTTCTCGTGGTAGCGTGAGGAATCGACGCCGAACGCCATCGCCTGGTCCTGCAGGTCGCACTCGCCGCCCTGATCGCAGATCGGGCAGTCCAGCGGATGGTTGATCAGCAGGAATTCCATCACGCCTTCGCGGGCCTTCTTGACCATCGGCGTGTTGGTGAAGATTTCCGGCGGCTCGCCGTTCGGACCGGGGCGCAGGTCGCGCACGCCCATGGCGCAGGACGCCTGCGGCTTGGGCGGGCCGCCCTTCACCTCGATCAGGCACATGCGGCAATTGCCGGCGATCGACAGCCGCTCGTGGAAGCAGAAGCGCGGCACTTCCGCACCGGCGTCCTCGGCCGCCTGCAGCAGCGTGTAGTGGTCGGGTACAGTGATCTCTTTCCCGTCGACCTTGAGCTTTGCCATTTCGCCTCAAACCCCTGCGGACGTTCCGCAATCTTTCCTTCCGGGCGCAGCCGACACCGCGCACGGTATTGAATTCAATTTTTGGCCCCGGCCAATGCGGCCGCCTGACCGATCCAGCCGTCACGGCCGATACGGCCCTTCAACGACAGGTAATCTTCGACCCAGGCGATCTCTTGCGGCGTCCACGCGGCAATCTGGGCGTATGTCCAGATGCCAAGGCCGTTCAGCACCTTTTCCAGTTTCGGCCCGATGCCCGATATTGCCTTGAGGTCGGCGGGCACGGCTGGCCGGTCCATCGGCTTGGGCTGCTTGAAATCTTCCGGCATCAGCCCGGCCGACGCATCCGCTGCAACGGTGCTGGCATTCGCCACGCTCCGCGCCGCAGTGCTTGTTGCAATGTCGGTCACGTCATTAGCGAAGGACTGCGCCTCGGCAATCAGGGTTTTGGTGGCTGCGCGCGCCTTGGTCGAGGAGCTTTTGCCGGTCGCGGAAACGCGTTCGGTCCGGGCCTCGAAATCCTCGGTGACCGGCTGCCAAAGCCGCTGCGAGGTCTCGGCCACGCCTGAAAGCACGCCCATCCAGACGCCAAAGGCGTGGTTGGCAAGCCCGATGCCGAGTGCCGTCATCGCCGCCGCGCCGGCGACAGGATGCGCCAGGAGATTGACGGCGCTGGCCATCTCCTTCGGCATTGTCCTGGTCAGGTCCTGGTTCATCTTCAAGAACGGGTCCCCATCGGGCGTCAAATCGTCGGGTATCGAAAACAGCGACATAGGTGGTCTCCTGGTCGTTTCCGTCTGCCCCGCGCTCGTTTCCTCGTTTCGGGCATTCGCCCGCATTTTTTGAATTCTTCTATTCCGCCGCCGCCAGCACCGGTTCGGCGCGGTGTGCGTTGCGCGAGAACTCGTCGATGCGCCGCTCCACCTCGCCGCGGAAATGCCGCATCAGGCCCTGGATCGGCCATGCCGCCGCATCGCCCAGAGCGCAGATCGTGTGGCCCTCGACCTGCTTGGTCACGTCGAGCAGCATGTCGATCTCGCGCTTCTGCGCCTCGCCGCGCACCAGCCGTTCCATCACCCGCCACATCCAGCCCGTGCCCTCACGGCAGGGCGTGCACTGGCCGCAGCTCTCATGCTTGTAGAAGTAGGACAGCCGCGCGATCGCTTTCACGATATCGGTCGATTTGTCCATGACGATGACAGCCGCGGTGCCGAGGCCCGATTTCAGGTCGCGCAGCGCATCGAAATCCATCGGCGCGTCGATGATCTGCTCGGCCGGCACCAACGGCACCGAGGCGCCGCCCGGAATGACCGCCAGCAGATTGTCCCAGCCGCCGCGGATGCCGCCGCAATGCGTCTCGATCAGTTCGCGGAACGGGATCGACATCGCCTCTTCGACGGTGCACGGATTGTTGACGTGGCCGGAGATGCAGAACAGCTTGGTGCCGGCATTGTTGGGCCGGCCGAAGGACGAGAACCAGGCCGCACCGCGGCGCAGAATGGTTGGCGCCACGGCGATGGACTCGACGTTGTTGACCGTCGTCGGGCAGCCATAGAGGCCGACATTGGCCGGAAACGGCGGCTTCAGCCGCGGCTGGCCTTTCTTGCCTTCGAGGCTTTCGAGCAGCGCCGTTTCCTCGCCACAGATATAGGCGCCGGCGCCATGGTGCATGTAGATGTCGAAATCGTAGCCGGAGGTATTGTTCTTGCCGATCAGCTTGGCCGCATAGGCCTCGTCGATGGCGAGTTGCAGCGCCTCGCGCTCGCGGATGAACTCGCCGCGCACGTAGATGTAGGCGGCGACCGCGCCCATGGCGAAGCCGGCGATCAGGCAGCCCTCGACCAGCGTATGCGGATCGTGGCGCAATATATCGCGGTCCTTGCAGGTGCCGGGTTCGGACTCGTCGGCATTGACGACGAGATAACTCGGCCGGCCGTCGCTCTGCTTGGGCATGAACGACCATTTGAGCCCGGTCGGGAAGCCGGCGCCGCCGCGGCCGCGCAGGCCCGATGCCTTCATCTCGTTGACGATCCACTCGCGCCCCTTGGCGATGATGCCGGGCGTGTTGTCCCAGGCGCCGCGCGCCATGGCGCCGGCCAGCGACTTGTCGAAGCGGCCGTAGATGTTGTTGAAGATGCGGTCTCTGTCCTGAAGCATTGCTCGTTCCTCAGACCGGCTTCTTGCCGGTCGGCCGGCTCTTGTTTCCGGGCGACGGCTTGGCCGCTTCGGCGGCAGCCTTCGCTGGTTTAACCTTGGCCTCCGGCGCTTTGAAAGCAGACGCCGGCTCGGCCTTGTTCTTGGAGCCTTTGCGCTGTTTCGAGACGTCCTCGACCTGCGGCTCGGCCTTGTTGGCATTGGCGGCCGAATGCAGAGGCGCTGCAATGCTCGCCGCCTTCTCCGCCGTTGGCGCGACTTTTGTCGCCGACGGCGATTTCAGCGCCGGGCTGGTCTCGACCGCATCGGTCTTCGGCTTGCTGGCATTCGAGGGCGCAACTGGCGCCGGTGCAGGCGCGGCAGCAGGCGGAACCGGCGCTGCGGCGTAAGCCGCCGGCGCCGCTTCCTTGGCGGCCTTGGTCGCGGCCCTGGTTTCCCGGTCGCGGGTCGCCTTGAGGATCGCCTTTTCACTCTTAAGGGTCGTCAGGCCACTGGCCGGCTCGGAAGTGACGCGGCCGTTTTGCGGTCCCGGTTCCACCGTAGCGCCCTTGCCGGCGTCATAAAGGTCGATGATCTCGGCAAGCCGCTCCGGCGTCAAATCCTCATAGGTGTCCTTGAATATCATCACCATCGGCGCGTTGACGCAGGCGCCGAGGCACTCGACCTCCTCCCACGACAGCGTGCCTTTGTCGTTGGTGTGGAACTGGTCGTGATGGATCTTCGAGCGGCACACATCCATCAGCGCTTCCGAGCCGCGCAGCATGCAGGGTGTGGTGCCGCAGACCTGGATATGGGCGCGGCTGCCGACCGGATTGAGCTGGTATTGCGTATAGAAGGTGGCGACTTCCAGCCCTCTGATATAGGGCATGCCGAGCATGTCGGAGATCGCCTCGATCGCCGCCTTGGTCACCCAGCCTTCCTGCTCCTGCGCCAGCATGAGCAAGGGGATGATCGCGGATTGCTCTCGCCCCTTCGGATATTTCTTGATCCACTGCTTCGCCGCTGCCGCATTCGCCCGGTTGAAGGCAAAGGCGGCTGGCTGGAGGCTGGCTTCTGCGAGACGGCGGACTGACATTTAGCGATCGACCTCACCAAACACGATGTCGAGGGAGCCGAGAACCGCGGTGACGTCGGCCAGCATGTGGCCGCGGCACAAAAAGTCCATGGCTTGCAGATGCGCAAAGCCCGGCGCGCGCAGCTTGCAGCGGTAGGGCTTGTTGGTGCCGTCGGAGACGAGATAGACGCCGAACTCGCCCTTCGGCGCCTCGACCGCGGCATAGACCTCGCCGGCTGGAACGCGGTAGCCTTCGGTGTAGAGCTTGAAGTGATGGATCAGCGCTTCCATCGAGCGCTTCATCGCCGCGCGCTTCGGCGGCACCACCTTGCCGTCGAGGTTCGACACCGGCCCGCCGCCCTCCTTGCCGAGCAACAGGTCGACGCACTGGCGCATGATTTTCGCCGACTGCCGCATCTCTTCCATGCGCACCAGATAACGGTCGAAACAGTCGCCGTTCTTGCCGACCGGAATGTCGAAATCCAGCTCGGCATAGCATTCGTAGGGTTGCGATTTGCGCAGGTCCCACGGCGCACCCGAGCCGCGCACCATGACGCCGGAAAACCCCCAGGCCCAGGCGTCCGCCAGGGAGACAGTGGCAATGTCGACATTGCGCTGCTTGAAAATACGGTTGCCGGTCAAAAGCGCGTCGAGGTCGTCGATCGACTTCAGGAACGGGTCGATCCACTTGCCGATGTCCTCGATCAGCTTCTGCGGCAGGTCTTGATGCACACCGCCCGGCCGGAAATAGGCCGCATGCATGCGCGAGCCGCTGGCACGCTCATAGAACACCATCAGCTTTTCGCGCTCGACGAAGCCCCATAGCGGCGGCGTCAGTGCACCGACATCCATCGCCTGCGTCGTCACATTGAGGATGTGCGACATGATGCGGCCGATCTCAGAGTAGAGAACTCGAATAAGCTGCCCGCGCTTCGGCACCTCGATGCCGAGCAGCCGCTCGGCTGCGAGCGCGAAGGCATGTTCCTGGTTCATCGGCGCGCAATAATCGAGCCGGTCGAGATAAGGCACCGCCTGCAGATAAGTCTTGTGCTCGATCAGCTTTTCCGTGCCGCGGTGCAAAAGTCCGATATGCGGGTCGACGCGATCGACGACTTCGCCGTCGAGTTCAAGAACCAACCGCAAAACACCATGCGCTGCAGGGTGTTGCGGGCCAAAGTTGATATTGAAGTTGCGAACGGAGGTTTCAGCCATGGAGGCGCCTCTGGCGAAGAGTCAGTAGTGAGTAGTGAGTAGTGATCATCAACCTCAATGCCTGCTTCATTCCGCCTGCTTGGCCTGCACCGTCCGGATAAGAGATCTCGTCATTTTTCCAATCTCTTCGCATCGCAGTAGCAGTTCAATCTCATCGTCTTTTCGTAGCAGCCCAACCCGGCATGCCAGCAAAATGTGCGTTTCCAGTTCCTTCAACGAACCTTGCGCCATGCGCAAAAATTGAACGAACGAACCTCTGTTTTCTCGACCGTATCCCTCCGCGACGTTGGCTGCGATCGAAACCGCCGATCGGCGCATCTGCGAGGTCATGCCGTAGATCTCCTCCTTCGGAAACCCTTTACTGATGCGGTAACAATCTTCAGCAAGCACCATCGCCGATTGCCACACCTTCAGGTCGCGATAAGATTCGATCCTTTTTTCCAATTCCTACTCACTACTCACTACTCACTGTTTCGCCTTCTCGTCCCCCGGCAGAACATAATCCGTGCCTTCCCATGGGGACAGAAAATCGAAATTGCGGAATTCCTGCTTGAGCTCCACCGGCTCGTAGATGACGCGCTTGGCCTCGTCGTCGTAGCGCACCTCGACGAAGCCGGTCAGCGGAAAGTCCTTGCGCAGCGGATGGCCTTCGAAGCCGTAGTCGGTCAGAATCCGCCGCAGATCGGGATGACCCGAAAACAGCACGCCATAGAGATCGTAGGTTTCGCGCTCGAACCAGTCGGCGCCGGGATATATGCCGGTGATCGACGGCACCAGCGTCTCTTCGTCGGCCTGGACCTTGATGCGGATGCGGATATTCTGCCTCGGCGACAGCAAATGATAGACGACGTCGAAGCGCTTTGCCCGCGACGGATAATCGGCGCCGCAGACATCGATGATCGAGATGAACTGGCATTTCGGGTCGTCGCGCAGGAAGGTCACTGCCTCGATCAGGTCGCGCGGTTCGACCGAGATGGTGAGTTCGCCATAGGCAAACACCGCCTCGCCGATCCGGCCGGTCAGCTTCTCGCCCAGATAGGTCGAGAGGTCATTCAACGCCTGGGTCATGCCGCTCACCGTTCGATCGTGCCGGTGCGGCGGATCTTCTTCTGCAGGAGAAGGATGCCGTAGAGCAGCGCTTCGGCGCTCGGCGGGCAGCCGGGCACGTAGATGTCGACCGGCACGATGCGGTCGCAGCCGCGCACCACCGAATAGGAATAATGATAATAGCCGCCGCCATTGGCGCAGGAGCCCATCGAGATGACGTAGCGCGGCTCCGGCATCTGATCGTAGACCTTGCGCAGCGCCGGCGCCATCTTGTTGGTCAGCGTGCCGGCAACGATCATGATGTCGGACTGACGCGGAGACGCGCGCGGCGCGACACCGAACCTCTCGGAGTCATAGCGCGGCATCGAGGTATGGATCATCTCGACCGCGCAGCAGGCGAGACCGAAGGTCATGAACATCAGCGAGCCGCTGCGCGCCCAGGTGATCAGCGCCTCGGTCGAGGTGACGAGAAAGCCCTTGTCGGCGAGCTCGTTGTTGATCTCCAGGAAGAACGGATCATCCTCCCCCACCGGCCTGCCGGTGTTGGGGTCGATGAGGCCCTTGGGCTTCGGCGCGACGAGCGTGCCGGAACTGTCGTTCAATCCCATTCCAGCGCTCCTTTTTTCCATTCATAGGCAAAGCCGATGGTCAGCACCGCCAAAAACACCATCATCGACCAGAAGCCGAGCATGCCGATCTGGCTGAACGACACCGCCCAAGGAAACAGGAAGGCCACTTCCAGATCGAAGATGATGAACAGGATCGACACCAGGTAGAAGCGGATGTCGAACTTCATGCGCGCATCGTCGAACGAGTTGAAGCCGCATTCATAGGCCGAAAGCTTTTCCGGATCGGGGTTGCGGTAGGCCACCAGGAAGGGTGCGGCAAGCAGCGCCAGCCCGACCACCAGCGCCACGCCGATGAACAGGACGATGGGCAGGTACGAACCTAAAAGTGCGTTCATGCTGCAGTTTCCGTTGGCGGCCAATCCACTCTGATTACAGCACCGGACCCACTTGCGGAAGCGTGACAGTTTAACCACTGAACCGTTTTAAGGGGGCTCTATGCTGCAACGCGGCGAGGGTTAGCGCAGCGCTTTCGGCGAAGCAAGTCAAACCTTGTTCAAATCGCGGTACTGGGCGGCATATCCGGGAAAACTGGTCAGATCCGCTCCTGTTTGATTTCTTTCACTTTTCACTCCACTTTTCTCTCCTGACATGGATGACGCCAAAACCCTGCTAGCATGGCGCGGAATCACAGATTCTCTGCTCTGTCCGGCATCATCAGGATACCGCCTTGATGAAGGAAAAAATCTCACTTCGCATGGCCCGCCGCATCGCGCTGGCGGCACAGGGATTCAATGACCCCCGCCCCGCCGGTACGCCCGACCGCCGGCATCTGGCCCGCGTGCTTGCCCGTACCGGCCTGCTGCAGATCGATTCCGTCAGCGCCGTGGTGCGCGCCCACTACATGCCGCTCTATTCGCGGCTTGGCCCCTACAAGCTGGCGCTGCTCGACGACGCCGCCATAACGCGCAAGCGCATGGTCTTTGAATATTGGGCGCACGAAGCCTCCTTCCTGCCGGTCGAGACCTATCCGCTGATGCGCTGGCGCATGCAGCGGGCCGAGCGCGGCGAGGAAATGTACAGCGGACTGGCCAAATGGGGCCGCGAGCACGCCGCCTATATCGAAGACATCTATCGCGAGGTCGCCGAACGAGGCCCGATCGCGGCGTCGGCTTTCGAAGGCCAGAAGGGTTCGGGCGGCTGGTGGGGCTGGAGCCATGCCAAGCACGCCTTCGAATGGCTGTTCTGGGCCGGCCGCATCACCACCGCGCATCGCCGCGGCTTCGAACGGTTCTACGATCTGCCGGAGCGCGTACTGCCGCCCGCGATACTCGCTCTACCGGTTCCCTGCCCCGAGGACGCCCACCGCGAATTGCTGCGCATCTCCGCCCGCGCCCATGGCGTCGCCACGGCAGGCGACCTGCGCGACTATTTCCGCCTCTCGCCCGCCGATATTAAGGGCCGCATCGAGGAGCTGGTCGAGGCTGGCGAGCTGTTGCCGGTGAGCGTCGACGGCTGGAGCAAAACAGCCTATCTCCACAAGAACGTCCGTTTGCCGCGCAGGATCGAGGCGCGCGCCTTGCTTGCGCCGTTCGATCCCGTGGTCTTCGAGCGGTCGCGCACCGAGCGATTGTTCGACTTCCACTACCGCATCGAGATCTACACGCCGGCCGAAAAGCGCCGGTATGGCTATTATGTGCTGCCGTTCCTGCTCGGCGACAGCATCGTCGGGCGCGTCGACCTCAGGGCCGACCGTCCGGCCGGCGTATTGCGCGTCCATGCCGCCTATGCGGAGCCCGGCGCCCCGCCACAAACCGCTGCCGAACTCTTCGAGGAATTGAAGCAGATGCAGGGCTGGCTCGGGCTTGAGCGCATCGAGGTGACGGCTGCCGGCGACCTTGGCCGGCCGCTCGCAGATATCGCCGCGTCATAGACGTGCGTTGACACGACTGCCTCCACAAGCCTAAATCCGTTCCAGACGGTCCCCTGCCCGCAACGGCAGGGGCCAAGAGGGAATGCGGTGCGAAATCTCGATTTCAAATCCGCGGCTGTCCCCGCAACTGTAAGCGACGAGCCAAGGCCGAAAACCACTGGGATATTCCCGGGAAGGCGGCACCAAGGCGATGACCCGCGAGCCAGGAGACCTGCCGTCTAGGACATAAGAATCCGATCGCCTGGCGGGTTTTCCGGGCAAGGAGCCTGATTTGGAACGCGACAGCAGTTTTTCGGCTGAGACAGCGGATTTATTGTCCGGCCCTGACGATTCCCTGGCCGGCGTTACCGTCATCGTCTGCTCTTCCTGCCGTGACGAGACCGGTTCGGACGCTCATCCCCGCGCCGGCGAACTGCTCGCCGAGGACACGCGCCGCGCCGCTTCCGGCGAAAACATCAAAATCCGCACCGTCGAATGCCTCGGCAATTGCAAGCGCCGGCTCAGCGCCGCCATGCTGCGCGGCGGCTGCTGGAGTTACGTCTTCGGCGACCTGACCGCGACCAGCGGCGCCGATCTCGTGACCGGCGCAAAGCTGTTCGCCACCTCGACGGATGGGCTCATTCCGTGGCGCGGCCGTCCCGATTGTCTGAAGCGCGGTCTGGTTGCCCGCATCCCTCCCCTCGACCTTTTGAAGGACTTGATATGACCGCTGCCTCCCTTTCGCGCGTCCCCTGCACCGTCGTTACCGGCTTTCTCGGCGCCGGCAAGACGACATTGATCCGCCATTTGCTCGAAAACGCCAAAGGCAAGCGGCTGGCCATCATCGTCAACGAGTTCGGCGACATCGGCATCGACGGCGAGATCCTGAAGGGCTGCGGCATCGACACCTGCCCCGAGGAAAACATTGTCGAGCTGGCCAATGGCTGCATCTGCTGCACCGTCGCCGACGATTTCGTCCCGGCGCTCGACCAGATCCTGTCGCTGATGCCGAGGGTCGACCATATCCTGATCGAGACGTCCGGGCTGGCCCTGCCCAAGCCGCTGGTCCAGGCCTTCCAGTGGCCGTCGGTCAAGAGCCGGGTGACCGTCGATGGCGTTATCGCCGTCGTCGACGGACCGGCGCTGGCTGATGGCCGCGTCGCCAACGACATGGACGCCCTGCAGGCGCAGCGCACGCAGGACGAGACGCTCGAACACGACGATCCGGTCGAGGAAGTATTCGAGGACCAGCTCGCTTGCGCCGACCTGATCATCCTGTCGAAGAGCGACCTGATGGACGCAGCCGGCTCGGCCCGTGCCAATGCCGTCATCGGCAAGCATGTTGCGCGGGCGGTGAAGATCGTGCCGACTTCGCAAGGCAAGGTCGATCCGTCGGTGCTGCTCGGCCTCGGCCTCGCCGTCGAGGACGACATCGAGAACCGCAAGACCCATCACGACGACGAGCTCGACCACGAACATGACGATTTTGACTCGTTCGTCATCGACATCGCGTCCGTGTCCAACCCGGACGAGCTCGCACAACGCGTCGCCACGGCGGCGGCGGAGGAAAACGTGTTGCGCGTCAAGGGCTTCGTCGAGGTTGGCGGCAAGCCGATGCGGCTCCTGCTGCAGGCCGTCGGCCCGCGCGTCAACCATTATTACGACCGCGCCTGGACGGCTGAAGACGATCGCCGCTCGCGCCTTGTCGTCATCGGCCTGAAAGGGCTGAACCGCCCGGCGATAGAGCGTATCCTCGCCGGCTGACCCCAGGTACGAGCCGCGATGCACATCCTCACCACCACATCCGCCTCGCTCGACGATCTCGCCGAGCCTGTCGATCTCAGGCAAACGCCTGCGGATGTCGTGGCCCTGTCCTTCACCGACAGCGACCTGGCCGGGCTGGCGGCGGCGTGGAAGGCGGATGCGGACCGCCTGCCCTCGATGCGGCTCGCCGCCTTGCGCGACCTGCGCCATCCGATGTCCGTCGACCTCTGGACCGAGAGCGTCGCCCGCCACGCCAAGGTCATTCTGGTCCGCATTCTCGGCGGCTACGAGTGGTGGCGCTATGGCTGCGACCAGCTCGCCGTTATCGCGCGAAATCGCGGTATCAAGCTGGCGCTCCTACCGGGCGAGAGCCACGACGAGGATTTGCGACTGATCGAAGGCTCGACGCTGCCGCGCGAGGAGTTGGACGCCCTGCTGGGCTATTTTCGCGAGGGCGGGCCGGCAAATATGACGGCGCTGGTGCAGAGGCTGGCAAGTCTCGCTGGATCGGGTGCGGCGGTAGCCGAACCTGTTAGCGTGCCAAAGGCGGGATTTTACGAGCCGGGGCTGGGGGTCGTCCCCCTCCCCCTCGAGGGGAGGGTCCGGCCGCAGGCCGGGGGTGGGGTCCTCTCCGAAGCGCGCCTACACAAAACGTCCCGCACTGCCGTGACGACCCCACCCGGCCCTGCGGGCCACCCTCCCCTTGAGGGGGAGGGGGACGTCGTGCCAATTCTCTTCTACCGTTCGATGCTGCTCGCGGCCGATGTCGCGCCCATCGACGCGCTTTTCGAAGCCCTGCGCCACCGCGGCATGGCTCCCGTGCCTATGTTCGTCTCCAGCCTCAAGGACCCGGCGTCGCTCGCCTTTGTCGAAACCGCGCTCGCAACCCTGAAGCCTGCCGCCATCATCACTGCGACGGCTTTCGCCTCGGGTGCCGAGCCCGGTGTCGAAACCCTGTTCGACCGCGCCGGCGTGCCGGTGCTCCAGGTCATCGTCGCAACCACCCGCCGCGACATCTGGCAAACCAATCAGCGTGGCCTGACGCCCGCCGACCTTGCCATGCATGTCGTCCTGCCCGAGCTCGACGGCCGCATCCTGGCCGGCGCCATTTCATTCAAGGGCGAAAGCGAAACCGACCCGGCGCTGGCCTTCCGCGCCTTCGCCAACCGGCCTGAGCCCGACCGCGTGGCGCAAGTGGCGAACCGTGTCGAGGCCTTCGTGCGCCTGCAGCGGACGCCGCGTGCGGAGCGCAAGCTCGCCATCCTGATCCCCGACTATCCGAGCGCCCCCGGTCGCACCGGCTACGCGGTTGGTCTCGACGTGCCGTCCAGCGTGCTGGCAATGCTGCACGACCTGAGCGAACAGGGCTACGCCGTTGAAAGGATTCCGCAAACGCCGCGCGAGTTGCTGGAGACGCTGGAGCGTGGAGGTGAAGGGTTGGGGTTTGAGGACTATCTCGGGTACTCGGCGGAATTGCCTGCTGAAGCGATAGCTGCCGTGACGGCCGCATGGGGGAATGCGGCAGATGAGACAAGTTTGTGCGAGGCACCTCCCTCTGTCCTGCCGGAGACGTCCGGCAGGACAGAGGGGGGTGTCCAAGCGCCTGCCGCCGCAAAATTCGCCTTCCGCGCGGCCACCTTCGGCAACGTCACCGTAGCCCTCGCCCCCGATCGCGGGCGCTCCATGAACCGCCGTGCCGACTACCACGACCCGACGCTGCCGCCGCGCCATGCGCTGGTCGCCTTTGGCCTCTGGCTGCGCAAGTCGCTCGGCACCCATGCAATTGTCCATGTCGGCGCCCACGGCACGCTGGAGTGGCTGCCCGGCAAGACCGTGGCGCTCAGCGAAAACTGCTTTCCCGAGATAGTCACCGGTCCCCTGCCCGTCATCTATCCCTTCATCGTCTCCAACCCGGGAGAGGCAGCGCAGGCCAAGCGGCGCATTGCCGCCGTCACGCTCGGCCATCTGCCGCCGCCGCTGACCGGCGCCGGGCTGGACGAAAACCAGCACAGGCTTGAACGACTGGTTGACGAATATGCCCAGGCCGACGGGCTCGACCGCCGCCGCCGCGACCGCCTGGCGAAGCTGATCGTCGAGACGGCGGAAAAGACCGGCCTCGCCTCAGAGGCAGGCGTCGCCAGGACCGACGCAGCCGACGAGGCTTTGCGCCGCATCGACGCCTGGCTCTGCGATCTCAAGGATTTCGCCATCAAGGACGGCCTGCACATTTACGGCCGCTCGCCGGAAGGCGAGGCTGATCCGGTACGGCGGCAAAGTGCGGCAGCTGAAAAAACCGCGCTGCTTGCCGCCCTCGACGGCCGCCACGTCGCTGCCGGTCCGGCCGGTGCGCCGGCGCGTGGCCGGAGCGATGTTCTGCCGACCGGCCGCAATCTGTTCACCGCCGACCCACGCACCATGCCGACGCCGACCGCCTATGATCTGGGCAAGATGGCAGCGGAAGAAGTGGTCCGCAGCTACATGCAATCGCATGGCGACTGGCCGCGCTCGCTGGTCATCGACCTGTGGGGCTCGGCCTCGCTGCGCACCGGCGGTGAGGAGATCGCGCAAGGCCTGGCGCTGATGGGCTGCCGGCCGCAATGGGATTCCGCCACCGGCCGCATCACCGGCATAGATGTGCTGCCGCCGGCAACACTCGGCCGTCCGCGCATCGATGTCACCTGGCGCATATCGGGCCTGTTCCGCGACATGTTCCCGACCCAGATCGCGCTGATCGACGCCGCGGCCAACGCGGTGGCGACCCGCGACGAGGATGATTCGGAAAACCCGCTCGCCGCTAGGACCCGCATCGACGGCAAGATCAGCCCGCGCATTTTCGGCACCTCGCCGGGCACTTACGGCGCGGGCGTCGAGGACTTGTTGTCGAGCGGCGACTGGGCCGCGCGCGAAGAGATCGGCCGCACCTATCTCGCCGCCACCTCGCACGCCTATGGCGGCTCCGAGGGCAAAGGCATTTCGGCGCCCGGCGCGTTCGAGGATCGCCTCGCCGAGGCCGACCTTCTGGTTCATAGCGGCGACGACCCCGGCCGCGACATCCTCGAAGGCTCGGCCGACGTCGCCTTCATCGGCGGCTTTTCGGCAGCACTTGCCGCGCTCGGCAAAAACGCCGACGTGATCGTGCTCGACACCACGGACCCGCAAAGACCGAAGCCGCGCTCGATCAGTGAGGCCGTGTCGCGCGTCGTGCGGGCGCGCGCCGTCAATCCGCGCTTCATCGCCGGCCAGCTGCGACACGGACCGCGCGGCGCCTCGGAATTCGCCGAGACGGTCGACCGGCTTGTCGGCTTTGCTGAGACTACCCATGCCATATCGGGCACGCTGATCGAGGCGGTGCACGACGCCTATCTTGGCGACCCCGTGGTGCGCGCCTTCATCCTGCGCGAGAACCCGGCGGCGGCGAAGGTGATTGCCGAGCGTTTGCTGTCGGCACGGCGGCGCGGGCTCTGGCATCCGCTGCGCAATTCGATCGATGACGATCTCGCCGCACTGATTGCCGAAGTGCAAGCTCTGGGAGTGGCGGCATGAACGCTTTCTCGCGCCGTGGCGCCTGCCCCGCCTTGTCCGCGCCGATGCAGACCGGCGACGGGCTGCTGGTGCGGCTCAATCCGGTCGCTGGAGGACTGTTGCCGAAATCGTTGATCGGACTCTGCGAATCTGCCTTGCGCCATGGCAACGGTATCATGGAAGTGACCGCCCGCGGCAGCCTGCAGATCCGCGGCCTGACGCCGGCAAGCGCGCGGCTGCTGGCAATGGAGGTCGACGCGCTCGGCATCGCCGTGCGCACAGGCGTGCCGGTCGAGACTGGCCCGCTAGCGGGCATCGATCCGCAGGAGATCGCCGATCCGCGACCGCTGACAGAGCGGATCAGGGTGGCGATTGAAGAGGCTGGTCTAACGGCAAGGCTCGGTCCGAAGGTTTCGGTCGTTGTCGATGGCGGCGGGCAACTGACGATGGATGCGGTAGTGGCCGATATACGACTGGCTGCGATCAGAACCGACGCGGGCGTCCGCTGGCGGATAGCTGTTGCTGGCGACGGGCAGAATGTCAGGCCTCTCGCCATGATCGAGAAAGATGCTGCCCGTGATATCGCCGTCGCGATTCTCAGGATGGTCGCCGAAAAAGGCCGCGAAGCTCATGCAAGGGATTTGACGGAACGGCAGCGTAGATCACTCGCAAGCTGGCATTCCTTCGCGCCCCCCTCTGTCCTGCCGGACATCTCCCCCTCTAGGGGGGAGATCGGCAGTTCCGCCGACGGCCGTCCTTCTGCTGCCTCGGTATTCGGCGCGACTTCGGCGATTAGCGAAGGCGGAGACCAAGGTGCAATCTCCCCCCTAGAGGGGGAGATGTCCGGCAGGACAGAGGGGGGCGCCGTAGAGCGCCATCGCCCGCCCATTGGTATCTTCAACCTGAGTAACGGCCACGCTCTCGGCATCGGCCTGCCCTACGGCAGCATGCCCGCAGATAAACTCATCGGCCTCGCGCAGAGTGCCCTCACTCTTGGCACAGTCGAAATCCGCCTGGCCCCGAGGCGGGGCCTGCTTCTCCTCGGTCAGCCGGCAGCCGCCAACCAGCGCCTTCAAGACACCGCCGCAGCCCTCGGCTTCGTCACCGACGCAGCCGATCCGCGCACCAGGATCGCCGCCTGCCCCGGCGCACCCGCCTGCGCCTCCGGCCGGATCGCCACCCGCGACATCGCCGAGATCATCGCCGTGGAAAACCGCGATATCCTCGATTCCTCCTTAACGCTGCACATCTCCGGCTGCGCCAAGGGCTGCGCCCATCCCGGTCCGGCGGCGCTGACCCTGGTCGGTGGCGAAAACGGAGCCGGACTTGTCGTGGACGGGACGGCAAAGGCATTGTCCGCCGGATACAGGCCGGGCTACGACGCCGCGCGCAGCATCGGCCGCATTGCAGCGGCGATCCGCAGCGCACGACATTCCGGCGAAACCGCTGCCGCCTGCCTGGCAAGGCTCGGCGCGGCCGGCATCACCGAAATCTACCGACAGGAATGAGCATGCCCGCCCAGAACGCCTACGACTACATCCATGACGGCACGGCGATCTACGAGCGCTCCTTCGCCATTATCCGCGCCGAGGCCGACCTGTCGCGCTTTTCCGAAGCCGAGGCCGAAATCGCTATCCGCATGATCCACGCCTGCGGCCAGGTCGAGGCAGCGCGACATTTCGTTTTCTCGAGCGATTTCGTCGCCGCTGCGCGCACGGCGCTGGGCGCCGGCGCGCCGATCTTCTGCGACGCGCAGATGGTCTCGCACGGCGTCACGCGCGCCCGGCTCCCGGCCGGCAACGAGGTGATCTGTACGCTGCGCGATCCGCGGACGGCCGACATCGCGAAAAAGATCGGCAACACCCGCTCGGCCGCCGCGATCGATCTGTGGGGCGAGCGCATGGCCGGTTCGGTCGTCGCCATCGGCAATGCGCCGACAGCCCTTTTCTATCTGCTGGAAAAGCTGCGCGACGGCGCGCCGAAGCCGGCGGCGATTATCGGCATGCCGGTCGGGTTTGTCGGTGCCGCCGAATCGAAGGATGCGCTGGCCGAAAATTCCTATGGCGTGCCTTACGCCGTCGTGCGCGGCCGGCTGGGCGGCAGCGCCATGACCGCCGCCGCCCTCAATGCATTGGCGAGGCCGGGCCTATGAACGTGATCGCAAAAGGTCGACTGGTCGGCGTCGGCACCGGTCCCGGCGACCCCGACCTGCTGACGCTGAAGGCGGTGCGTGCGCTGGCCGAGGCCGATGTCGTTGCGCATTTCGCCAAGCGCGGCAACAACAGCAATGCGCGCGCCATCGTCGGCGCGCATTTTCGCCCCGATTTGATTGAACTGCCGCTGCTCTATCCGGTGACGACCGAGATCGACAAGGATCACAGCGATTACCGCTCGCAGATCACCGATTTCTATGAGCAATCGGCCGAAAAGGTCGCCGCGCACCTCAGCGCCGGCAGGATGGTCGCGGTGCTTTCGGAAGGCGATCCGCTTTTCTACGGCTCCTACATGCATCTTCATGTCCGGCTGGCGCACCGTTTTCCGACCGAAGTCATCCCGGGCGTCACCGCCATGTCCGGCTGCTGGTCGGCGACCGGCCTGCCGATCGTCCAGGGCGACGACGTGCTGACGGTGCTGCCGGGCACGATGAGCGAATTCGAGCTGACGCGTCGCCTCGCCGATACCGACGCTGCGGTGATCATGAAGGTCGGCCGCAACCTGCCCAAGATCAGGCGCGCGCTGGAGGCAACCGACAAGCTGGCGCGGGCCATCTATGTCGAGCGCGGCACCATGCCGGGCGGCGTCTCGATGCGGCTGGCCGACAAAAAGGACGACCAGGCGCCCTATTTCGCCATCGTGCTGGTGGCCGGCTGGTCGGGCCGGCCTAGCGCATTGAGAGCCGAAGCATGAGCGGCCGCCTCACCGTCATCGGCCTCGGGCCCGGCAACGCCGACCAGGTGACGCCGGAGGCAAGCCGCGCCGTTGCCGAGGCAAAATTCTTCTATGGTTACAAGCCTTATCTCGACCGGCTCGATCTGCGCCCCGACCAGACCCGCGTCGCTTCCGATAATCGCGAGGAACTCGCACGCGCCAGGGACGCGCTGCTGAAGGCTGCGGAAGGCCACGATGTCGCCGTCGTGTCGGGCGGCGATCCCGGCGTCTTCGCCATGGCGGCGGCCGTCTGCGAGGCGATCGAGGCGGGCCCACCCGAATGGCGCACGGTCGATATCGCTATCGTGCCCGGCATCACCGCCATGCTCGCTGTCGCCGCCCGCATCGGCGCGCCGCTCGGCCATGATTTCTGCGCCATCTCGTTGTCCGACAATCTGAAGCCGTGGGATTTGATCGAGCTGCGCCTACTTGCCGCGGCGGGCGCCGGCTTCGTGATCGCGCTCTACAATCCGATCAGCAAGGCACGCCCCTGGCAGCTTGGCCGCGCCTTCGAGTGCCTGACGGCGATCCTGCCCGGCACCACGCCGGTGATCTTCGGCCGTGCCGCCGGCCGTCCCGACGAGCGCATCGAGGTTTTTCTGCTGGCCGACGCCGATGCCGCGAAGGCCGACATGGCGACCTGCATCATCATCGGCTCGCCGGAAACCAGGATCATCAAGCGGCGTGACAAGGCCGCGCTGGTCTACACGCCGCGTTCGGCAGCTGGCCTAAGAACATGACCGACCAGAAAATGATCGACCATAGCGGCAAGCGATTCGATGGTTTCGGCCGACGTAACGTCCGGCAACGCCGGCCTGCGGATCATGACCACCTCGACGCCGAGGGCCCGCGCCGCCGCGATCTTGCCGTAGGTCGCCTCGCCGCCGCTGTTTTTGGAAACGACGACATCGATGCGGTGCTCTTGAAGCAGCGCGCGCTCATCGACCTCATGAAACGGCCCGCGCGCCAAGAGATAGGCCGCGTCGGGCACAGCGAGCCTGGGCTCGACCGGGTCGACACTGCGAATGAGATAATGATGCCGGGGAGCTGCCTCGAAGGCAGCGACCTCCTGCCGCCCGAGCGCCAGGAACACACGGCGCGGCACCGATCCCAAAGCCGTCACCGCGCTGGCAACGGTGTCGACCAACATCCAGCGATCACCTTCGACCGCCTCCCATTCGGGACGCCTGAGCGCAACGATAGGCACGCCGGTCATGCCCGCAGCGTCCGCAGCATTGGCGGAGATTTGCGCCGCATAGGGATGCGTGGCGTCAATCAGCAGGTCGATCTTGTTCTGGTGGAGATAAAACGCCAGCCCGCCGGCACCGCCGAAGCCGCCGACCCGCACCGGCACCCCCTGCGCGGCCGGGTTTTCGGTGCGACCGGCCAGCGACAGCATGACCGAAATATCCGCGCGCGCGGCAAGCTTGCCGGCCAGTTGCCGTGCTTCGGTGGTTCCGCCGAGGATCAGAATGCGGTGGGTCATCATGCCTGCTGAAGCTCCGCGCGGCGCCAAGCTCACCTCAAAGTGGCTCACGATCGTCGGCATCGGCGAGGACGGTGTAGCGGGTCTCGGCGACGAGGCCAAGCGGTTGATCGCTGAGGCCGAGTTCGTCTTCGGCGGCAAGCGCCACCTCGCCCTTGTCGCATCACTGGTCAAAGGTGAAGCGCGCGCCTGGCCGACGCCTTTCGATGCCGAGATGCGCGACGTGCTGGCGCTCTCCGGCAGACGCGTCTGCGTGCTGGCCTCCGGCGATCCCTTCTACCACGGTGTCGGCGTCATCCTCGCCCGCAAGGTCGCGGCAGAGGATATGCGGGTGATCCCCGCGCCCTCGGCCTTTTCGCTGGCCGCCTCACGCCTGGGCTGGGCGCTGCAGGACGTCGAGACCGTCTCGCTGCATGGCCGCTCGCTCGACCTGATCCGGCCGTTGCTGCATGATTGCACCCGCATTCTCGCGCTGACTTCGGACCGCGATGCACCGGAAGCGATTGCCCGTCTCCTGACCGAGCTCGGCTTCGGCGCGTCGCGGCTGACGGTGCTGGAGGCGCTGGGTGGGCCGAACGAAAGGCTGCGCTCGGCGAGCGCCGGCACCTTCGACCTCGCAAAGATCAATCCGCTCAACGTGCTCGCGATCGAAGTTGAATCGACTCCGCAAGCACCCATCCTGCCGCTGACAGCGGGACGTGCCGATCTTTTGTTCGAGCATGACGGCCAGATCACCAAGCGTGAAGTGCGCGCCGTCACCCTGTCCGCTCTCGCGCCAAGGCGCGGCGAACTGCTGTGGGACATCGGCGCCGGATCGGGCTCCATCGGCATCGAATGGATGCTGGCCCATCCTTCCATGCGTGCCATCGCCGTTGAGGCCGATCCGTCCCGCGCCGCCCGCATCCGACGCAACGCCGCGGCCTGCGGCGTTCCCGGTCTCGCCGTCGTTGAAGATTCGGCACCGCAAGCTCTTGCCGGGCTGGAAACGCCGGCAGCGATCTTCATCGGCGGCGGCGGCAGCGATGCCGGCGTGCTGGAAACAGCCATCGATGCCTTACCTGCCGGCGGCCGCCTAGTCGCCAACGCAGTGACCTTGGAGATGGAGGTACTGCTGCTTTCCCGTCACGCTGCGCTCGGAGGCGAGCTTACCCGGATCGCTATATCCCGTGCTTCGCCGGTTGGTTCGATGCAGGCCTGGCGGCCGGCTATGCCGGTCACGCAATGGAGTTGGGCCAAGCCATGATGGTCGCGGGCATCGGCAGCCGCAAAGGTGTCAGCGCACGCGACGTGCTTGCTGCGGTAGAAACCGCGCTGGAGGCGCACGGGCTTGCCCTGCCCGCGCTTTCAGCCCTCGCGACCGCGTCTCTCAAGCAGGATGAAGCGGCAATCTTCGCCGCCGGACGTGAACTCCGCCTCCCGGTGATCGTTGTCGAGCAGGACGAACTCAAAGCTGCATCTACGACCAGCCACTCCGACCTATCACAGGAGCATGCCAGCACGCCGTCTGTTTCCGAAGCCTCGGCGCTTGCCGCCGCCGGCAAAGGCGCAAAGCTGCTCGGACCGCGCACGGTGCTCGGTGCTGTCACCTGCGCCATCGCCATCAGCGGAGATGCGGCATGACCGTTCACTTCATCGGTGCCGGCCCGGGTGCTGCCGATCTCATCACCTTGCGCGGCAGCCGCCTGCTCGGCAGTTGTCCCGTCTGCCTCTATGCCGGATCGATCGTGGCGCCGGAGCTGTTGCAGCACTGCGCGCCCGGAACGAGGTTGATCGACACCGCGCCGATGTCACTCGACGAGATCGAGGCCGAATATGTGGCCGCCCACGCGGCCGGCCATGATGTCGCCCGCCTGCATTCCGGTGATTTGTCTGTCTGGAGCGCAGTTGCCGAGCAGATCCGCCGGCTGGAGAAGCATGGTATCCCTTATACGCTGACGCCGGGCGTGCCGTCCTTCGCCGCTGCGGCGGCAGCGCTGCGCCGCGAGCTGACCATTCCAGAAGTCGCGCAAAGCCTGGTGCTGACCCGCATCTCCGGCCGCGCCTCGAAAATGCCGCCCGGCGAAACGCTGGCCGGCTTCGGCCGCACCGGCGCCACGCTGGCCATCCACCTTGCCATCCACGCCATCGACCGCGTCGTCGCCGAGCTGACGCCGCATTACGGCGCCGACTGCCCGGTCGCGGTCGTCTTCCGTGCCTCCTGGCCGGACGAGCGCGTGCTGACCGCCACGCTGGCCACCATCGAGGCGCAATTGGCCGCCGATCCGATGGAGCGCACGGCAATCATCTTCGTCGGCCGCTCGCTGGCGGCGGAAGGCTTTGGCGAAAGTTCACTGTATGACGCGCACTACCAGCGGCGCTTTCGCGGACGGGGCGGGTTGTGAGCGGCAGCAATAGAAACACTACGGTCGAGCAGGCGCTCACCCGGCTGGACTTCAAGCCGCGCCAGCTGGAGCCCGGTCATGTCTGGCTGGCCGGTGCCGGCCCTGGCGATCCCGGCTGCCTGACGCTGGAAGTGCTGGCCGCCCTCGGACAGTGCGACGCGCTGGTTTATGACGCGCTGGTCTCGCCCGCGGTCGTCGCCGTCGCCGAGGGCGCGGAACTGTTCTATGCCGGCAAGCGCGGTGGCAAACCATCGATGAAGCAGGACGACATTACCGCTCTGCTGGTTCGGCTGGCGCGCGCGGGCCGGCGCGTCGTCAGGCTGAAGGGCGGCGACCCCTATATTTTCGGGCGTGGCGGCGAAGAGGCGCTTGCGCTGGCCGGGAAAACCATCCCGTTCCGCATCCTGCCTGGCCTGACGTCCGGCCTCAGCGCGCTGGCCGCCACCGGCATTCCCGGCACCATGCGCGGCATCAACAAGGCGCTGATCCTGGCGACCGGTCACGCCGCCGGCACCGATGACGACCTCGACTGGGCGGCCATCGCCCGTACCGGCCAGCCGGTGGTCATCTATATGGGCATGGCCAATCTGCCACTGATCGCCGCCTCGCTGCTCGAGGGCGGGCTGGCGCCTTCGACGCCCACCGCGGTGATTGTCGCTGCGACGACACCGCAGGAACGGATCGTCGTCGCCACGCTCGCCACCATTGCGGAAGAGGCAGCAGCCGCCGGTCTGACCTCGCCGGCGCTGATCGTCGTCGGCGGTATTGTCGCTATGCGTGCGGCACTGGCGGGCGAGCCATGACCCGCGCCATCATCATCGGCGCGCCGCGCTCGGGCTCGGGCAAGACCAGCGTCACCATCGGCATTCTGCGCGCGCTCGCCCGGCGCGGCCTGAAGGTGCGCGGCGCCAAGTCCGGCCCGGACTATATCGATCCCGGCTTCCACACCGCCGCCACAGGCTTGTCCGGCATCAACCTCGACAGCTGGGCAATGCCGCCCGCCCTGCTTAACGCACTGGCCGGCGAAGCGACCGAAGATGCCGATTTTATCTTCCTCGAAAGCGCCATGGGCCTGTTCGATGGAATTCCGGCTGCTCCGGGCCGCACCGGCTCGGCCGCCGACCTTGCCCGACTTTATGGCCTGCCGGTGCTGCTGGTGCTCGACGTTTCCGGCCAGTCGACCACGGCGGCGGCCGTTGCCAAGGGCTTTGCTACTTATGACCCCGATGTGCGCATGGCCGGTGTCGTGCTCAACCGATTGGGCAGTGAACGCCACCGCCGACTGTGCGGCGATGCCATCGAAGCGCTCGGCTTGCCTGTCGTCGGCGCTATCCTGCGCGATCCCTCGCTCAACCTGCCCGAACGTCATCTCGGCCTCGTTCAGGCCGGCGAATATGAGAATCTGATGGCGCATCTCGACCGGCTGGCCGATATGGTCGAGCACTCGCTCGACCTCGACGCCATCATGGCTCTGGCGGCGCCATTCACGCCCGCGCCGGGCAATTTCGGCGACGCGCTGCCGCCCCCCGGCCAGCGCATTGCACTCGCCGAGGACGCCGCCTTTACCTTCCTCTATCCGCACGTTGCCGCGCATTGGCGCAAGGCCGGCGCCGAGATCGTCCCATTCTCGCCGCTCGCCGATGAAGCGCCCGGCGACAATTGCGATGTCTGCTGGCTGCCCGGCGGCTATCCCGAGCTCCACGCCGGCCGCCTCGCCGCCGCTGCGAATTTCAGGGCGGGCATGGCGAGGTTCGCCGCCACGCGGCCGGTGCATGGCGAGTGCGGCGGCTTCATGGTGCTCGGCGCGGCGCTCGAGGATGCATCGGGCGAGACGCATCGGATGCTTGGCCTGCTCGGCCATTCGACCAGCTTCGCCAAGCGCAAGATGAATCTCGGCTACCGCGAGGCGCGGCTGCGGTCCGGCTGTCCGCTCGGCAGCCAAGGCACGCTGATCCGCGGCCATGAATTCCACTACGCGCAGATGGTTGCGACCGGCAATGACGGGCCGCTGGCCGATCTCGCCGACGGGCAAGGCAACCCGCTCGGCGCCTCCGGCTACCGGCGCGGCAATGTCAGCGGCACGTTCTTCCATGCCATTGCGAGGGCCGGATGAAGGCCTCGCAACAGCAAATTCTCGATGATATCGCGCTTTGCCTCGTCTTCTTTACCCGGCTGCCGCTGCCGCGAGCCGACTTCCGTGGCCGCAGCCTTGCCGCTGCGATCTGGGCTGCACCGGTCGCCGGTCTCGCCGTCGCTATGGCCGGTGCGCTGGCCTACGCCGTCGGCACGAGACTGGGCCTAGCCGGAGGTCCTGCTGCAGCGTTCGCCCTTGCCGCGATCTTGCTTGTCACCGGCTGCCTGCATGAGGACGCGCTGTCGGATGTTGCTGATGGTTTTGGCGGCGGCAAGACCCGCGACAGGAAATTGGAGATCATGCGTGACAGCCGCATCGGTGCCTACGGCGCCTGCGCGCTCGGCATCTCGCTGCTGATCCGCTGGAGCGCGCTCTCAGAACTCGCCGGCCCGGCTCATGTCTTCTGGGCCCTCATTGCCGCGCATGCCGCCTCGCGCGGCCTGCTCGGCGCCTTCATGCACCTGCTGCAGCCGGCCCGCAGCGACGGCCTTTCGGCCGAAGCGGGCACCGTCGCGGCTAAAACAGCTGGCATCGGTGCCGTACTCGGTGCGGTCGCACTGCTGACGCTTGGGTTCGGCGCTGCCGTTTTCGCGATCATCCTGCTCGGTCTGTTATTCGCCGCCTTCCGCGCGCTTTGCCTCAATCAGATCGGCGGCCAGACCGGCGACACCGTCGGCGCCCTTCAGCAGCTGGGCGAGATCGCAATCCTGCTCGTCGCTTCCATTTCCCTTTCCTGACTCTGTTTCGGAGATTTTGCCCCCATGCCTTTCAAATCGCTCGATGAACTGCGCGCCGCCTGCCTCGGCCTGCCCATTGGCAGCGACGCCGCGGCCAATACCGTCGCCCGCCGCCAGGACACGCTGACCAAGCCGCAAGGCAGCCTTGGCCGCCTCGAGACAATAGTCGCCTGGCTGGCGCGCTGGCAGGGCCGCGACATGCCAAAGCTCGACCGTGTCAAGGTCTTCGTCTTCGCCGGCAATCACGGCGTCACCGCGCAAGGCGTGTCGGCCTTCCCGTCGGAGGTCACCGTGCAGATGGTGGCGAATTTCGCCGGCGGCGGCGCCGCCATCAACCAGCTTGCCCGCATCGCCGGCGCGGAGCTAGACGTCATCCCGCTTGATCTGGATCATCCGACCGGCGATATCACGCAAGAGGTGTCGATGGACGACGAGGCCTTCCTCGCCGCTGTCTCGGCCGGCTACGACGCGGTCAGCAAGGACCTCGACCTCGTCTGCTTCGGCGAAATGGGCATCGGCAACACCACGCCGGCGGCGGCCATCTCAACCGCGCTGTTCGGCGGCGGCGCCGAACGATGGACTGGGCGCGGCACCGGCGTCGACGATGCCGGCCTCGTGCGCAAGATCGTCGCCATCGAGGCCGGCCTGAAGCGCCACGCCCCGGCGCTGGCCGATCCGCTGAAGGTAGCGGCAGCCCTCGGCGGCCGCGAGCTCGCGGCGATCCTTGGTGCGACGCTGGCTGCGCGTCATCTCGGCGTGCCGGTATTGCTCGACGGCTTCGTCTGCACCGCCGCAGCGGCACCCTTGGCAGCGCTGCACCCTGCTGGCCTCGCCCACACGCTGGCAGCCCATGTCTCGGCCGAATCCGGCCACCGTCGTCTATTGGAGGCGCTCGGCCTGCCGCCCTTGCTCGACCTCGGTATGAGGCTCGGCGAAGGCTCCGGCGCCTGCCTCGCAGTCAACATCGTCCGCTCGGCACTCGAATGCCATGCCAGGATGGCAAGTTTTGCGGAGGCTGGTGTTTCGGAGAAGTGATCCAGTTCAACATCGGCCTATGAGCTTGATCCGCAAGAGGTTGCGGCTGGCATTCTGGGACCGCAGCATGGATCCTGGTTCGCAGATCACAGTGACCCGCTAGATTGCCATGAAGGTCAAGTTCAAGCCCGGCCTTGACAAGCCCGCCCATAACACAGCTGTGGCCGGCCGGGCCTGCACATTCTACGGCGCTCTATTGGACTTACTCACACGCTCGATGCCGACCAACGTGCATATTTCGTCAAGGCAGTGGTCCAAGTTCTGATGAATTTCCGTCCCTGTAAATCGTAAGACGGTCCATCCTTGGCCATACAACCAGCGGTCTCGTTTTGCATCGTGGGTACGCTGGTACTTGGTCTTATGATATTCATGTCCATCGAGTTCGATGGCTATGCGCTTGTCGGGGATCGCAAAATCCAAGCGATATTTCCCGACAGGATGCTGTGGATATATATGCAGGTCTAGAAAGGCGAGCTCGTAGAACATCCGCTCAAGGGGAGAATCGAAGATATTCGGAGAAAAGGCATGGCGAACGGACGGGTCGCGCGTCAGCATCTTCGAAATAATTTCTTCGCCCTCAAAGACCGGAAGGATCAATTCTCCTTCTGCAGAAGCCCTCCCCTCTGAGATATCCACCGCAGGTGTGATATGGCCGGGCGCCTTGGTGTACCACATATCTACGATCCGGCATCCGACGCATGGGCAGTGCGGTGTTGCCCGGCAACCCCGTGATATGACACGCCCGTCCACGGTCGGCGAAACATAAGAATGGGTAAAAGTGCCGTCCTCCTCACGTTTGATGATGACAACGGCATCTGGAAATCTGAAAATCTTGTCAAGCTTCTCTTTGTTAATCGTACCCTTGTAAGCCTTGTACTTGTGCCTAAGGCCGAAAAGAAAGGTTTCTCCTTCCTCTGTGAATGAATAAGCCATCAGATTTTCATCCAGAGCCTTCGATCCATCAAGCTCAAGGACCGAGAATTCGGCTTCGCCAATCAGCACTTTCGACGAGAACATCATGCAGCCGATGCAGCCGCAATTCGAGCCGGAACAGCTCTTGGTAAGGACAAAATCACCGAAAATTTCAGAAATTATCACGAAGATTCTTCGCGTCTCTTCCGTATAAACGATGGCATAGTGATCAGGTACCAAGCGTTCTCTTCTCAATGACTAGAAGACAGCAAGCTCGGAAATTGCCATCTGTCTTTCCGTACGTCTAGCCAAGAGAAAAATTTACTGCTGCTTCGCAGCTGAGCATCAAACCGGCGCCTTATCGCCACAGGCCCGAGACGCGTCAACGCGTCTCGCATTCCAGGGTCTTTTCCACCAAATTTTTGAAATCTTTGGTGGGTGCGCACAGGATTGAACTGTGGACCCGCTGATTAAGAGTCAGCTGCTCTACCAACTGAGCTACGCACCCACTCGGCCGGTAAAACCGGCGTTGGCGGGCATATAGCCGCCGCCATCCGCCATGTCCAGCCCCGTGGGATTCATTTCCCGACAAATCGCCGAAGTGCCGAGGTCGTCAAACAAAAAGCCTGCCTTCAGCCACCTTCACCGCATGGCCGCCGATGCGGGAGGCCGCCAGTTCGCCGCCTTCGACATTCAATTCGAGGCGGATGCGCGACGGCCGGCCCATCTCCAGCCCCTGCTCGATCCAGAGTTGTGAAACGCCGTCCGTCGGGCCGTCGAAATGCATGATCGCGCCGGCGAACGCGGCCGCCGCTGAGCCGGTCGCCGGGTCTTCGTAGGACGGATTACCGGGCACCATCATGCGGACATGGAAGGCACTGTCATGGTGCACCGTCTCGCGGCAATACACATAGGGGCTGGCGAAGGCCCATTCGCTCTTGCGTGGTGCCAACTCCGACCACGCCTGGTTGTCCAGCCTGATCCGGGCGGCCGCCTCCAGATTGGCGACGGGGATGGTCACGTAGGGCACTCCAGCCGACCAGAACGAAACGCGGTGGTTCTCGAAGCCGATCTCGTGCGGCCCAAGGCCAAGGGCCGCGCCGATCGCCTCGGGAGCGGCCGACAATTCCAGCTGCGCCGGCAGTTTCGCCAGGTCGAACTCGGCAAAGGTCGAACCATCGTGCTTGCTGACAGCGCAGCGCACCGGGCCGATATTCTCCTCGAGCACGAAGATGCCGGCGGCCTCTCCCGCCATTTCGGCGAGCGCTATCGCCGAGCCGACGGTCGGGTGGCCGGCGAACGGCATTTCATAGTCGGGTGTGAAGATACGGATGCGGGCCCGATGCTTGGGATTATCAGGCGGCAGCACGAAGACGGTTTCGGACAGGTTGAACTCGCGCGCCACCGCCTGCATCGCAGCAAGGTCCAGCCCGTTACAGTCGAGCACCACGGCCAGCGGATTGCCCGCCAGCCGGTTGGTGGTGAATACGTCGTAAAGTAAGTAATTCCGCGGCTGCATCTCAGTAAGTCCTCTGCCTCATTCCCAACATGGGCGAAATTTAATTTGAATTTCGAACCATAAGGCCTGATTTGTGCACTGATGGGAAATCACTGAACATAGGGGGCCGGCGTGGACCAGATTGTCAATCTGCCAAAGACGGAATCCGCTTCCGCCATCGAGACGGCGCTCGGGCTCGACCACCAGGGCCTGAAGACAAAACGCCGTCGCGGTTGGTTTTACGCGCTGCTTGCGCTACTCGCAGTGGCCGCGGGTGTCGTCGGCTACCCCTGGTATGCGGGCTCGCCCGCCAAGATCGAGTATACCACGACACTGGCCGCCATGACCGACCTTACCGTCGCGGTTTCGGCTACCGGCACGCTGCAGCCCCTCACCCAGGTCGATATTTCCAGCGAACTCTCCGGCGTCGTCCGCTCGGTTTCGGTCAACGAGAACCAGCTGGTGAAGAAGGGCGATGTGCTGGCTGCGCTCGACACCGCAAAGTTGGAGGTGCAGATCGAGCGCGCCCAGGCCTCCGCCAAGGCAGCGACGGCGAGCGTCGAGGACGCCACTGTGACCCTGGCCGAAAACGAAAAGGCGCTGGTGCGCGCGGCACAACTCACCAAGCGCGGCATGGCGACGGACCAGTCGCTCGAAGCGGCAACCGCCACGCGCGACCGCTCGAAGGCGGCGCTCGATATTGCCAAAGCCAACCTCGCCATGGCCAGTGCCGATCTCAAGGCGCAGCAGACGGATCTTGCCAAGAGCACCATCTACGCTCCGATCGACGGCATCATACTGACGCGCTCGGTCGATCCCGGCCAGACGGTCGCCTCTTCGCTGCAGGCGCCGGTCCTGTTCGTCATCGCCGCCGATCTGAAGAACATGGAGTTGAAGGCGGCGGTCGACGAGGCCGATATCGGCGCCGTCAAACCCGGCCAGCATGCGCGCTTCACCGTCGATGCCTTCCCGGAACGGCCGTTCGACGCCGAAATCCGCGACATCTACTATGCCTCAGTCACCACCGACGGCGTCGTCACTTACGATGCAAGGCTGGATGTCGACAACAGCGAACTTCTGTTGCGGCCCGGCATGACAGCCACCGTCTCGGTCGTCACCAAGCAGGCCAGGAACGTGCTCACCGTGCCGTCGATCGCCTTCCGCTACCGGCCGGCCCAGACGGCGGAGCGCGGCTGGAGCCTCACCGACCTGTTCACAGGCCGCATGGGACGCCCCGGCGGCAACCGCCAGCACCAGGCGGCGACGAAGCCCACCGACGGCTCGCGCACGCTCTACCTGCTGGAGAATGGGCGGCCGCATCCTGTCAACGTCAGGGTCGGCTCGACAGACGGCGAACTGACCGAGATCGTCTCCGGCCTGGAGGAAGGCGCACAAGTCATTACCGCCTCGCAGCAGCGGAGCTGATCGTGGCATCGGTCGCGACCACGCTCATAGGCTTCGACAAGGTGTGGAAAAGCTATGGCCAGGGCGAAGCCCGGGTGCATGCGCTGGCCGGCGTCGACCTCGCCATCAGACGCGGCGAATTCGTCGCCATCATGGGCCCGTCCGGTTCCGGCAAATCGACGGCCATGAACATCATTGGCTGCCTCGACACGCCGACCGCTGGGACTTACTGCTTCGAAGGCATCGATGCCGGCCGTCTCGACCGCAACCGCCGCGCTCAGCTGCGCAATCTCTATGTGGGCTTCGTCTTCCAGGGCTATAATCTCTTGCCGCGCACTACGGCGGCGGAGAATGTCGAACTGCCGCTGATCTACCGCGGCGTTGGCGCCCGCGAGCGTCGCGGCCTTGCCATGCAGGCACTTGCCGAGGTTGGCCTTGTTGGCCGCGAGCATCATACGCCAGCCGAGCTGTCCGGCGGCCAGCAGCAGCGCGTGGCGATCGCCCGCGCCATCGTCACCAAGCCGACGCTGCTCGTTGCCGACGAGCCGACCGGCAATCTCGATACCGCCCGCACGCACGAGATCATGGAGCTCCTGACGCAGCTGAACAGCGAGCTCGGCCTGACCATCGCCATGGTCACGCACGAAGCAGATGTTGCCGGCTATGCCCAGCGCACGATCCGTTTCCTCGATGGCCATGTCGCCTCGGATACAGCCAGTCTCGAGATGGCCTAGCCATGATCTGGGAAACCGTCCGCCTCTCGCTCCGCTCCATCCGCCGCAACGTGCTGCGCTCGTTCCTGACGCTGCTCGGCATCGTCATCGGCGTTGCCGCCGTCATCGCCATGCTGACCATCGGCTCGGGCACCACCGAAAAGGTCAAGTCCGATATTTCCAAGCTTGGTAGCAACCTGCTCGTCATTCGTTCCGGCCGTCCGGCCGGGCCTGGCGGACCTGGAGGGCTCGATCAGGTCGTCCGACCGCTGAGCGACAGAGATCTTGCAGCGCTTGTCGCGCACCTGGACGGCGCGCGCGCCATCTCACCGGCGTCGCAAAAGCAGGTGCGCGTCATTTTCGGCACCGAAAGCCTGACCTCGGGCGTTACCGGCACCGACAGCGCCTATCTCGATGCTCGCGACTGGAAGCTGGTTTCGGGCCGCCCGTTCAGCGATTCGGAAACCCGCTCGGGCACCGGCGTCTGCCTCATCGGCGAGACGGTGCGCCAGCAGTTCTTCGGCGCCGGTGACCCCGAAGGCGAGATCATCCGCGTCAACCGCACCTCCTGCAAGATCATCGGCTTGCTCGAACCGAAGGGCTATACCGGCTTCGGCCAGGACCAGGACAATGTCGTGCTGATGCCGCTCGCCGCCTATCAGCGTCGCATTGCCGGCAATCGCGACATCGAATCGGTCTATGTCGCCGCCGACGACCGTACGCCAACCACGGTGCTGCAGCAGCGCGTCGAGGACATCTTGCGCGACACACGCCGCATCACGCCCGACCGAGACGATGATTTCTCGATCCGCGACATGACCCAGATCGCCGATGCCATGGCCAGCGCCACCACCACCATGACTGGCATGCTCGGCGCCGTCGCCGGCGTCAGCCTGCTCGTCGGCGGCATCGGCATTATGAATATCATGCTGGTGTCGGTAACCGAGCGCACGCGCGAGATCGGCATCAGGCTCGCCATCGGCGCCCACGAAAAGCACATCCTCATCCAGTTCCTGGTCGAGGCGACGGTGCTGTCGCTGCTTGGCGGCATCATCGGCATCCTGATCGGCCTGGCATTGGCCGGCCTCGCCTCGCTGACGCTGACGATCCCGTTTGCGCCAAGCCCGGCGGTCATCCTGCTTGCGGTCGGCTTTTCCGCGCTGATCGGCATGGTGTTCGGCTTCTTCCCGGCGCTGCGCGGCGCACGGCTCAACCCCATCGACGCGCTGAGGCATGAATAGAGCGTTGCAGCAAATGTCGCCTCGCGACGCTGCCAATTTTATAAGCAACCTGCCCTTGTCGCAGGACAATCTGCAATGATAACAATGCTGTTGGGGACTAAGGGGGAACAATGGATGAGCAAGAGAGGGCGACTGGCTCTGGCGATGGTGATCGTCGAAGCCGCATTGGCAGGGCTTTGGTGGAATTTGATCCGTTATGGAATGGATAATCCCGATCGCGTCACAGCTGACTTCCAGCAGGTAATTGGGCAGACGATGGGAACGGCCATGGGGGCACTCCTGGGTCTCGGCGTACTGCTGTATTTTGTCGCTGCCCGCAGCGACCGCAAGGCTATTGAAGGCAGGTCGCGACGTTAGAGTCGGAATCCTTGCGCGAAGTGCCATTCGATCAGCGGTCTCATATGCGGCATCAATCCGTCCGGCAGGTCGGCTGCATTGCGGATGATCACAGGACCTTCGATTTCAGGCTCTGACTCGGCCGCGACGAAAGCGCGGATCCGCTGTGCCAGGTCGTCGGCGGAGGCCGTCTCGCGGTAGCGGCGAAAGATCACCGTGCCGCTTGCCGTCGACAGGGCGTAGTGGCGCCTGCCGCGTGTCGCGCCTGATAGGTCGAGGCCGGTTTCCTCCCGTACCTCGCGGATCATGTTGAAGTCGACGTCGACAAGGCCGTCGCGGAAATCGGTTGGCTCGAACGAGCCGGCGGCGAAGTAGATGCGCCCGGCATTGACCGTATGCGGCGCCATGCGGATCGCCACCAGCGCATTGTCGCCAGCGACCAGCAAGGCGTGCGCGTAGGCATGTTCGGCGCCAGGCACCTGTCTATTGCTGCGCCAAAGCATGAAGGTCGAATACCGCACCGCATGGCAGCGGCCGACGAGGCGATTGTCGCGGTAGCTGAGTGCGGAAAGCAGCACCACAGTGCCGTCGAAAAGCGCCGGCTTCGATGCGGTCTCACGCCGCCAGTTCGCCGCGATCGCCTCGGCATTATCGCGCTCGAATGGATGCGGGCCAGGATCGAGCCTGACGTCGATGGCATCGACCGGCAGGATGACGTTGCGCGGCAGGTCGAAACTCACGCCTGTCTCACGCCATGTCGAGGGCAATTGCTACCGGGCAATGGTCGGATGCCTTCGGCCGGTCCCACCCGGCGCGTGGGAAGCGCTCGACCTCCTGGCCTGCCGGAAATATGGTGCGCCAAGGCTGCCCGTTACGGATGATATCGGGAACGGCGGTGGCGTTCTGCCTGGCTAGCGCCCTCGACAAAAGGATGTAGTCGAGTTGGCAGAGATGCCGCTCTTCCGGTCCGCGCGTGTGATAGAAAGTCCAGCGGTCCATTTCCGGCCGCCGCTCGACCGCGTTTTCGCAAAAACCGCCGGCAGTGAGCACGTCGATGCAGGACCGGGTCTCGTCGATCACCTCGAAGCGATAGCCGTCGAAAACATCGCCAGTGATCTTCACGCGCTGCCGGTAGTCGTTCATGTCGCCGCAGATTGCCCAGCGCTTGTCGGCGGCATGGTCCTTGCCGAAGCGCTCCTCGATGATCCGGCGCACCGCCTGCGCCTCGGCGATGCGCAGCGGCATTGTCGCCTCGCGGCCGTCGAGGCCGTTACGGGGCGAGCCCATCGACTTGAAATGCACGAGATAGAGCGTCAACGGCGCGCCAGCCACGGTCAGATCGATTTCCAGGCAGTCGCGCCGGAAGATGCGCTCATTGGCCTGATGTCCAAGTGCTGCCAATTCCGCCGTGTGCAGCCCGAATTGCTCGAACGTGACATAGGCGTAGCTGGTCATGCGCACGAATTCGATCGGCTGGCCCTGCGCGGTCTCGTTGCGCATCATCACGGCGACGTCGATGCCGCGCGAATCATTGCCGGCGGTGGTGTATTTCTGCCGGTAGCCTTGCCCCACCATCTTGAACAGATAGCCATATTCGAATGCCCTCAGCGCCTCGATATTGTCGACCTCCTGCATGCAGATGATGTCGGCGCGGGTGGCCGCGATCGCCAGCGCCGTCAACTGCCGCGTGTCGTCGGACTGCGCGATGGCCCGCGCCTGCTCGAGCATCTTGTATTCGGCCTCGCTCTGAATGTCGAAAAGCGCCAGCGTGCGATCTTCGTTGAGCTGATTGCGGTATCCGGAATAATCAAACCTGTTCATCAGGTTTTCGACGTTGAAAGTGGCAAGGCGCAGCGACATGGCTTTGACCTTTGCCCGCAAGCGCGCCCGAAAACAAGGGCGCAGAAATCAGGCGGCTCTGCTTGATCGCGCGCTCGCTATGGCTGACGGAACCTTTTTGTTCATCTTCCGTTCAGATGGAAAGTTCCATCAATAGGCCCTTCCCCGGGGTATTCTGGGCGTGGGGCCTGAATCTTCGGAGAGTGCGATGAAACCGCTCTTTTTATCTTCTGTCAGATCCGGGCTGATGGCCCTCGGTCTGATCACCGGCCTCTCGTCCCCCTCGCTTGCCGGGCCAATACCCAAACCTCTGCTGCCGGTGGCGGGCAATGCTGCCGACATCGTGCAAATTCGTGAAGATTGGGCAGGCGGCAATGACAGGCAGATCTGGCGTTGGCGCAATCGCGGCTTTCGGCAATGGCACGGCGGCGACGATTGGAGATGGCGGTCCCACAATTTCCGCGGCCGTCATTTTTCGAGACACTGGGATAATGGCGGCTGGGACGACAGCTGGCGCTGGCGCCACCATCGCCGCCATTACCGCGGCGGCTACTATGATGATGGTGCGGGTGCCGCGATTCTTGGCTTGGGCCTGGGGCTCGGCCTTGGCAGCCTGTACAACAGCTACAACTACTACGACGCGCCGCCACCGCGCCGCTATTATCGCGCAGGGCGGCTTTCCAGTGCACATGTCCAATGGTGTTACAATCGCTACCGGTCGTACCGCGCCTGGGACAATACCTTCCAGCCCTATTACGGGCCGCGCCAGCAATGCTACTCGCCCTATAGGTAAGCAGGCCGACAACAAGCATCGTTCGGCGCCGTGCTTCGCGGCGCCTTTTTCTTCCAGCCAGGAACCGCGAACATCTCCCAGTCCCGACTGCTGATAACGCTATTTTTATCAGGCAGGTCTAATAATCCTCCCGATCAGAACGCCCGAGACGCGAAAAATGGCTGGATTGCGTGCGATGGCCGAGGACGAACAGAGGGACAAACGCCGGCAGCGCGTCTTGAAGGGCGCAACGATCCTGACCGGCATGACCAATTCCGAGGTCACATGCACGCTGCGCAACATGCATGCCGGCGGCGCCGAATTGAAGGTCTCGATCGACGCGCGCGTGCCCGATGAGTTCCTGCTCTATGTTCCGACCGACGGCATCGCCTACAAGGCCGTGGTCCGCTGGCGCCGCGAGGACCGCATCGGCGTGATGTTCACCGGCACCCAGCCAAAGCCCAGTTGGCATTACGGCTGATATCTACCGGCGCTATCCGGGTGGCAGGACTTGCAGTGTCTGCTCGTCAAACAGCGGCTCATCCTGGCCGACGCGAACGAATAGCAGCTTTCGCAGTTCGGGTGATTGCACCTCGAAATACTGAATGCCGTCCGGGGCTTCGCCCCATTCGCCGCAAGGCGGTTCGCCGACCTCGTCAGGGTTGGCGACGGTCTTCAATTCCTCACGATAGGCGGCATCGGGACTGAAAACATACCGGAGGATGCGCGCGGGCGTCGCCCCTTCGGTGTAAGGCATGAGCACGCAACGTGTGCTGATGGCTTTCTCGGTCTTCTGCGTAAAAATGCGCCGCAACGCAGCATCGGCGGCCTCGCCAGGCAGCATATCGAAGACTTCGACGACGGGATCGGCCGAACCGCCATCGCTGTATTTGATGGCAAGAGCATTGCCGCCAAGCTCGAAATGAATCCGGCGAAAACCGAAATCGCAGCGCTGTACCCAGGCAGCCAGCCCGACATCCCTGTCCGCCAACCGTTCCCAACTGCATTTGTCGACGGGCGGACGCGACGGCGTGCTTTGGTCGGCACGAGCCCCCGGGGCCATGGCCACAAGGACCGACAGGGTGCAGATGCAGGCCGGCAGTCTCTTGTTATTCATCGCTGCAACCCGTCAAGCTAAAGGCGTCCCAGGCCGAACCGTCGGGATTGGCTTTGGCGAAATCGGACCATTCGGTAAAAATCGCGCCGAAGTCAGGCAACAGCAACCCTGCCGGTGCCGGCGAAGTTTCGCGGGAACTCAGCTGCTCGGCACCGCCTGCACTGAACGCATAGACCTGCCCGTCCCACACTCTGCACAGTCCGGTGCCGTCCTCAAGACCCGCCTCGCGATCGTTGTCGGTGCAGGTGTGCCGGATCGTACCCACAGGAAACGAGTACTTGCCATTGGTCCAGGTGATGTCCGACGGCAGACGAAGGTCGGTGTTGGGCACGATCAGCGAAAAGACCTCGGTCGTCAGCGCAGCCGGCTCGTTGTCTGTGGGCCGGAACTGTATCGTCGCTCCCGAACGCGGCTCGCGATAGGTCGCATGGCTGAGCGAACATTCTGTTGCGTTCGCTGTTTGCGACAGGCTCAGCATGCTCAGAAAAACAGCTGCTGCCTTGCGGATGATCATTTAAGTCCCTGGAGCAGCATCATTGTGAAGTCTAAGCATCAATGCTTTAGCATGGCCCGATGTCATGGTCGAAAGAAAGAATCGATGATCCGAAATCTCTTGATGCTCATTTCGATCTCAACATTTTCGTGCGGCAGCGCCTTTGCCACGGAACCCTATGTCGGCACATGGTCCCGGGACAGATCGAACTGCACCGCCGTTGCGGATGTTCAACGCCAGACTGTCTACACATTGTACCGCGATGCGCTGTCGGTCCCTGCTCTCGGCTGTGAACACGCAATGTTTCTCAAGACACCCACGGGTTGGGTGGCGCCGGCCAGCCAATGCTACGGATCCGACCCGTCGGCGGAAGAGCCGTTCTCCCGTGTCATCCATATTGTGGTCGACGGGGCGACGTTGAGACTGACATGGCCGGGCTACGACAGCGGAGTTCTTGTCAGATGCTGAAGACAAGTGCCCTTCCTCTGGATCTACAGCGTCGAGGACGGCAGTTTCAGCCTTAGATCACCCCGACAAGCAGCGCGGCTCCACCTATGAAGCCAACTGCGCAGACCCACAGGAGCCAAAGCCCACTCACCCTGCATTCGAGAACCGCGGCAGCCGGATTGGCGGGATCGTAGTGGACCTCGACCTTGTCGCCCTCGAGGTAGCGCCGTGATTGACCGCTGACGAGGCTCGGCAGCGAAGCCGTCACGTTTGCGCCGAAAGCGATGCGATCGGCGGCGTAGCGCTGGCCGGCGACGCTATAGCTGTAGACGATGCGGGATTTGAAGACTGTTCGCCAGGGCCGATAGCCGCCTCCGGACCTGTCGCGGGTCTCAAATTTCTGCAGGCCCGAGGCGTCGATGCGTCCTGCCGTGATGGGCCATTTCGCCGCCTGTTCCGCTAGTGACTTCTGGGCGAAGCCCATGCGCAGGACAAACAATCCCATGAACAGCAGCAGGGCCGCGGCGCCGAGGTTCTGCGGCTTGGGCAAAAACGGCCGGATCGCTTCCAGGGCGCCGCCGACGGAGAAGACCAATACCAGCGCGCCAACCACCAGCCCAGCCGAAAGCTGGACCATGAATTTGAAGGAACCTTCGGGCATGGTGCGTTCGATCACGGCCTTGGCTGGATCGGCCGGATTGTAGAAGACGGTTACGCCAGAGCCGTTTGGAAATTTCGCAAGGGTTTCCGCCACGGCAAAGTTTCCAAGGTTCTCCTGCACGCTGTAGTGCGAACTGCGAAATGTCTTGCCGTTCACCTTGTATTCGAAGGTGATCGCCGGGAAGTTGCGCATTTCGGTCGACCCTCTGCTGTCCGAACCGGATCCCGAACTGGTCACCTCGCGAGCCTCGACCCGCGACGAGACGATCTTTCCCAGCGTCGGAGACCAGCGGCTGACCGCCCTCACCTCCCACCACTTCAGGAACGTGACGAGGGAGAGCATGCCGGCAACCGCGCAGGCAAACCCGACCAACAGAAATTTGAGTTCCAAGTCTCAGCCCCCTTTGGCACTTCTGTGCCATGCCCCGCACAGGCATACCACGGTGATGAGGATAATGCGCCTGTCCACAAGCGTGGGAACCACACAATCTTTATGCGAAAAGGCCGGCGGATCGCTCCGCCGGCCTTTCTTGATCGGCAATGAAATTGCGATAGTTCTTGGCCTTGTCGACCAGCTTGTTTTTGGAAATCCCCCGCGCGCCCGCAGCGCGAAGCCTGAGGACGCGCAACGAAACGAATGTGGATTTCCTTCAGTTCTTGGCCTTGTCGACCAGCT